>JAZRYF010000034.1:0-24579 GCA_045600625.1 Saccharofermentans sp.
ATCAACGAGTGCATTTATTAGGGAAGACTTGCCTACGTTTGATCTTCCTGAGAGCACTACTTCAGGAAGATTTGAGTCAGGACACTGGTCCATCTGGCCTGCTACTGCTTCTAGTTTTGCTTTACGAAAGTCTATTTCCACGGATACTAACCACCATCTATAAGTATTTTGGCGACAAATCTTGTCGTTTTTTGTCGCCAATTTTGTCCCAAATCTATTTTTAACTATTCTAACATACCTTTTATGTTACAGAAAAATGAGATATTTGCACTATATGGACTAATTCGAGAACGCCTTATGAAGAGGCCTCTGGTAATGCCAGCTTTAATATGTATTGTAGTTGTTAATTTTTATGTTTCCCTATGCTTTAAACCCGCTGGTTTTAGTTGTACAGATACAGTTGGATATGTACGAAGTGTTGATTATAAGCTCGATGGTAGTGTCACTTATGAGATAAAATTAAACGGATCCCGTGTTTTATACAGTGCAGATTCTGCTGATGTTTTTTGCGTAGGTGACAGTGTAATTATTAGCGGTATTGTCAAAATTCCTGAATCTCCTACTAATCCTGGTGTTTTTGATTATGGAAGATACTTACGTTCAAGAGGAATTACTGGTGTTTTATATGCAGATGAGACTGAAGTTATTAGTAAGTCACAGTTTAAGTTTGTCGATTGGATTAATAGGAGTAGCTTTGCTTTAAGGAGATATGTTGTTGGACTTTTTGATGAGTCTGACAAGGGACTTGCCGGTGCGGTGTTCATGGGCGATAAGAGCCTTGTTGATGATACTGTTGTAAGGAATTTTAAGCTGTCTAACTGCTCACATTTATTAGCTGTTTCAGGAACACATTTTTCAGGTTTTTTGATGATAGTTTCAGCGTTTATGTCTGAAATGAGATTTAAAAAGCGTAATGCTGTACCAGTTTATCTGTTGTTTTGTTTGTTACTGGGGTGTTTTACAGGTTGGTCTGAATCAGTAACCAGAGCTGCAATTATGAGTTCATGTGCATATGCTTCTCGTGACTATTTATCGGGTATGTCATTAGCTACGATAATCATGGTGTTTTCAGATCCGTTTTCCTGCATGAGCACTGGTTTTCAAATGAGCTTTATGGCAGCATTGTTCATTCGTTTGTTCGGTGAACGCATATCTGAACTTCTTTTATGTATAAAAATTCCACAGTTATTTGTGTCTGTGCTGTCTCCAATGCTATCGGCAACTCTTGGTATGATGCCTTTTTGGATTAATAGTACTTACTATTTTTCTGTTATTCACGTATTCGTTCAGATAATCGCATCCTTTATTGCATCACTAGCTTGTGTCTTTTTTATTCCTTCAGTCGTAAGTGGATTACCATTAACGTGCTCGATTTTACTTAAGCTGTTGTCATTTTTGATGAGCTGGTGTTCGCATTTTTCCATTGGCGGAGCTTCTAGCAGGGGCTTATCGATATTTGTTCTTTATTCATTGTTTGCTTTGTTTGTTGTGCTTTTAATGCCTAAGGGGATAATTAGGCATTTTTTGATTCTTCCTTCAGTTGGAGTTTTGTTTGTTGGGTTCTGTTTTTCTTTTGTAGTTTATATAAACAGGCCGGATTATCTAGTTGTTTTTCCAGACGTAGGGCAGGGGGACTGTTGTCTGATTATTTGTGATGGTAAATCAATAATGGTTGATGGTGGCATTACAAGTGAAGGCCAATATGCATTGATGGATATACTTGATTACTATGGTATTAGTAGTATCGATGTTGGTATCGCCACTCATATGGATGAGGACCACATTGGAGGTCTTATGTACCTTGATTCTGTTGGAAGGATTGATACTCTGCTTACATGCTATGACATTTCTTGTGGAGATGTATTTGTTATTAATGATTCTTTGTGCATCGAGTGTCTATGGCCACAAGAAGTAGTTGACGGAGGTAACGAAGACAGCGTCGTTCTTATGGTTAGGAGTCCTGGTCTCAGTTTGCTTTTAACTGGCGACGTAGGATTTGATAGCGAGTTAGTTTTAACTGGCCTTTATGATTTGAACTGCGATGTTCTTAAGGTTGGTCACCACGGCTCGAAATATTCTAGTTCAGCAATTTTTCTGTCAGCATGTTCACCTAAAGTATCAATCATATCAGTTGGTCGTAATAACTCATATGGCCACCCTAGTTGTGATACTTTGGAACGTTTATCTGCTGCCAATTCAGTTGTTTACCGTACTGACCAGTCAGGTCAGATTGTATTAAAAGTATATGAATCAAATTACATAGTGGAGGAATATTTATCATGATTATAATCGAAGAACAGTTGGAAAAACGAATTGCGGAATTGCAGAAACTGATTGATATTATCGAGTCGCGAATTAACAACTACCCGAGCGGGAGACTTAGGATTAGTAGTAATGGGAAAATGACTACTTATTTATTGTATGATGAGGTTTCTAAAACTACGTATATTAGAAAATCAAATAGAAAATTAATTACTGACTTAGCACAGAAAGATTATGATATCAAAGTGTTATCAGCACTTAAAATGGAACTGAAACAAATTAAGTCTTTTTTGCGAATGTATGAACCTAATCAAGCAATTGATATATTTAATAGTCTAAGTGATGAACGTAAGTGCTTAATTAAGCCATTGGTATTGAATGATGAATCATTTATCAATAAATGGATTCAGGAAAAATATGAAGGATTAAGCATTAATAGTAATGCTGTGACATATATAACTAACAAAGGCGAGTTGGTAAGATCTAAGTCGGAAAAAATACTAGCCGATAAATTCTTTAGCGAAGGAATCCCTTATCATTATGAGTATCCTGTATACCTCAAAGATATTGGCATTGTTCATCCTGATTTCAAATTGTTGAATATTAGAACAAGAAGAGAATATTATTGGGAACATCTAGGTATGATGGATGATCCTAATTATGCGACTAGAAATGTTAAGAAAATTAATGCTTATTCAAAAAATGGATACTATCCAGGGGAGAATATCATCTATTCATATGAAACAAAGAATAACTTTGATTTAAAAGTAATTGATGATCTGGTTAAGCGATATTTAAAATGAGATTTAAGATGAGAAGTGTGTTCATAATTGAATTCTTCTTAATTCAACACACTGCTTTTGAGAAAAAGTATGTTAATTTGAGTAAATCGATTAAATAAACACACAAGTACTTTTGCTAAGTGTGTTGAAATCGTAGCAAAGGATATGAAAACACACAATACTCGTATTACAATGTGTTGATTAGATTAATAAGCAAAAATAAACACACTTATCATCCCAAAATAAAAAGTCCCGCTATATAACGGGACTTTAAATGGATTTAGTATTAATTACACAAATTAATATCTGAACAACTCTTTGTACAATACTCTTACAGCGTAGTCACAGTATTCTTCAGATACACCGAACATCATTGAAATCTCAGATGCGCCCTGATTAACAATTCTGAGATTGATACCAGCAGTGGATAATGCAGAAGCTGCACGAGCCATAATACCTACAGACTTTTCCATAGCCTGACCAACGATCATTACGATTGCCAAATCGCGGTCAACCTTAACTGTCTCAGCCTTTGCTTCGTTACGGAAACGGTTGATAACAATTTCTTCCTTCTCAGGTGTGAAATACTTCTTACGTGCAATGATTGTGATTGAATCGATACCAGAAGGGAGGTGCTCAACTGGAATACCTTCTTCAGCGAGAATCTCCAAAAGCTTAGAGATAAAGCCAACTTCGTGGTTCATAAGATACTTGGTAACTGTGATTGTTAGGAAACCTTTCTCACCAGCGATACCAGTAACGAGGGAATCATAACGAGTTCTGTTTGCAACAATTCTTGTACCCTTTGCGGATGGATTGTTTGTATTCTTAATATGAACTGGAATATCACGAACATATACTGGATATAAAGCTTCTTCATGAAGAACGGAGAAACCAGCGTAAGCTAACTCTCTCATCTCATCATATGTAATCTCAGTGATAGGGAATGGATTCTTAACAAGATTTGGATTTACAGCGAATACGTTATCAACATCTGTCCAATTCTCATAAACCTCTGCGTTTACTGCGCCTGCGAGAATTGCACCAGTTACATCAGAACCACCACGTGAGAATGTGATAATCTTGCCATCGCGACCATAACCATAGAATCCAGGGAAGATACAGATGCACTTTTCATGAGCAAGTTCGGAGAGATTGTCATAGGACTCACCAAGAATCTTAGCCTTACCAGCAGCATCGTGCTCCAAGAAAAGTCCGCACTCCTTAGGATTGCAGTACTTAGCTGGATGACCAATGGAGGAGAGATAAGCTGCAACTACGCGTGCATTACAATCTTCACCCATTGCCTTAACAGTATCCATATATGTAACTTCATCAGATGTGTCAGAAGCTGCAGCAGTTTTTAATGTCTCAATAACATCTGGAAGAGTATCTTCAATATTTAAATCATCACAAATCTCTCTATAGCGAGCGATAACTGCATTAAGTTCATCTTCATAAGAACCACCAGCAAGACGAGCTTTGGCTGTAGCAATAAGTAAATCTGTAACCTTAATATCATCAGATGTTCGCTTGCCTGGAGCGGAAACAACAATAATCTTACGATCAGAATCTGCGAGAACGATGTCGCATACTTTCTTTATCTGAGCTGCGTTTGCAAGTGATGAACCACCGAATTTAGCAATCTTCATATATGTCACCTCAATATTTATTCGACTAATAATATCACAACATATTTTACTTTTAAGTACTTTATATATAAAATTGCCAATATGAATATATTTAATGCGTTGAAACCCGATGCTGTTTATAAAGCAGTCACAGAAATTCCTCTTCAGGAGCTAAAAGAAGCTGGTAAAACCTGCTTCCTTCTTGATTTTGATAATACTCTTGGACCAGATCATGCTACGGCACCAACTGAATATTCAAGAGAATTCATTAGCAAAATCCAAAGCGAAGGTTTCAAATGCATATTAGTTTCCAATGCTAAATCTGGCAGATCTTCGGGTATTGCACAGGCGCTTAATATTCCATGCGTAACCTATGCTCATAAGCCAAGACCTGTGGGTATTTATAAGGCTATAGAGAAAATGCAGGTTACCAAAGAAGAATGTGTTATGGTTGGCGATCAGATATTTACTGATGTAATCGCGGGTAAAACAGCACCTGTATATACAATTTTAGTTGAACGTTATGGCAAGAAAGAAATCTGGTATGTCATTCTTAAGCGCCCACTCGAGAAGATTGTTCGATTAATCGGCAGATTCTAAGATTTACTTTGTTGCTTCCTTAAGTGTGCGAACTTCAGATGAAGAAAGAACTCTGTGTTCGCCATAAGGCAAATCTCCTAGTTCAATATTCATAAATCTTACGCGTCGAAGTTTGGTTACTCGATAACCTAATTCTTCACACATACGACGAATTTGACGATTAAGACCCTGCTTTAAGATGATATTAAAAGTATGGGGATTAGTTACTTTAACCTTACATGGTAAAGTCTTACGTTCTAAGTCTTTAAGGTAAATACCAGCCTCCATTTTTTCTTTGAAATCGCGATTAAGCTTCTGCTCAACTCGAACCTGATACTCTTTCTCATGTCCATGTTCAGCGCGTAAAAGCTTATTAACGATATCTCCATCGTTTGTAAGAAGGATTAATCCTGATGAATTCTTATCCAGGCGACCAATAGGGAAGACTCGGTCATCCATGCCGATATAATCAATGATATTAGTAGGATCACGCCTGTCTGTTGTACATGTAATTCCAAGTGGTTTATGAAGTGCGATATAGATGTGAGTCTCTTCAGGAGTTACCTCAACACCATCTACTTTAACGATAGAACCATCATCAACGACTGTTCCATTAACAGCAACTATACCATCGACGGTAACTTTGCCAGCTTCAACCAGGCGGTCAGCTTCTCTTCTGGAGCAAAAGCCGGATGATGCAATGAATTTATTAATTCTTACTCCCAATTACTAACTGCCTCAGCTTTCTTAAGAGTAAATGTAAATGTTGTACCCTTACCATATTCACTTCGCACAGTAATCTCTTCTCCCATATAGTTGAGAAGTTCTTTTGCAATTGCAAGGCCAAGACCAGTACCCTTCTTGCCACGAGCTCGATCTGCTTTGAAGAATCGTTCAAAAATATGACCAATATCGTACTCATGAATACCTTGACCCGTATCAGCAACAGAAATATAAATCTTTCCGAGGTCTTCGTCATATTCTGTAGACAAAGTAATTGAGCCACCATTAGGTGTATATTTCTTGGCATTATCAAGCAGAATTACAAGAATTTGGTTTACTCTGTCCGGATTACCATTAACTGTAGGAAGTTTGCCTGTATTGTTATTGATAGAGAAGTAGATACCTGACTCTCGCATAATTGGAGTAAAGCGTGCGTAGATGCTGTCGACTATCTTATTCATGTCAAAAGGATACATCTGCATTGTAATTGTTCCTGACTGAAGCTTGGATAACTCAAGCATGTCGTCTATAAGGCGAGAGAGACGCAGCGTCTCATTTAAAATGATATCGTAGTATCTCATACGATCTTCATCCTTACGAACCATGCCATCAGCAAGTGGCTCAATCAAACCACGAAGAGTTTGAAGTGGGGTTCTAAGCTCATGGGAAATGTTAGCTACATAATCTCGACGTGTCATATCAAGCTTATGTTCCTCAGTAATGTCTCGGAAGAATCCAATTGCACCTATACATAAATCCTTGTTATCAGCATCAAAGCGGGGAACAATATCATACTCATAAGCGTAGTTAACAGACTCTATAGTAGACTTCTTATTCTCAAGTTCTGTTATACAAATAGTCAAATCATCCCAAAACTCCTCGAAAGGGATAATCTGCAGTCTCTCAACAAAAGTGTTCTTGCTTGGAACCTTACTAAATATAGTCTTCATTACTTCATTAATGAATGTAATAGAGCCGCTTTCATCAAATACTATGATTCCTTCTGATATAACATTAAAAATATTCTCGAGTTTGTTACGCTCGTTTGTTAAGTCGTTGATGGATTTCGAGAGTCTGTCAGCCATGCTGTTAAACGACGACGCGAGTTCTCCAGCTTCGCCTATGCTGTTTTCATTTGCTCGTATGCTTAAGTTACCACGACCATATTCCTTAGCTATGTTATTAACTTCCTGTAAAGGCTCGGTAATAACATCTACAGAGATTACAGTTGGTACCATCATTGCAAGAGCTGAAGCCATTGTTGATAAGAAAAGTATGTTCAAGTATTCGCTTATCAAATCATTATTCTCATTAACTACTGAGTACTGAATTACATAATATACTGTTCCATCTTTTAGGAATGGTATTCTAATCATTAGTATCTTATTAAGAGCAAAAGTACTGTTAACGAATGCGATACCATTTTCCCAGGAGTCTTCATTGCCAACTTCATTACGAACATATTCAAGACATCTGCTCTTGTTTTCATCATTGTCGTGATTAAAATTTCCAGGCAAAACCAGGTTACCATTACTATCAGTGATGAAATAACTCCTGGATTCTAATGAAGATGGATATAAGACGTAATTGTATGTATTAATTAACGACAAATTATTATTGCCCGATAATACTTCAGATACCTTAACAGCCTGTGAATATGCGTCATCTACCTGATTATTAAAAGCAATCTGTCGACCAGCGATGCCAAAAGCAATACCTGCGAGTACGGCTGCAGATGCCAGTGCAATAAACACCAGCATAAACATTCTTCGCATAATATAGCTATGGCGAAACACTTAGATAACCTCGAATTTATATCCTACGCCGTAAACTGTGTTGATGTTGTAACCACAACCATCATATGTAATCTTCTGGCGAATTCTTTTTATATGAGTATCAATAGTACGTGGATCACCATCAAAACTGTCACCCCATACATTTTTGATTATTTGGTCACGGTTTAATACTGAACCTGGGTGAGAAGCTAAGAGGTGAAGGATATCAACTTCTTTAGGTGTAAAGGATACCTGCTTACCACCAACCTTAACTGAATAGTTAGATACATTAATCTCGAGTCCCTCTAATCTGATGATATCTGAAGCTGGAACTTCCTGAGAAAGTTCAATGCGGCGAAGAACAGCCTTAATTCTGGCAACAACTTCTCTAGGTGAGAATGGCTTTACAATATAATCGTCAGCACCAAGTTCCAAGCCTAAAACACGATCAATCTCTTCACCCTTTGCAGTGAGAATAATAATCGGAGTTGAGATAGTTTTACGTAATTCCTTACAAACATCCATACCATTCATCTCAGGCATCATAACATCTAAGAGTATTAAATCAGGCTTTTCTGATAAAGCCAATTCAATAGATTCCTTGCCATCATAAGCATCTGCATGCGTGTAATGCTCGTTATCAAAGTATAGACTTAACGATTCATGAACAATCTGATCGTCGTCGCAAATTAATATATGTGGAATGTTTGCCATAATGGAATTGCCCCCATAATTTTGTCGCTTAACCATTATATATTAAAAATACGATGTTTAGTGTATAATCGAACAATATTTATTTATGGAGGATGGAAAATGAAGAAAAAGGTTATTTCTACAATCCTTGTTGCTTCAATGGCAATGGCTTCCATGGCTGGTTGTTCTTTGTTCGACAAGGCAAATAAGGAATGCTTGGCAGTAGGTGATGATTTTATTGATGCTGTTCTTTCCTGTGATGCAGATGATATTGCTGAATTAACTGATGATGAAGACGACGCACTTGAGATTCTCGCTGATTATGCTCTTGATAGTGAGTTTCTCGTAGCTGTACTTGAGAATGCTACATTTGAGGCTGGTTCTAAGAATTGTTCTACTAAGAAAGGGGAAGGTGAGATCGAGTACACAATCACTATCCCTGATTATGAGGAAGCTCTCGATGAGGATCCAGAAGACATGGATGAACTTATTGATTTGCTCGAGGATGTAGATACAATTGAAATTACTACAACTGTTGAGTTTGAACTTGGCAAGAAGGACAAGTGGTATGTAACAAATATCGAGGATGTTCTTGATGATATTATGGGTGATATCCTTGATACAGATCTTCCATTTGCTAACTATGATGATTTAATCGACTACATTCATTGGTATTACACAGACAGTGGTGATGATACATATTATTCTTCATGGAATTCTATGGTTGAACTTGATATCTGGACAACTGAAGAGGGTGCTCAGGAAGCTCCTAACTGGGATCTCCACTATGATGTATACTACAATGGTAATCGCATTATTGAGGGTTCCGAGGATATCTATGTATCAATGACGGGTAGTTATATCGAGACTTATTGCTATGCTGAGGATGTACCAGGTGGATCTTCTTCTTATGGTATGCCAGTAGGTAACTACAGAATCGTTATTATGGATAACAATGGTATCGTTCTTGCTGATTCCACATGTAACGTTATTGACTATTAATTATGAAGAATCTTAAGAAGTTTATTTCAATCGTTATGTCTGTTGCTGTAATTTTTACAGCAACAGGATGTTCCGATTTTTTGGAAGGAATTGCCAGTGGTAAGGCGATTTCTTCTTTAGACAGTGTTCTTGCTGATTTTATAAGTGATCCTACATCCTTTGTTGATGTAAGTGCTTTAGATGAGAATCAGCTTGAACTCGCATTGGATAGTTTTTCAGATGTTACTTATACTATCGATGAAGATGTTCACATGAACAAATCTCGTGATAAGGTAACTATTGATGTAACTTTCGAGAATGTTCGAATTCTTGATAACATTCCTGCAGGCACAGAAGATGAAGTTGCAGCTTTTATTGATGATGCTGATACAGATAATGTAGAAGTGACTTATACGCTTAAGAGAAACGAATCTAAGTGGGAAGTTATTGATTCACCTGACTATTATGCGATTTTCTTTGAAGCTTACTCACATATTGCATATATCGATGAGAATGGAATGCCTACAACATTTAATCAGGAATTCTTCGATGAATGTGTAGTTGCGGGAGTTTTTTATGATCCTGTAATGGGCAATCCATTAGAACGTCCATCTATTTCTGCTCCTGTTGCAATTCAATTCGTTGTTTATTTTGACAGATTGATATATCTTCCATTTACAGCTGAACTAGTTAAGAATGGCAACGTTGTTCAGACAATTGATGTAATCGTTGATGCTCATTCTGTTGCAAACTGTGACTTCTCGGGTCAGACATACCAGCCAGGTACTTATACAGTTAACGTATATTATGATGGTGGAATTGTAGCATCTGAAGATATTACAGTTACTAACTAATAGGAGATATTTATTTTGTTTTTAGCTAACGGTTGGAAAGATTATGAAATTCTTTATGCCGGTGGCCAGGATAAGTATGAGAGATGGGGCGACGTATATTTACGTCGCCCAGATCCTCAGGCTATCTGGCCTGTTTTTTGTAATGGAAAAGAAGTTAGCTGGAATGATATTGAGGCTCCTAATGCTGCTTATAACAGAAGTTCTACTGGTGGTGGTTCCTGGCAGAAGCTTAAGTCTATGCCATCTAAGTGGAATATTGGCTATGATTCTCTTGGCAAACATCTCGAGTTTATTATTGAACCTACTTCTTTCAAGCACACCGGATTATTTCCTGAGCAGGCTTCCAATTGGGATTTTGCAGGAAAACTTATCTCCGATGCGGTTGCAGGTGGTAGAGACGATATAAAAATCCTGAATCTTTTTGCTTATACAGGTGCTGCTACATGTGCAGCTGCCTGTCACGGAGCAGCTGAAGTTGTTCATGTTGATTCTTCCAAGGGTATGATTCAGCGTGCAAAAGAAAATGTTGAACTTTCAGGTCTTGAAGATTCATATATCAGATTTATTAACGAGGACTGCCGTAAGTTTGTAGAACGTGAGATACGCCGTGGTCGTAAGTACGATGGAATTATTATGGATCCTCCTAAGTATGGAAGAGGTCCAACTGGTGAATTGTGGGAGATTGAGAAGTCACTTTATGAATTTGTAGAGAGAACTTCGCTTTTGCTTTCTGATAATCCTTTGTTTGTAATTATTAGTTCGTACGCTACTGAACTGGGCTCTTCAGCTGTAGGTAATGTTTTGAACCTTACATGTGGTTCCAAGCATGGTGGAAAAGCTGTTTGCGATGAGTTAGGACTTCCAGTTTCTAAAATGGGTATAAATTTACCTTGTGGTCAGGCTGCCAGATGGACACCCCGCGCGTAATTTTCGAAGATAATCACATACTTGTTGCAATAAAACCTTCAGGCTACCTGTCTCAGGGCGATGGCTCTGATAGTCCTGATATGCTTACTTACCTTAAGGACTATATTAAGGTTAAGTACAATAAGCCAGGCAATGTTTACCTCGGACTTCTTCATAGATTAGATCGTAATGTCTCCGGAGTAATGGTTTTTGCCAAGACAAGTAAGTGCGCTTCTCGTATCTCCGAGCAGATAAGACAGGGAAGACTTATCAAGAGATACCATGCTACTGTTAAAGGTAGTCTCTCACAAAGTAAAGGTCGTCTGGTTAATTATCTTGTAAAAGACGAGCGTGCCAACAAAGTTAAGGTATTTGACAGAGAAGTTCCTAATTCCAAGAGATGTGAGCTTGAGTATAGTGTTATAAATAAAAGCGGGGAGAATACGCTTGTTGATGTTCATCTTCTAACAGGCAGAAGTCACCAGATTAGGTCTCAGTTTGCCCATATCGGACATCCTCTTTTAGGTGATACAAAATATGGTGGACCCAAATCTAATAATGGAATCGCGCTTGAATCTTATTATTTAGGTTTCAATCATCCTACAACAGGCGAATTTGTTGAATTTAGCCTTGATAACAAGAATTAATAATAGTAAACTTCAATACACAAAAGCTTTGATAGGGACAAGTGTTCTTGTTATGCGTCTTCAGAGAGTTGGGGTGACGCGCTGAAAGCCCCGATAGATTAGCGGCATTTGCATACAACCCTTGAGCTGCCAGGGTACAATCTATATGAACTAACCTGAGCCGTATTAGTCGCGTTAAGACTTGAATTGAGTGGCATATCATTCGATAGAGACGATGTGCAAATTGGGTGGAACCGTGCAAGCATGCATCCCAAGGTTAATGAACCGGGGTGTATTTTTTTGCCCCAAAAAACAAATTTTGAAGCGGGAGGACGCGAAGATGGTAGATTTTAACAACGCAGAAGACAGACTTAAGTTTCGTCATACTACCAGCCATATTTTGGCCCAGGCAGTAAAGAGACTATGGCCTGAGACCAAGCTTGCAATCGGTCCGGCTATCGATGATGGTTTTTACTATGATTTCGATAGAGAAGAGCCTTTTACAGCTGAGGATTTAAAGAAGATTGAAGACGAGATGAAGAAAATCGTCAAAGAGAATATTACTCTTGAATATTATGAGCTCCCTAGAGAAGAAGCTCGTAAGTTTATGGAAGATCAAGGCGAGATTTATAAGGTTGCTTTAATTGATGATCTTCCAGATGAAGCTACAATTTCTTTTTACAAGCAGGGTGATTTTACAGATCTTTGTAAGGGACCTCATGTAGAAAAGACTGGTGAGATTAAGGCTTTTAAGCTTACTTCAATTGCTGGTGCTTACTGGAGAGGTGACTCAAAGAATAAGATGCTCCAGAGAATTTATGGTACAAGTTATCCTGATAAGGCAATGCTTAAGGAACACTTGGATCGTATGGAAGAAGCTAAGAAGCGTGACCACAATAAGCTTGGTCGCGAACTCGAGTATTTCACAACTGTCGACTACATTGGTCAAGGGTTACCAATCCTTCTTCCTAAGGGCGCTAAGGTTGTTCAGATTTTGCAGCGTTGGATTGAGGACTTGGAAGCTTCACGTGGCTGTATGCTTACAAAGACTCCTTTGATGGCAAAGAGAGAGCTTTATAAGATTTCTGGTCACTGGGATCACTATCGTGATGGAATGTTCGTAATGGGTGATAAGGCAGATCAGGACGATCTTACTAAGGAGTGCTTTGCTCTTCGTCCTATGACTTGTCCTTTCCAGTATCAAGTATTCCTCAATAGACAGAGAAGTTACCGCGATCTTCCAATGCGACTTACAGAGACATCAACACTTTTCCGTAACGAGGATTCTGGTGAGATGCATGGTCTTATCCGTGTTCGTCAGTTTACTATTTCTGAGGGTCACTATATTGTTCGTCCAGATCAGCTCGAGGAAGAGTTCCGTGAGTGCCTAGATTTGGCTAAGTATTGCCTTGATACTGTTGGTCTTCTTGAGGATTGTACTTTCAGATTCTCTCAGTGGGATCCAGCAAACCCTAAGAATAAGTATGAGGGTACTAAGGAGCAGTGGGAGACAGCTCAGTCTACAATGGAGAAGATTCTTAATGACTTGGGCGTTGAGTATACAGTTGGTATTGATGAGGCTGCTTTCTATGGACCTAAGCTCGATATCCAGTACAAGAATGTTTATGGTAAGGAAGATACACTTGTAACTATCCAGATTGATATGCTCCTTGCTGCAAGCTATGGTATGGAATATATCGATGCTGATGGTCAGAAGAAGACTCCTTATATTCTCCATAGAACATCTCTTGGCTGCTATGAGAGAACACTTGCTTACTTAATTGAGAAGTATGCTGGATGTCTTCCACTTTGGATGGCTTATGAGCAGGCTAGAATTCTTCCTATCTCTGATGCTCATATGGATTACGCATTTAAGGTTCGTGATGAACTTCGTAAGAAGGGACTCAGAGTTGAGGTTGATGATCGTTCTGAAAAGCTCGGTAAGAAGATTCGTGAGGCAGCCGTTAACAAGGTTATCTACACAATGGTTATCGGTGATCAGGAGATGGAGAATGGTACTGTTACTCTCGAGTCCAGATTTGAAGGTAAGCTTGGTGCTATGTCCGTTGAAGACGCTGCAAACAGACTTCTTAAGGATGTAGAGGATAAGGTTAAGCCTCCAAAGTCTTAATCTCTTCCTGTTAATAGAGTAAAGAAAAGGTTGTCTCAATCGAGGCAACCTTTTTTCTTTATGCAAGTTTTAATATCGTTTCCTTAATAATCTCAATCCACTCTAGAAAATCACTTTCTTCGACTCTTTCATTAGCCTGATGACACTGATCAACCTGCCAAGGAGCCTGAACCCCGAATGCGACAGTATTTGGTAAATGTCGTGCATATGTTCCGCCACCAATAGCAAGTGGTTGAGAATACTCTTCACGATATTCATCCTTAAATCCAGAGAACTTATCCATATGCTTCTCCCATATGTCAGTAAGGCACTTAATTTCTTCAGAATCTTTATCCTTATAAATTGAATCCATAGCTGATACGACTTCAACTTCAAGACCGTAGATTGTTGCAGACTGGGCGACATTTTTTATTACGTCTTCCAAATCGTATGTATATGGGACACGGAAGTCGATAACAACAGACTGTTCGTCGTCATCAATCTTCAAAATACCTGGATTATATGTTAGCTCGCCAGATTCATCTCCGATTACACATCCTGTAAAGTCAGATGCATTAAATTCATCCAGGTAATTAAGAACTGGAATTTTATTAAGGTTTATATTTTTATTCTTAAGTTCGTTTATAAGCAGACTAATAGCATTAATTCCAAGCTCAGGTCTTGAACCGTGCGCTGTCTTTCCTGCAGTTTCTATTTTGAAATCAAACCCTTCGAAAGAAGCTTTGGCAGGAACCATATTTGCAGCACTACCACCGCAAGCTTCGATATCTCTAAGTCCATCGCCTTTTATCTTAAGGTGCAAGATGCCTTTCTCACAGTAAATAGCAGGGTATTCTGCATCTGGTGTAATAGAAAAAGATGGAATTTCTCCATGTTCTGCATAGTATTCGACACAAGAGCAAGTTCTCTCTTCATCGGTTCCGAGAATAAGACGAACTCGTGTATTCTCAGGAAGCAAGTTGTTTTCTAATATATCTTTCAAAGCAAAGAAACTAGCCGCGGCAGGGCCTTTATCATCAACAATACCTCTGCCATAGAGCTTTCCATCTAGCTCTGTAAGCTCGAAAGGTGGGACTTTCCAGCCATCTCCTTCAGGAACTACATCTAAATGACATACAATTCCGATTAGTTTCTCTCCAGAGCCAATCTCAACAAATCCTACTCTGTTATCAAGAATACCCGTGGTAAATCCAGCTTTTTTTGCTTCATCTAAGAAATATTCAAGTGCTTCCAGAGGCTTACGCCCATAAGGGGCCTCATCAGATGCATCTCCACCAACAGATGCAATAGAGAGCAGATTGTTAAGAAACTCTGTTTGGAATGTAGTTAATGACATATAATTGCTCCACAAAATACTATTTGATTAATAATATAAAGCAAAACCAGAAAAAATGCTTGCTTGCTTTTAATCCTTTTGTTAATATACTCGGGCATAAAAATCACGTGGGACGAAAAATTCTTGTGCTAACAAAGTTAGTATGGGTCCTACGGAAGAAAAACAAGGAGGAAAATTTTATGCCAGTTATTTTAATGAAGCAGTTGCTCGAGGCAGGCGTTCACTTTGGACACCAGACAAGAAGATGGAACCCTAAGATGAAGGAGTACATCTTTACAGAGCGTAACACAATCCACATCATCGACTTACAGAAGACAGTAAAGAAGGTTGACGAGGCTTACGATGCAATGAAGGAGCTCGCTACTAAGGGCGATATTCTCTTCGTTGGTACAAAGAAGCAGGCTCAGGATTCCATCAAGGAAGAAGCAGAGCGTTGTGGTATGTACTATGTAAACAACCGTTGGCTCGGTGGTACACTTACAAACTTCAGAACAATTAAGACAAGAGTTGCTAGACTTCTCGAACTCCGTGATATGGAGCAGAATGGTTACTTTGATCTTCTTCCTAAGAAGGAAGTTGCAAAGCTCAAGCTCGAGATGGCTAAGCTCGATTTGAACCTCGGTGGTATCGTAGGTATGGATCGTCTCCCAGCTGCTCTCTTCGTAGTAGATACAAAGAAGGAGCACCTCGCAGTATCTGAGGCTAAGAGACTTGGTATCCCAGTAGTTGCTATCGTTGATACAAACTGCGATCCAGATGAGATTGATTATGTAATCCCAGGTAACGATGACGCTATTAGAGCTGTTAAGCTCATCGCTGCTAAGATGGCTGATGCTGTTATCGAGGCTAACCAGGGTGAGGATGCTGGCGTTATCGACGCTGAGGCAGAGGCTAAGGCTGAGGCAGACGAAGAGGCTGTTGAGGCTTAATTCTAATTCTAACTTTAGTTTTAAATAAATTACTTAAGGAGATAATATCATGGCTATTACAGCACAACAGGTTAAGGAGCTCCGTGAGCTCACAAACTGCGGTATCATGGATTGTAAGAGAGCTCTTGCTGAGTCTGACGGTGATCTTGAGAAGGCAAAGGCTTGGCTCCGTGAGAAGGGTATGGCTAAGGCTGAGAAGAAGTCCTCTCGTGTAGCTGCTGAGGGTATCGTTGATTCTATCATTTCTGATGATCAGAAGATTGGTGCAATTGTTGAGGTTAACGTTGAGACTGACTTCGCTGCTGCTACAGATAAGTTCAAGGCTTTCGTTGGTGAGATTAAGAATCAGATTATGGCAGTAAAGCCAACTGATGTTGAGGCTTTGAAGGCTTCTGCTATGTACAATGATGCTTCTAAGGACGTTGCTCTTTTCACAAAGGAAGCTATCGCTGATATTTCTGAGAATATCTCTGTTAGAAGAGTTGCTCTTTATGAGGTAACAGGAAATGGTGCAGTTACATCTTACATCCACATGGGTGGTAAGGTTGGCGTACTCGTTGAGTTCGCAGTTGCTGATGATTCCGTTATCGGTACTGATGCTTTCAAGGCTATGGCTAAGAACATTGGTATGCAGATTGCAGCTTCTAACCCATCATGGGTATCTGAGAGTGAAGTTCCACAGGAAGAGATTGACAAGGAGACAGCAATCATCACAAATAAGGCTCTCGAAGAGGGTAAGCCAGAGCAGATTATTGCTACAAGAATCGTTCCTGGTCAGATCAAGAACTTCTACAAGCTTAACGTATTGAATGCTCAGGAGTATGTTCGTGATGATTCTATGACAATCGAGCAGTATATCGCTTCCGAGGCTAAGGCTATGGGCACAGAGATTTCTGTTGTTAGATTCACACGTTATGGTCTTGGTGAGGGTATTGAGAAGAAGGAAGATAACTTTGCAGAGGAAGTAGCTAAGCAGGCTGGTCTTTGCTAATTAATTTTTCTTATTAACTTATTTTATTAACTGCCGGTCGGAGTTATTCCGGTCGGCAGTATTTTTTGGAAAGCAATATGATTTATTTTGATAATAGTGCGACAACTAAGCCTTGTGATGAGGTAATTAATGCCTTAAATTGCGATTTAACTGGTGATTGCTGGGGTAACCCTGGTTCTTTGCATAATATGGGCACCAAGGCTTCTAACTGCTATTCTGATGCACTTAAGATATGTGCTTCTGTTATAGGTGCATCATCTGATGAAGTTTACTTTACATCATGCGGCACCGAGTCTGCGAATATGATAATCGAAGGCTATATGGCATCTAATCCTCGCGCTGGTAAGACTATTATTTCAACAAGAACTGAGCATAAATGCTCTCTTGAATCATTAGCTTTGCTTGAAAAAATGGGATATAAGGTTATCTATATTCCGGTAGATAAATCTGGTAAGCCTAAGCTTGATGTACTTGAAGAAAATCTAAGCGATGATGTTGCGTTAATGTGTTTTACTCATGTTAATAACGAGACTGGATCAATTCTGCCAATCGAAGATATTGTAAAGCTTAAGAAGTCCAAGTGCCCAAGAGCTTGTATTTATCTTGATTGTGTTCAGTCATTAGGTAAGTTACCAATTAATGTAAAGTTGCTTGGAATTGATATGGCATCATTTTCTGCTCATAAAATCCATGGTATTAAGGGTGTAGGCTTAGCTTTTATACGTAAGAATGTTAAGGTTAGTCCTTTAATTATTGGCGGTGGACAGCAAAACGGTATGAGATCTGGAACACAGAGTTTACCACTTGCTGATTCTATGGCAGTTGCTATGAAGACTGCTGAAGAAAATAGAGAAGCGGCTTATAAATCTGCTTCTTCAATTAATGAATATTTAAGAGAAGAGCTATTAAAAAGAGAGGCAGTAATTAACTCTCCTGCTGATGGTCTTCCATTTGTACTTAATGTTGCATTTAAGAACTTCCAGTCTGAGACAATGCTTCATTGTCTTGAGATGTATGAAGTTTATATCTCTACAGTATCTGCCTGTTCTTCTAAGTCTAAGAAGACAAGCTATGTGTTGGAGAATATGGGTATTGATCGTAAGATATCCTCTAATAGTGTGAGACTATCATTTTCGAGATATAATACGTTAGATGAAGCGAAGCGATTCGTTGAAGTTATCGATGAGATATATAAGTTATATGAAGTTAAGGTGAGATAATATGGCACAGAAAGTTATCCTGGCAAGAATGGGTGAGATTGCTCTTAAGGGCCTGAATAGAGGCCGTTTTGAGGATCAGCTTAAGAATAATTTAAGATACAGACTTAAGTCTTTTGGCAAGCTTTCAATTACTCAAAGCCAGAGTAGAATCTGGATTGCTGCTAAGGAAGAAGGTAACAAGTACTTTGAAGATGATGATAAAGCCTTAGAAATTATGAAGGCAGTTACTCAGGTATTTGGTATCGTTTCCTGTAGCTTAGCATGGCGCTTTGAAGGTGATATGGATTCAATCATTAAGCATGCTATTGAATATGTTACACATACACTTGAGCGTAATCCTGAATATAAGACTTTTAAGGTAGAGTGTAAGCGTGGTAATAAGCGATTCCCTCTTAATTCTCCTCAGATTTGTGAAGAAGTTGGCGGCAATGTATTAGATAATTTTTCTAATCTTACTGTAGATGTCCATAATCCTGACTTTACTTTGTATGTTGAGGTAAGAGAAGAGAATTACGTATATGCTGGTAAGATGATGGGACACCGAGGTCTTCCTGTTGGTACTGCTGGTAAGGGAATGCTTTTACTCTCAGGAGGTATTGACTCTCCTGTAGCTGGTTACATGATGGCTTCTCGAGGTATGCAGCTTGATGCTGTATATTTCCATTCTTTCCCTTATACATCTGAGCAGGCAAAGCAGAAGGTAATCGACCTGGCAAAAATTGTTTCAGGTTTTTCAGGAAGAATGAATCTCTATGTAGTTAACTTCACTAAGATTCAGCTTGATATGGTTAAGAATTCACCTCATGATATGCTTACAATTGTTATGCGTCGTGTAATGATGCAGATAGCTGAAAAACTTGCACAGCAAAGCGGCTGTAAGTGTCTTATTACAGGTGAGAGCTTAGGTCAGGTTGCAAGCCAGACATTAGAGGCAATTAATATCACTAATGAGGTAGCCAAGATGCCTGTATTTAGACCCCTTATTGGTATTGATAAGGAAGCAACATGTGATTTATCCCGTAAGATTGGTGCTTTTGAGACATCTATTCTTCCATATGAAGATTGCTGTACTGTATTTGTTGCTAAGCATCCTAAGACTCATCCTAAGCCAGAAGATATCATTGAAGCCGAGAAGAATCTTGATATAGCTGCTATGGTTGAAGAAGGCGTAAATGTTGATCTCGAAGTAATTCGAATCTGATTATTATGAAGTTTTTTAAAAATTTATTCAGGTTTATTTTGATAGTTGTAGTTTTAATTGCAGCTTTTGTATTTTTTAAGCCTCAAATAGATAATTTTCTGGTTAGTAAAGGTCTTAAGTCCACTTCGGATTTGATTCCTTTACCTGTTACTGAGACTTTTTATAATGAGAATGGCGATGTAATGTACTCCATTAGTATTCCGTCAAGTTTTAGTTCTTTTATTTCTCAGGAACAGCTAAATCAAATTATCAATTCTTCTAATGGCGTTGCTCAAATAAATCAGAATAGTGATGGTTCAGTATCTGTAGTTATGACACCTGAAGTAAGAGAGGAAGTTCTTAGGAATGCTTCTACTCAGTGTGATGAGAATATTTTATCTGAGCTGGTTACAGGAAATATTGTCTCTATTTCTCATAATCAGAATTATTCTGAATTCTATGTAACTGCAACTGATACCACATCAGAAGCAGAGCTGTTTACTTTGTCAGGTAAGTTATTTGCTATTGGCGAGATTTATGGTGCGATTGAAGGTAGTACAGATGAATCCTGCAGGGTGATAATCTATAGTGCTTCTACTGGAGAAGTAATTAATACTTTTAATTCAAATAATATCGCCGGCGATTTAACCGGCGATGCATTACAGTATTTTGGTGATTCAATTTCTGACAGATTTGATGATCTGGCGGAGAGATTTAGTCCTAACTAAAAGGATTTACAGCAAGATAACTAGCCAAAGCCTGATATGTACTTAACGCATCCGCTGTATGTAAGTGTCTGGTTCCCGCTGATTCGCCGGTCTCATTAACAGCTCCAAAAGTAACGAAGATATATTCTCTGTCGTAAATTCGAGCAAGTGAAGCAAGACACTGACCTGCATTAGAAGTATATCCTGTCTTACCTCCAATAAGTTCGCCACCATCAATTTCCATAGTGTAGACAGTATTTGAAAATGTTGATACTAAGCTTAGTCCACCCGGGTGATAGATAGTAGAGGATGATGTATAAGCATTAGTGGAGAATACTTCTCTGAACTTAGGGTTGTTAAGAGCTTCCCTTAACAAAGTGGACATATCGCGTACTGTTGAATAATGATTATCGTTATGTGCACCTGTACAGTTCATAAAATTGGTGTTTGTCATTCCAATCTCAGCTGCTCGCTGGTTCATCATAGCTACAAAATCAGATTCTGTCCCAGCAATAGTATAAGCAATACTTAAGCAGCATTCTGCTCCTGAACGAAGCATACAGCCATAGAGCAGGTCATCCATTGTCACTGTCTCGCCAGTCTCATATCCTGCAGTGGATAAATCCATTCCATAAATTGCATTATAAACTTCATCTGGAATAGTATAAGAAGCATCAAAGTCAGTGATATTCTCACATGCGAGCAACAAAGTCATCATCTTTGTTAGCGACGCCGGATAAGAAATAGTATCTGCATTTACTGAATCAAGCTCGCATCCAGTCTCAACGTCAATCAAAATTGCCTCACTGCTATAGAGATTGCCAATAGCATTAACATGTGGCAGAGGAGTAGGCGTTGGAGTAGGAGTATCTGTAGGGGCTACTGTCTCCGTATAAGACTCTATGGAATTTATTCTTGAAGGTTCCTCTCGTGAGCACCTCGAAAGGCTTACGACTAAGACTACAAGCAAAATTATAAAAATAACGAAAACGCCAAGAGCCACTTTACCTTTGTTATTGAGTTTTACTTTTTTTCTTCTTTTTGTATTAACCATATAACAATTATATAATTAATATTAAATTTTGCTAATGGAGTTTATTATGACTTTTTCAAAGAGAGTTAAATTATCATTAATTACTGCAGTAATAGCAGCATTTCTCGGATCTTTTTTAATTATGCTTTTATCAAGCAGTATCAGGGGAATAGCAGTGTTCCTGATAATCAGTTCTTTGATTGTTTTTGTACTTGCATTTATAGCAAATCTAGTTCTGGAAGGTAAGCCTTCAAAGGTTAGAATTCCTGTATTTATCATAGTTGGAATTCTAGCAGTGATTATTATTATGTCTGCTACAATCTATCAGCTTGGTTCTAAAATTATGCTGCGTCCTCATGTAAATGAAGAATCTATAGCCAGCTTGAGCACCATGCATGTTGAAGAAATAAACTACGATGGATTATATGGATTTAGAATTCCGGCATCAAATGCCAAAGATGGAGAAAAGAGACCTGTAATTCTCTATTTTGGTGGTAATGGCGAAGATTCGGCTACTACGGTGCTTAATATTCTTAATGACGAGAGATTAAGCTTTTTACATACTAATACAGATTTTGTTTTTATTGACTATCCTGGATATGGGTATACTGAAGGTGTTTGCACTGATGATAATATTAGAATTTTTGCTGATGATGCGTACAACTATGTTCAAGGACTCGATACTACTGAATCATTAACTGTAATGGGTTATTCAATGGGAACAGGAGTAGCAACTTTCCTTGCTTCTGTTGATACATCAATCGATCGAGTAATTTTAATAGCTCCATATGCAAATACTTACGATTTGTACAATAATTATTTAGATATTTTCCACGGTCCATTAAGACTTCTTGTTTCTTTTAACATGGATTCTTATAAGTATGCTTCTGCAGTAAGATGTCCTGTTACAATTTTTGCTTCAACCTCTGATGAGGTAATTCCGATTGAGTCTTCACGTATGCTGTTTACTTGTTTTACAAATAATATTACTGACTTTTTGACTTTTGATGGTATTGGACATAATGATTTCTTTGATAATGATGAATTTATTAATTCTCTTTCTGGATTGATTAGTCAGGGAACACCAGAAGCAGAAGAAGTAGTGGAGGGAAAGTAATATGCATACAGATATGAAACATAAGGTCATTATTTCTGCTTTACTTACTGTTATTCCTTTAGCAATTGCTGCTTTAATAATTTTCTTTATTGCTAGTGGAGGATCATTTATAGCATTTTATCCATTAATAATACTACTAGTATCTTTTATAGCTATGTTTGTATTGTCTTTTGTTCAATTTATGAAGGATCATATGTGGCTTTCATCGTTATCAGTAATAATACTTACAGTTTTAATAAGTTTAATTATTCATTTTTTGATTTGATTATTTGCGTTAACAATTAATCAAGTGTAAAATTTGGTGTGTTTTTGTTAAGTAGTAAAAATAGTATATTTAATCGAATTGTAGCAGTTATTCTGGCTTTGATAGTTGTATTTACAATTGCTGAGCCAGCATATGCGGCATCCCGTTATGAGAAGTGGGAGCTAATGTGGGTAAATGCTACAGATGAAGAGCGTTATTATATGCCTTCTGAAGTTAAAGCATACGCTTGTGGTCTTTCTACTTACGATTTTATCTTCTTTGCCAGAGTAATCGAAGGCGAGGGAGCAGATGACATGGACAATATCACTGATAAGGTTCTTGTCGCTGTAACTGTATTGAACAGAACAAACTGTGGAAGATGGCCTACAAGTCGTGTTATTTCAACGCTGCAAAGACCTGGACAGTTTGAAGTTGTTAACAGTGAGACACATGAGTGTCATTGTGCCAGATCATTAGATTCTGAATGGTCAATTGTGATGGCTTACCGCTTAGTAGAGCAAAGAGCTGTTAGCTGTCATATGGTTTACTACAATGCATATGGTTTTACTGGTTATTCAAGACAGTTTACGAATTATGCGTACTTTGGTGGTAATTATTTTTCAGTTATCGACTGTGACTGCGACTCATGTTTGCAAAGGCAGCCTGATGACTGGGATATTAATGAAGTTGAGATGATGCCGGATGATTTCGTAGTATTTCGTCCGAGTAACGTCGAAGCGCATTATGTATAAGTAATTAATTTTTTGGAGGTACTAATATGTACGACAAGATTAAAGCACAGGATCCAGAGATCTATTCAGCAATTATGGATGAGCTCGGAAGACAGAGAGATAAGATTGAGCTTATTGCTTCTGAGAACATCGTATCTGAGGCTGTTATGGAGGCTGCAGGTTCAGTTCTCACTAACAAGTATGCTGAGGGCTATCCAGGAAAGAGATACTACGGCGGCTGTGAGTACGTAGATATCGTTGAGCAGCTCGCTATCGACAGAGCAAAGCAACTTTTTGGTGCTCAGTACGTTAATGTACAGCCACACTCTGGTGCTCAGGCTAACACAGCTGTTTATTATGCTATCCTCGAGCCAGGTGACACAATTCTTGGTATGGACCTCTCTCATGGTGGTCATCTTACACACGGTATGAAGCTTAATGTTTCTGGTAGAATCTACAATTCTGAGTTCTATCAGGTGAATAAGGAGACTGGTGTTCTCGATTATGAGGAAGTAAGACAGCGTGCTTTGGAAGTAAAGCCTAAGGTTATCGTTGCTGGTGCTTCTGCTTATCCTAGAATTATCGATTTCAACAAGTTCAGAGAAATCGCTGATGAGGTTGGTGCATATCTCTTCGTTGATATGGCTCATATCGCAGGTCTTGTTGCTGCTGGTCTTCACCCAAATCCAGTTCCAGTAGCTGATATTACAACAACAACGACTCACAAGACTTTGAGAGGTACACGTGGTGGTATCATCATGTGCAACGACGAGGCTCTTGCTAAGAAGATTAATTCTGCAGTATTCCCAGGACAGCAGGGTGGTCCTTTGATGCACATCATTGCAGCTAAGGCTATAGCATTTAAGGAAGCATTGTCTCCTGAGTTCAGAGATTATGCTAATCAGATTGTTAAGAATGCCAAGGCTATGGCTGATGCACTTCTTGCTCGTAACGTAAACCTCGTTTCTGGTGGTACAGATAATCACTTGATGCTTATCGATCTCCGTGGTACTGGTATCACAGGTAAGGAACTACAGCTTCGTCTTGATGACTGCAATATCACTGCTAACAAGAACACAATTCCATTCGATCCAGAGAAGCCATTTATCACTTCTGGTGTAAGAATTGGTACTCCAGCTGTTACTACT
>JAZRYF010000035.1:0-154396 GCA_045600625.1 Saccharofermentans sp.
TCTGTTTTAACGTCCATGGTAACCTCCTGGTGAAAAAATGTGAAACGTGCAAAAAGTTGATACACGAATTCAACCTTTCACACTTTTTAATCTTCTCATTCTTCAAGCTACCATTCGAGGTACCTATGGTTTACCGTTTACCATAAAAGGGGCTGTGAAAAACGTATAGCCCCTTTAATTTTGCTTGTTTTATATCTGTATGTAGCACTATGTTGCTTTGATTTTTCCCCACTCAGACTTACGTGGCATGATGGCGTCTGCAACTACGGTCAAGATATCACTCGCGTTATGGATTAACGAAGTAGTCTTATCGGATACAGTATTATCTGAAGACAAGTCCTTGAGGACTACTAACCCGAGTTCAGGAATTACTCCAACACTGGTAATGACATAAAAAATTAAGAGTATGAGATTTTAAGAGCATATTCGTAGACATACGCAGGAGCTTTGCTCCGAGGACTGCGGAGAATATGCTCTTAAAATCGATGACCAACGCTTCTACAACGCTCACTTTTCTATACTTGCATCATCAAACAAAAACAAAACATTTTGGAGGAAACAAAAATGAAAAGAACAAAAGAAGAAAAGATTAGTATCGCAATGTCTTGTGCAGCACTCGTATTATTCGCTGTATCTCTGGTAACAGGTCTTATGCCTAACCTGGAGAGCTCAATCGATAAGATTTGCTTTTTCCTTGGTATCGCATTAACTTGCTTAGCTGCTACATATGTAAGCAAAGCAAAGTCAGCCAAGGTAAATCAGTAATAATAAGATTTTCAACAAAATAAACGAAAGGAGATTAATAATATGGTTACAGTCGTAGTTGGTGGCGCTTATATCGCAGCAATGGCTATTCCTGCAATTGCAGCAATTGCTATGTGCTTCTGCTAATTAAAAAACAAAAAATTGTAATAAATACAAAAGAAAGGAGAAACTAACGATGGATTATTTTTATGATTTGATAACACCAGATTTTCTTAAGCCATATCTACCAAGTCTACCAAGAATTCAAGACTGGACAGATATTATTGCTTAAACATTCATGGAGGATCACGATGATCCTCCTTTTAATTTGTTCTATTTGTATTACCATGTCCATCAAGACGGAATTTCTATAATGTAGAATATATGGGTGGAGGATATGATATGCACCCTGAAGCAAGAGCAAAGGATCTTATGGATGCCTTTCGTGATGCTTCTATAAAGGCTGTTTTTAATGCTATCGGTGGTGACGATACTATTCGTTTGCTACCATATATTGATTTTGATGTAATAAGAAATAATCCAAAGATTTTTACGGGATATTCCGACACTACCGTCAACCATCTCATGATGTATAAAGCAGGTTTGATCTCATACTATGGAAAGATTGATGACTACGAGATAGAATCAATTCGTAAGACCTTGTTTGAGCCAGTAGATAAACTCTCAATTTGTAAGGCGCCATACTACTACGATGACGACGATGAGATGACCCGAGTGAATACCAGGTGGCATGGACTTTAAGAAATCTTGTGGCGCAGGGTATTATTGGTGTAATTAACGGAATCGTTGTTGGAAAACCTGCTAGAAGAACAAAGTACGAATCATATAAAGAAGTGTATAAGAAGGTTATTGGGCAGGAGGCAGTGCGACCATTTAAGAACCCATAGCGTAGTAATAATGTAATTTTATATAGTCCTTGATGAATATATAATAGAGTTGATATCAAAAGAGAATAGGAATGGATTAACTTAATTCAGGCGGAGAATATGAATCTTAGTTACGATACATATATTTTTGACTACTACGGCACACTTCTCGACTCGTTTAATGATGAGAAGTCTATTGAATACTGGGACAAGTGGCTCGCGGTTTTAGATTCCAAAAACATTAAGCATCCTGACAGCAAGACTTTTATGGATGAGTTTTTTGCTATGGATAAAGAGTATCGAAGAATCATAACAAAAAAACGTGGATTTAAGTATCCGGAAGTGGACATTATTGATGTCTACAGAGACATTCTTGATAAGTATGGAAATGGCGTGCTTGCTGATGATGTTTTGTATGAAGTTGCATATGCCTTTCGAGCAAGTACAAGAGAATATATTAAGCTTTACGAAGGCGTGGAGGAATATCTTAAGACTCTTCACGACAACGGCAAGAAGACATTTATCTTAAGTAATGCTCAGCGCTCATATACCTGGCCTGAGATAACTATGTTTGATATGGAATCGAAGGTCGATGGAATATTATTAAGCAGCGATATCGGCTGCATGAAGCCAGAGTCAGCATTTTACGAAGCTCTTTTTGAGAAGTATGGTCTCAGCAAAGAAGGCGCAGTAATGATAGGTGACACCTTAAGTTCGGATGTTAAGGGCGCTAAGGATTTTGGAATTAGCTATATTCATCTTACTGGTGATAAGAGCTCTGATAAATTCTATCTCGATGAGATTAATAATGGATAAAATAAAGGCTCTGGTTACAAAAGCAGTCAGATTTACTGTTCCTGAGATAGTTGCGATTTTGGTTTTATCTTTTTTCAGAGCGGGAAGCATGCTCTTTTATACAGGTACCAAAACGGCAGCTAATTACATACTCCATTTTGCTTTATCATGCGTAGTTGTTGGTTTAATTATCGCGCTGTTTAATGCTTTTTCTGAAGGTATTGGAAAGCAGTTCTTAAAGCAGCAGGAATATAGTTTTTTGAAGGATCCCCAAAAGTATTTTCTTTTTAACTGCTTATTTTTGATGATCGCGTGGATCCCTTGGATGATACTCTCATACCCGGCAGGAATGAACTGGGATACGTGGGTTATGTTTGATGAATTTATCTATGACGAGATAACTGAACATCATTCAATTTTCTATGAATTATTCATGGGCAAAATTACATGGTTCTTTTTTATAAGAGGTATGCATGGGCTTGGATTGTTCCTGTTTGTCATAATTCAGTATCTGCTTTTTGTGGGAACTTTCTCATATTCCTTTTCTCTGATGCGCAGGCTTAATACTCCAGTGCCACTGATAATTGCCTCCAGAGTAATATATGTATTCAATCCCTTTATTACCGGTTATATTGGAGTCGCACTAAAAGACAGCTTTTATGGAGTACTGGTTTTCCTGTCTTTCCTGGTAATTTTAGATCTTCACTATGATAAAAAAGAGAAGCCAGACATCTTAAAATATATCTTGTTAACTGCATCTATAGTTCTTGCCTGCCTGACAAGAAAAAATGGTGTATACATATATATCGCACTTCTGGCGGTATATATCATTCATAATTCTAAGACTAAGAAACACTATATGTTCAGAGTATCCGTCATTATAGGTATACTTCTGTTTTATGTACTTCAGTTCGGTCTTAAATATGTGACTAATCCAGCGCCTGATGATACTGCTGAGATGTTGTCACTGCCTTTCCAGCAGACTGCAAGATACGTCAGAGACTATGGTGATGAGGTTACACCTGAGCAAAGAGAAATTATCGACAGAATTTTGATTTATGACACACTTGCCCAGAGGTATGATCCGGCTATAAGTGATCCGGTTAAGGACATAAGTATTACCAGACCTGAGTATATTAAAGACTACATCGGGGTATGGTGGAGTCAGTTCCTGAAGCATCCGATGTGCTATGTCGCAGCTACATGGGAGCAGAACCATTATCTGTTTGTGCCTGAATATGGAAATGACTGCGTGAGTTACTACTATAGTTCACATTCATTCTTTGGCGAGGGTGGAGTGTATCAGATTTCTGCCTACCCTAACTTGTTTCATACTCCAGAGCCTATTGTTAAGTACCAGGAGATGGGGCTTAAGTACAATTTATTTTTAAGTGGAACACCAGTAATAAGTTTATTCTGGAATATTGCTACGACGGTTTATTTAGTAGTGATTCTGTCTGCTGGTTTGTCGAAAAAGAAATATGCCAATATGCCACTTACGATATTTTGGATGACACTTCTTTTTGTAATTATCGGACCTACAATTTCCGGTAATCCAAGATATATTCTTCCAATAGTATTTGCACTGCCAATGACGATTATATATTGCATAAAACCAGAAGAAGAAAGTGTATAATCATGGTATATGGAAATAGCATTAAACATACTTAAAATAGCAGTTCTGATTCTGTCCTTCTGGGGATATTACCGCCTGATGCGAATAGAATTTCAGATTAAAAATGAGTTCTGTCCGGCAGTTGTTTTAAGTTCTATTGGATGTGTGCTCTTTGTATTTGGTTGTATTAATCTTCTGGTGCCTTGTGCAAATGCGCTTCTTATCTTAGGCATATCGCTTTTTATCTATTACACCTTCGTAAAAAGAAACCCTCTGAAGGAAGATTTTTCACTCGGTATAGGTGTCTGGATAGCTCTTACATTGTTTTTGATTATAAGACTTAGAGGAGCACATTTTTACGACTGTGATAACTATAATCACTGGGGATTAATCATCAAGAATATGATGTACGATTCTGCTTTCCCTGATGCTTCAGATGAGATAATCCGATTTACTTCATATTCGACGGGAAGCACAGTAGTTATCTGGTATTTCCTAAGGTTATGGAATTATTCTGAGAGTTGGGCTTTGTTCTTCCAGGACTTCCTTATGATGAGCTGCGGAATTTCCTTCTTCGCATTTGCTGATAAAATTACTTCCAAAAAAACTCTGGCATCTGGTTTATTTGCTTTGCTCGGCGCTTTCTTGATGTTCTCTTGTGATAAGTATCTGTTTAACGGGCCTTTCGATCTGCTTGTAGATCAGATGATTGCTACCGTAGCTGTTAGTGCTTATCTTATTGTCGAGTACTATAAGGGAGATAATAAGAAGGCTTTATGGGTCGCGTTGCCGCTTTTGACATACGAGATTACAGTAAAAAACAGCGGACTTCTTTTTACATATGCCATAGCGATTATTCTAGTATATCGCTTTATGAAGCAGCGCCAGACAGCGGACAAAAAGAGTGAGTACATTGTTCCAAGCCTGATTGCCCTTGGTGTGCCTCTTATTATTCGTAAAATCTGGGATTTACATGTAAAGCTTACATTTGATGATAATGGCATTTCTATTCATTCTGTGTCGCTGTCAAACTACCAGAGCATCTTTGCCGAGAAGACTCCTGAGGACATTATAAGCATCACTGACCAGTACCTCGAGAAGGCGATTAGCTTTGATAATGTCATCGTTATTTTTCTTATAATTTTTATTATCCTCTTCGCACTTTTTGAGTATAAGCGAGAGAAGAATGAATATGGTATTCTTGGCCGTATGCTGTATGTCATCTGTGTTTACCTGATTTATCAGGTTGGGATGTACTGCATGTATATTTTCTCGATGCCTATGAGCGAAGCTTACTGTCTGCCATGCTATTTCAGATATATCATGACAATCGATATGTTCGTATTCGGAATAATTATTCTTCTGTTAATTAAAATTTGTAACAGTGAGAAATTCTCGAATTTTATTCCGGTAGCAGCGATTATATTCTCGACTGTTTTACTTATGGTTTATTCTGTTGATAATCTGCTTCCTATGTTTGTTCCAAGAGAGATAACAGACAAGATTGAGATTACAGATTATATGAGAGGCATATTTGATAAATACGAATTGCCTCAGGATCAGTATGTTTCCTACCTGGTTTATGTATCTGATCTTGATGATTTTGAAGATTATAACCAGATTTACGATTATAAATATCATTGTGCTCAGTATAATCTTTATTCTGCATATCTCGATATGCTGAGAAAGTGTCAGTTGGACGATTATAGTGATTTCTATAATTACGATTATCTGATTATTATCCACGAAGATGAAGAGATTAGAGAGTTCTTAAGTAGAAACTCAGTTGAATATAGCGAGTGTATCCATATCTCCGAGATTTAATTAAGTATTTACTGTTACGACACATAATCTGGGCTTGAGTAGCGTATTATAATACCTATATTTTAAATAAAGGTATTGCTGATGGTTGTACATATGTATTGGATTACAACACTTTTGCTAGCATTGGTGTTGTCAGCTGTTCTTGTAAGAGAGAACACTGGGTATAAGAAAAAGAGGTCTAGTGATCAGGCCTTTGTTGTTATGCTTGTCTATGGCGTATTGTTCTGTTTGCAGGATGTATTCTGGGGACTTTGTAACAGTAATATTATCCCTGGCGATATGATGTTGTTTATTGCATCCAGCTTGTTTCACCTGACAATAGTATTGACTTCATATTACTGCATGAAGTTCTTTATAAGTTATTTGGGGGAATATGCTAGATACAAGAAACTCGGCATGGCAATCTGTTTCCTGGTTCTTATAGCTCAGATTATCCTTGTTGGGCTTAATGTTTTCCAGCCGGTTATCTTCAGGATAGAAGATGGTGAATATGTTACTAAGGCATTAAGGCCGATGTCTTTTGCCAATCAGTATATCGTTTATCTCGTAAGTGTATTCATAATTTTTGTCTCTTCTCGCAAGGCAGATAAAAAGCATAGAGCTAAGTTTTCAACTATTTTCTGGGTAGCGATAGTGCCTCTCGTAACTGGTGTTTTCCAGCTTATATATGTGGAAGCTCCATTTTACAGTCTTGGTTACTTTATAGAGTGCATTATCATAGAGTTCTTTGTAATAGAGAAGGAAAGAGAAGAAGAATCCCAGACAATAGTTCTTAATGCTATTGCAAATTCTTTTTATACAATGCACTATTTTGACCTGGTTGAAGATAAGATGGTCGATTATATCGAGTCCGAGATTATTGGTAAAGCAGTTGAGGATAGAAGCGATGTTCAGGTCGCTTTGTATAGCGCTATGGAATATTCAGTTACCGAGGAATTTGCCGAGGTAGTACATGACTTTGTTACCTTCAGCACACTTTCAGAGAGAATGAAAAAATTTAATAGTATATCTCTGGATTTCATAGGTAAGTTTCATGGATGGACGAGAGCAACTTTTATTGCTATCGAGAGAGCTGATGATGGTGCGCTTAATAAAGTTATGTTTACAACCCAGATTATCGATAATGAGAAGAAAAAAGAACAGGAAATGTATGCAAATTCTACTATCGACCAGTTAACGGGAAGCTTTAACAGAAGAGCTTATGAGATGGATGTAAGTAATCTGACAGTTAATGACAGTAATCTTGTATATATATCAGCAGATGTTAATGGTCTTAAGGTGATTAATGATACTCTTGGTCATCAGGCTGGAGACGAGTTATTGCAGGTTGCAACTAACTGTATGAAGCAGTGCTTCGGACCTTACGGTAAAGTCTATCGTATCGGTGGTGACGAGTTTACTATTATTATTTATGCAACAGAAGACGAGCTTAAAAGAATACTTGAAGACTTTGAAGATGTTACAGCTAACTGTCACGGTAAGTATATAGACGGAGTATCTGTTTCTTATGGTTGTGTACCAAGAAAAGAATTCCCCAATATGACTATTCAGGATATGGCTAAGATTGCTGACGATAGGATGTATCAGTATAAAACTGAGTTCTATAAGAAGAAGGGTGTAGACAGGAGAGGACAAAATGAAGCTCATAAGGTTTTGTGTTCTCTCTATACTAAGATTTTAAAAATCAATATTACTGATGATTCATTCACTATTATTAATATGGATACTTCGGAACAAATTAAGGAGATGGGTTATTCCGATAAAATCTCTGAGTGGCTTTCAGGCTTTGCCAAATCTGGTAATGTTCACCCAGATGATTTATCTGAGTATGAGAAGAATACGTCTATTGATTTCATTAAGAACTATTTCGAGCAGAATAAGACATCACTTATCATTCAGTACAGAAGAAAGTACGGAGATGAATTTAAGTATGTCATTATGGAAATGATTCCAGCAGGTGACTATTCTGCGGATAATCAGAGTCTGTTCTTATATGTTAAGAATATAGATATCTGATTTGAGAATTATCTCCATCCAAGTCTTAAGTTGACGATTGTATTATTTGATATTACGACTGGCTCTAAGATTCCATAGCATTCAATCCAACCGTTATAGCTGGTGTTAAAATCGCTATCCGTCATTGAATGGAAATAGGTAGTGTTACTCAGATTATTTGGTCCGTCGCTATAAGGGAATACAGAAATATCTATATTGCTAATATCACCTTCATGAGGACCATAAAGCCAGATGAAAGTGTCTTCAATATGGCAGTCAGGGGCGATATTTATAAGAAGAAAACGCTCGTTATAAATAGGAGTGTAGTCACTATCGCCCTTAAGAATGTATGTACCATCGGCCTGCTCAATAAAATACAGATCACCAAACATAAGTACACCTTCTTCACCGTAGTTATCGAGAACTGTTAAATCGTAAAATGGATTGTCATCGAGCATTGGCAGGTGGTCGCCTGGCTCAAGAGAATCGTAGGTTTCTGTTGTGATAATAACAGGATCACCAACTGTAATCAGGGCCATGCTGCCATCCAGAGATATAGCGCTGATATCACCATAATAAGTACCATCAGGAACGGTTGTCTCTAATCTTATATTGTCGATAGGCCTTGTTGAGAAAAGCATATCAATCATGATTGGAAGCTGAATGAATTCCTCATATGTAAAATGAATGCCATTAAATGGTCCTTCCTGATAAAATACTACTTCTCCATTATCGATTATGTATTTCTGGCAGGTAGAAGCCCCAGCATAACCAATCTGTAATGTAGGATAAATGTTTCCGTCAGTATAGTCAGTCGAGTAATTAAACCTCAGATTTCCGTCAGGATTCTGGCTGTAGATGAAATTAGCGTAATTAACAAAAAGATTATAAATATCTTCATCTGATAAATAATTTATAGAAGTAGTTATTAATGAAGATGTAGCTTCAGGTGCCTCATCAGGAGCAGAAGTATTTGCAGGCTCCTCGAAAGAGGTCTCTTCGACAGTTTCTTCTATAAGTTCTGCCTGAGTACTTTCTGTATCTTCTAATTCTTTTGAGCAGGAACATATCGTGCTGGTAACAAGCATCAGGCTTAATATAACAGCAATACCGACAGCTGATTTCTTCATAACATACCTCTTACTCTTAATTATTCGCTGTTGACTATTATACAACAGGGGATACTATCTCCAGCCCAGACGTACACTGGTGATTGTGTTATTTTCAATTACTACAGGTTTCATTATTGCCAGTGCTTCGAACCAGCCGTTGTAGCTTAGGTAGTAAGAACTATCCAAAGCCTGATGGAAGAATACTGTATTTGAATAATTATTAGGTCCATCGCTATACGGAAGAGTAGCAATATCTATATCGGATATATCATCTTCATTAGACTCATTAAGCCATATAAAAGTATCTTCGATATAACAGTTACGATCGATATTTATTAAGGCTAGTCTTTGATTGCAAATGGTGATATCGTCAGAACTCTCATTTACTATATCTTCAAGATCGCCTACTATCGCAAGTGCCTTTCGCCCATCGAGAGAAATGGCATAGATATTACCATAGTAAGTGCCACTAGGAATATAGCTCTCTAATCTTACTGATTCTATTGAATTTACAGCAGACCAGAATATGTCTTCATGGGCATATGGAATCTGTATAATCTCATAATAAGTCAGATGCGCGCCATCAAAAGTTATTTCATCAAGAAGGACAACTTCTTCGTCTTCTACGATATATCGGTCATATATAGTTTCTCCATCCATACCGATGCAAAGGCAGGGGTAACTATGTCCATCGGTGATAAAGCTCGAGAATGTATATCTGATATTTGAGTCATAATTTGAAGCATGATATTGACGAACGTAATCAATCAGTGAGTAATACATCTCTTCAGAGAGACTCTCCTGAGGGGAAATTTGAGTTGGAGTGGGTAATGGTGTGACCTCAGCTTCAGTTTCATAAGTTTCCGGAATAGTGGTTTCAATAGATTCTTCTATAAGAATTTCGTTATATGAGACCTGGACTGGCCCGGTTTCTATAGTTTCAATTTTTTCGGTGCTAGTAGAACAAGAACATACTATGCTGCCTATAGATAACAGGATTAGTGCAATAGCAATCTTGGATCTAAACATACTTTCCTCGTGTCTACTAATTTTGATGTTGACCATTATACAACAGGGTGAGACTATTATTAAAAATAAAAGAAGGTACAATTTTGAGCAAAAAATACGACATGATATCAGGTTCTCTTGGAGACAAGATAATTCTGTATGCTATTCCGCTTGCTTTAACTGGTATATTGCAGCAGTTGTTTAATGCTGCAGATGTAGCTGTTGTAGGTCGTTTTGCTGGAAAAGAAGCGATGGCTGCGGTAGGGAGTAACGCCCCTGTTATTAATCTGCTTCTTAATCTGTTCGTAGGTATTTCTCTTGGAAGTAATGTAGTAATTGCCAGATCCATCGGTCAGAATAATAAGGAAAAGGTATCAAGAACAGTTCATACTTCAATTGTTGTTGCACTTATCGGAGGCTTCTTTCTTACTATTCTTGGTCAGATTTTGTCTTCTAAGATTGTTTCCTTACTGTCTGTACCAGAAGATGTTTTTGAATACTCTGTAGAGTATCTTAAGGTATATCTATACGGAATGCCGGTAATACTTCTGTATAATTTTGAGTCGGCAATATTCAGGAGCTGTGGTAATACAAAAGATCCGCTAATTGCTCTTATTATTTCAGGTATCATTAATGTCTTTTTAAATGTTATATTTGTGTGCTACTTATCAATGGACGTAGTAGGTGTGGCGCTGGCTACAGTTATCTCAAATCTTATTAGTTCAGTGGTTTTGATGGTTGTTCTATTAAGAACAGATTCAGTAGTTAAGGCTGACCTTAAAAAACTCACCATCCATAAAAATGAACTTATGGAGATGCTTCGAATTGGAGTTCCATCAGGTGTTCAGGGAATGGTATTCTCATTTGCAAATATTATTGTCCAGTCGGCTGTAAACAGCCTTGGAACAGTTGTAATGGCAGCTTCTTCTGCTGCATTTAATCTGGAGATTTTTGTCTACTATATAATGAATGCATTTAATCAGACATGTACAACTTTTGTTGGTCAGAATTTTGGTGCAGGTAAGTTTGACCGCTGCAGGAAATCACTGAAGATTTGTCTAATGCAGTGTTTTGGATCTACTTTTGTTGCTGCAGGATTAGTTCTTCTGTTTATCAATCAGTTGCTTAGCATCTTCAACACTGATCCTGAGGTAATAGCCTCAGGAAGAATAAGATTATTCTTCATTTTTGGCGCTTATCTGCTTAGCTTTGTGCAGGAAACGTTGTCTGGTTATCTAAGAGGTTTTGGTATGTCTTTAATTCCAGCCGTATGCTCGATTGTTGGTATTTGTGGTGTAAGACTTACTTGGATATTCTTTGTATTCCCGCATAGCAGGACATTTACAACTATCATGCAGGTTTACCCTATTAGCCTTGGATTAACTGCTGCATTTATGGTTATACTAACGCTAATTATTAAGCCATCTTACAGATACGAATCGATGCTTACTGATAAAGAGGGTTAACTGATATGGAATTAAATTTACACACTATATTAATTTTGGCTTTTCTGTTTTTTGTAGGAAGCCTTCTTGGTTGGTTTATAGAGGTTATATTCAGAAGATTTTTCTCTAAGAATAATCCTTCAAAAAAGTGGATTAACGCGGGTTTTCTGGTAGGTCCATATATTCCTTTATACGGGTTTTCTCTGGTAACTTTGTATGTATTTTCATGGATTCCAGTAGATTTTATAGAAAGCGAGATTTTACAGAAGTTACTGCTTTTTGCCCTGATGGCACTGGCTATCACTATTTTTGAATATCTGGCAGGATTAATCTTTATCAAGGGTATGAATATTAAACTTTGGGATTATTCTAACGAGTGGGGAAATATAAGAGGTATTATCTGTCCTAAGTTTTCTATGTACTGGATGATATTAAGTGCAATTTATTACTTTATTATTCATCCAAGGGTAATAGAATCACTTTACTGGCTCGCAGATCACCTGACATTTTCATTCTTCATTGGATTTTTCTATGGTGTTTTTGTAATTGATTTTGCATATTCAATCCAGCTTCTTGTTAAACTTCGTAAGTTTGCACGAGAAAACCAGATTGAACTTCGAATTGAAGAGTTTAAAGATTATCTAATTCGTAAAAATGAGAGTCTTAAAATTAGAGTTAGTTTCATGCTACCATTAAAGGCGACGAACAACGACTTCGCAGAAGATATTAGAGATTTCATTCGTTCACTGGAGGAGCGCATTTGAGTTTTTGGCACGTACTTTATTTATTAATTATCTACCCGCTTCAGCTCTTTTTTGAGCTGGTATTTTCCGTTGCTTATAAGGGTATAGGTAATTATGGTTATGCCATTATCTGTCTTAGTCTTGTCATTAATATTGTAGTTCTTCCTCTTTATCTTCGCGCTGATAAAATTCAAAAGGAACAGCGCGTTATAGAAGGTAAATTAGGCCCTGGAATCAGTCATATCAGGAAAGCATTTAAGGGTGATGAGCGCTTTATGATGCTTCAGATGTTTTACAAAATTAACCACTATCACCCTGCTATGTCACTAAGAAGTGCTACATCTTTGCTTCTCGAGATTCCTTTTTTTATGGCTGCATACAACATGCTGTCATCACTAAGGTGGCTTAATGGTGTTCCTTTCTGGTTTATTAAGGATCTCGGACAGCCTGATTCACTTTTTACTATCGGTAGTTTTTCTGTTAACGTTCTTCCGATTGCGATGACACTTATCAATATATTATCGAGTGCATTTTATACACGAGGAGCTTCAAAAAGAGAGAAAGTTCAGGTTTATGGTATGGCGGCAATTTTCCTGGTGCTGCTTTATAATTCTCCTTCCGGCCTTGCTTTTTACTGGACTTTGAATAATGTATTCTCGCTATTTAAAAATATCGTAATGCTGGTTATAGAGGAGTATGTACCGAATTTCCTTTCGAGCAGCAAAAAAAGATTTACGGCCCTTATGAGACTTGTTACGCCAAGCAATCGCCAGAGCCTGTGGATGTTTATTTTATCGTCTCTTATCAGCGCGCTTCTGCTGTCGTTTTGTATCCCACTGATGCTTATTGCTGCTTCTGTTGAGGAGTTTGTTGAGCCAATGACATACGGAAATCCTGTGCAGTATATCTGGCCTTCCATATGCATTGCTTTAGGTATTTTTATCGTATGGGGTTCGATTATTTACGGGCTTTTGGATTCCAAGGGCAGAAGGATTTTTTCTATCCTGTCTGTTGGACTGGCTTTGTTTTTCTGCGCTAACTTTTTCTATGAGCCAACGCTTATGGAAATGGCACCTGCCTTCATACCTAAGGCGCTTACTTATACGGTAGTGATGATAGCGTCTTTGATTTTAATGGCTGTCATTTTTAATTATTCCAAGTTTATCTATAACACTATTCTGGTAGCTACTTTGATTGGTGTTTTTGGCATGGGAGTAGCGGGTGTTTATAACGTAAATAAGATTTATGACGATATAAGCTTCCCACCACTAGGGGAAGAATTAACTATCAACTTATCTTCCGAAGGGGATAATGTAATTGTTATTATGTTAGACCGCGCGCTCGGAGTAACAGCAGAGGATGAATTTGAGATGATTCCTGGGCTTCGCGAAAGGTTTGATGGTTTTACCTTTGCTCCTAATACTATATCTTACGGAGCGCATACTAATTTTGGTTCTCCGGCTCTTCTTGGTGGATATGATTATACTCCTTATATGATTAATCAGCGCGATTCTGAAAGTCTTTCTGATAAGCAAAATGAGGCTTTAAGAGTTTTGCCATTAATCTTTTCTAACGAGAATTACGATATTACTGTTGTTAATCCTCCTTATGCAGGATATCAGTATTTATCGGATACAAGTATCTTCTCTGATATTCCTAATACGAGAGCATATTATGTAGATAACCTGTTTAATGATTATTCCGAATATCTTGGCGAGTCAACAAATGAGATAAGAGAAAGAGATTTATTCTTCTTTGGCTTAAGCTATGCGATGGTTTATGGCAGGGATTTCTTCTTTGACAACGGAAACTATAACAATCCTAATCGCGATTACTTTATTAATTACAATTTTAATCAGTTCTTAGATGTTAAGGGTGAAGTCTATAAGACAGCGAATGACTATAATATTCTTCGTTCTCTTACTGATATTACTAATATTAATAGTGATCCAGATAACACATTTATGTTCTTTAATAACGAATTGCCACATGGTGAAGTAACTCCGTTTTTAAGCGAGATAACAGTTGATATGGATTTAGATGCTTACTACGAATTAGCATCTACTAACAGCAATGGAAACAGAGACTTGCTTGAGGCATATTTATCTAACGGTATTGCTCTTGAGCTTCTTGGAGAGTGGTTTGATTATTTAAGAGAGCAGGGCGTCTATGATAATACAAGAATTATTATTGTTGCTGATCATGGCTATAATGTTAATTATCTTAATAATGCTTTGTTTGAAGATGGCTACGGAATTGAAAGCTATGTTCCTTTGCTGATGTATAAGGATTTTAACAGCAGAGGATTTGAGGTTAATTATGAATTCATGACTAACGCGGATGTGCCATATCTGGCTACGTTGGGATTAATAGATAATTCTGTTAACCCATACACAGGAAATTTGCTTGTTAATTGTCAGACAAGTGATATTCCAGTAAGAATTTGTTATTCTCATATAAATGATGTTAATGATAATAATGGAACTACTTTCCAGGAAACAGACAGCTGGTATACCGTTAGCAATACTGATGATTTGTTTAACATTGACAACTGGTATATAGTTGAAAATTAAGTAGAGGGCGCGAAATGATTTTATATATTGATCCTGGAACGGGAAGCATGTTGTTTACAATAGCAATCGGTGTCGTAAGTGTCATCGTGTTCTTTTTGCGTTCTTTTCTTATGAAAGTTAAGTTTTTCTTTTCTAAGGGAAATGTTAAAGCCGATGAAAATTACTATAAGTTTGCTATTTTTTCCGATCATAAAAGATACTGGAATACCTTTGAATCTATCTGCGATGAGTTTGAAAAAAGAGAAGTAGAGGTAGCATACCTTACTGCATCTCAGGATGATCCGGCGTTTAATAAAGACTATAAGTACGTTAAGTGTATTTTTACTGGAAAAGGTAATGCTACTTATTCTAGACTTAATCTGTTAAAGGCAGATTTTCTGTTATCGACTACACCAAATCTAGATGTATATCAGTGGAAAAGATCTCGTGATGTTAAATACTATGCTCATATTTTCCATGCTGTGGGCGACCCTAGTCTTTATAATATGTTTTCGCTTGATGCTTATGACTGCGTACTTAACACTGGTTCCATTTTTGATAGTCAGATAAGAAAACTTGAAGCATTACGTAATGAGCCACCTAAGGACATCGTAGAAGTTGGACTGCCTTATCTTGATGTACTATATGAGAAGAAAAAGAGTATAAAGCCTGTAGTTAATGACAAACCTGTTGTTCTTTTGTCGCCATCATGGCGATCAAATGCGATTTTGGCCCGCTATGGAGAACCATTTCTGGAAGCGTTGGTATCAACTGGTTACCATATTATTATCAGACCTCATCCACAGTCATTTACTTCTGAAAAAGAGATGATGGATCGACTTATGGCGAAGTTCCCTGCTGGCGAGAATCTGGAGTGGAATACTGATAATGATAACTTTGATGTATTGAACAGATCAGATATTATGATTTCCGATTATTCGGGGATTATTTTTGATTACAGCCTTATCTTTAATAAACCTGTGATTTATGCCAAGTTCGAATTTGATGACTCTCAGTGTGATTCATACTGGATCAAGGATGAAGAACCATGGCTTTTGCAGGCTATACGCAGAATAGGTAAGCCTTTCGATGAGGATTATAAGAACACACTCAAAGATTTGATTGATAGCAGCCTGGGCGACGAGGGCAGATATGCTGTTTATGATGAGGTGAAAAAGGAATGCTGGACTCATATTGGCGAATCTGCAAAGCTGACTGTAGATTATATGATTAATAAGCAGAAGGAATTATCAAAGTGACAGCAAATAAAGGTGATTTAATGGTTTTCCTCGCAGGCTGTTTGTGGGGATCAACGGGAGTATTCGTTAATATATTTAATCCTTATGGCCTCGGGTCTACGGAAATAGCACTCATTAAGTCTTTGGGAGGCGGCATTATACTGCTTTTGGGTCTTTTGATATTTGGTCGTGACCTGGTGAAAATCAAGCTTAAAGACAGCTGGATATTTGCCTGTGTAGGCCTTATAAGCCTTCTTCTTCACAACATCTGTTATATGAAGACTATTGAGCTTACATCTATGGCTGCGGCCGCAGTGCTTCTGTATACTTCGCCGATATTCGTATCGCTGATGTTTTTCTTTTGTTATAAGGAGAAATTCACTGCTCGTAAGATTGTAGCGTTAGCAGTTACTTTTGCAGGTTGTTTTCTAGTATCAGGGATACTTGGAGGTGGCACAAAGCTAACATCTATGGGTATTCTTGCTGGTATTGGTGCGTCGGCAGCTTATGCTTCTTATACTTTGTTTTCAAGATTTGCATTGGACCGTGGCTATAAGCCGATGACTATCATTCTTTATGCATTTTTGCTATCTGGTATAGGCACTGTTCCGCTGGCTGATTTTGAGAAATTTGGAAATGCTTTTTCTGATGGAGGCGTAAAGCTTGTACTTACAGCTTTACTGTTTTTATGCATATCCTGTCTCTCGCCTTATGTACTTTATACTTATGGTCTTGAGAAAACAAAGGCGTGGAAAGCTGCTATCATTTCTTCTTCTGAGCTTATCGCAGCTGCAATATATGGCCTTATATTCTTAAGTCAGGGTATTTCAGTGATGACTTTTATAGGCATATTGCTTATAGTTAGTGCCGTAATTCTTATGAATATGCCGCAAAAAGGCGAAAAGCATTAAATTACTCTATTTTTCCACATTTTTATTAGCATTTCTCGTGTATTATAATCTCGCTATTGGCTATAAGGGAGAGGTTTATGCTTGAGATTAAGAATATTAAGAAGGAGTACAGAACAGGTGACCTTGTTCAAAGAGCACTTGATGATGTATCACTCAATCTAAGAGATAATGAATTTGTTGCAATCCTTGGTCCTTCTGGTTCCGGTAAGACAACACTTCTTAACATCATTGGAGGTCTTGACCGCTACGATAGTGGTGATCTCATCATTAACGGTGTATCAACAAAGAGATATAAAGACCGCGACTGGGATTCATATCGTAATCACACAATTGGTTTTGTATTCCAGAGTTATAACCTGATTCCACATCAAACTTTGCTTGGTAATGTTGAGCTAGCACTTACTATTTCTGGTATTTCCCGTAAGGAGAGACGTCAGCGTGCTCAGGCAGCATTAGAGCAGGTAGGTCTTGGTGAGCAGTCTCATAAGCATCCTAATCAGTTGTCTGGTGGTCAGATGCAAAGAGTAGCTATCGCCAGAGCTCTTGTTAATAATCCTGATATTTTGCTTGCAGACGAGCCAACTGGTGCTTTGGATACTGTTACCAGCGTACAAGTAATGGAGCTTTTGAAGGAAGTTGCCAAGGACCGTCTCGTTGTTATGGTTACTCATAACCCTGAACTTGCTGAAGAGTATGCTAACCGTATCGTAAGAGTAAAAGACGGTAAGATTTTAAACGACACCAATCCTTTCGAGCCTAAAAATAGTACTGCAGCTCCAGTTCATAAGAACCTCGGTAAGGCTTCTATGAACTTCTTTACAGCGCTTGGATTATCTTTTAATAACCTGCTTACGAAGAAGGCGAGAACTTTACTCGTTTCCTTTGCAGGTTCTATCGGTATTATTGGTATCGCGCTTATTCTGGCGCTTTCGAATGGTGCTAACAAGTATATTAAGGATACTGAGGAGCAGACGTTGTCTGAGTATCCTTTGCAGATTACATCTACAAGTTTTTCTTTGTCATCGATGTTCAGAAATACTTATGAACAGATGCATAATGGTGAAGAGGGCAGAGTTCTTGAGGTGTCCGCTGTAAATAACGTCTTCTCTATTTTTGGTTCTAACGACCTGGCTTCCTTAAGAGATTATTTTGAGGATGACAGGACTGTTTACGATTATGCTCGTGCAATTGAGTATACATATAGTCTTACACCACAGATTTATTCTGTAGATGAGGAAAATCATTCATATCGTCAGGTTAACCCTAATAATGATTTTGAGGCAATTGGCCTAGGCGGAGACAGCATGATGATGTCTATGTCTGGTTCTTCCATGAATATTTTCTATGAGCTTCCATCAGAGCCATCTTTGTATGAGAGTCAGTATGAAGTGATGGCAGGAAGATGGCCTGATAATACTAATGAGGCTGTACTTGTTTTGACTTCTAATAGCGCTGTAACTGACTTTACTGTATATACATTTGATTTAAGAGATCATCAGGTTCTTGAAAATATGATTAATGATTTTGCTTCTGGCGAGACTGTAGATGCAGAAGGTTACTCTGAAATCTGGGATTATGATGACTTTATGGGATATACCTTTAAGGTTCTTGGCGCTTATGAGCAATATACATATGATGAATCCCGAGATATTTACATCAATAGAAATAATGATAGCGATTTTATGTATGATCTCGTAGATTCAGGCAGAGATCTTACAATCGTAGGTATCGTAAGACCATCTCCTGATGCAGATATTTATATGCTAAGCGACGGTATTTATTACCACAGCGATTTGGTGGAGGAGTTGCTTTATGATGCATTAGAGGCACCTGTTGTTCAGGCCCAGCTCGCTTCAGATGATATTAACGTGTTAACTGGTGAGAGATTTGATGCTGAGAATTCAAGCTTTGCCATGGAAGACATGTTCACTTTTAATGAGGAAGCTTTTACAAGTGCTTTTGGCTTTGATGGAGATTCTATGGGTGAAGGTTTTGACCTGGATCTCGATTTAAGCGGTGTTGATTATTCCAGTGTTTTTAATAATGTCAGCATTCCTCAAATGACTCCTGAAGAGTTTGCTAATGTCTTAAGCAGTATCCATCTTGATATAGATGGCGAAGCGATGATGAATATGAATGCAGCTATTCTCTCTGGATATCTTCAGTATGCAGCTGGTAATCCAGCTACAAACTACGTAGGACTTCAGGCTGGTTTTGATCAGTATATGAATTCTCCTGAAGGACAGGCTGCTATGACGCAGGCAGTTACAGCTTTGGCCGCTCAGGGAATTACAGATCCTAATATGGTTACAGCTGCGGTTATGTCTGGTTATTCTGATTATGCAGCAGCTAATAATCTTCCTGATCCGTCTGCTTTTAATGATTCTTTTGCTTCGTATATGAATTTGCCTGAGACACAGCAGATGATTTCTGAGAATATGGCAAATGTAATCAATATGGATGAAGTTCAATCTCAGGTAGCTGAAGCGATGAGTTCATATACTGATCGTCTGTCTGCAAGTCTTGAGACAGCTATGACTAATATGATGAGCACTATCGGCGAAGTAATTGCTGATCAGGTGGAAGAAGCAATAGAGGATGCCTTTGGAAATATGGGCGACTCAATGTCAGTTGATGAAGATGCATTTGCAGATGCATTCCAGTTTAATATGGATGAATCTGAGATGCAGGCTATGTTTATGCAGATGATGAACAGTTCTCCTACATCAGCTTCTACTAATTTGTCTTCTTTTGGATATGTAAATCCTGATGATATTTTCTCAATTACTATCTATCCTAATGACTTTGAGTCTAAGGCATTCATTACTGATCTTATCGACAGTTATAACGAGGATGTTGATGAGGAGCATAGGATTGCCTATACAGATATTGTAGGAACGCTTATGAGTTCTGTTACAGATATCGTTGATGCTATCAGTTATGTCCTTGTAGCATTCGTATCTATATCACTTGTTGTATCTTCAATTATGATTGGTGTAATTACATATATCTCAGTTCTTGAGAGACGTAAGGAGATTGGTATCCTTCGTGCTATGGGTGCATCTAAGAACAATATTAGTCAGGTATTTAATGCCGAGACATTTATTACTGGATTCCTCGCTGGTTTCCTGGGCGTTGGAGTAAGCCTTATTCTCTTGATTCCAGCTAACATTATTATCCGTAATGTGACTGATGTAAGTAATCTTACAGCGTATCTGACTGTAGCAGAGTGTGTTGCGCTCGTAGCATTAAGCGTAATTCTTACATTGATTGGTGGACTTATTCCTTCTTCAAAGGCAGCAAAACAAGATCCAGTTACTGCACTAAGAACAGAATAATGTGATATTATATATAGATATTACTCTAGTTCTATATTGAGGGGGAACGTCTATGCTTTATATCGATAACAAAGCTATTGAGTATTTTACTGACTACGCTAGTAAATATTGGGATCCATCAAATGCAGCTAAGCTTCAGACATATATTGATGATCCAGACAATACATTACCATCTTCAACTAAGTTAGTTGTTGTTGAAGGAAGTTCGTCAGAGAAGAGACGTGAACTCGCTAATGCTATTAAGCCTAAGCTTGATGGTCTTCATACAGTAATTGTAGTAATTAGTGGTGAACCAACACTTTTTGATACTAATGGTCTTGTGGGAATCGAGAAGAATATCTGCGAGACAGCAGAGACTCTGATCAGCCTCTCTGGTGACCCTGATTACATTATTCTTCACGGTGAATTCCATGATGAAGAATACGCTCCTCTTAAGAACTTAATTGAAGTAGTTTTCCATAAGCATTGTTATGTTAAGCCAGAATCAGATTCTATCGAGACAGATGCAGGACATATCTTCAATCAGGTTATGGAATCTTTCAGATAATTTTTATATTAATCTTAAAAGTTGAAAATCCCTGATTCACTCAGATCAGGGATTTTTTGTGGGACAAATTTATTTTGTAATCTTATTTATTTTTCTGAAATAACTCTTTAAAATCTGCTGCGGCAAAAATACCACATACAACTACAACAATTGCACAGAGAATTGTAACTGGTGTTAAGACTGAGAAATCTCTTAGAATTACAACAGTAAACAAAATTGCCCATGCAGTATAAGTAACGTTCAGTGCCATAGACTTTGAAGCGCCAATCTGGGAAATTGCTCTGTAGTAGAAGAGATAAGATACTGTCGCAAATAAGGCAGCAATTGCAATTACTGGGAGGAGCCATCCAGTATTCATACGGAATAAATCAATTGTAAATCCCCAGCCTTTAATAACAGGAAGAATAATCAAACCATTAACGATAGCTGATGTTGTTTGACGAATCTGAAGAGCATATTCATCCTTAACCTCAGGATCCTGCATGCACTTTGCAAGAATAACAGCTTCAATTCCCCAGCCAAAAGCGCACATTAATGCACCAATAAGACCAAGCCAGAAATTGTGAATGTTAAGTTCAGGAGAATAACTCAAACCATATACTCCAAGTAAAGTGACAATCAGAAGAATCCAGCGGTACCACTGCATTTTCTCTTTTAAGAAAAAATATGCAAGGACTGCACCGATTGCAGGGAAAATCGCACTGGCAACAGCACCGATAGAGGCGCCCATATAATTAACAGCCATAACATAGCCAGTCATTCCAACCGGGCCACCGATAACAGCAGCAACAACTACAAAGCGTCCACCTTTTTTCTTGAGGCATGCAAATACTTTTCCAAGATTTCCACGAATCAGGTTATAGAGCATTGCCCATAGAGCTGAACAAAAATCATGTAAAAAAGTTGATACAAATGGTGCCAAAAATACAGCCTGTTCCGTCGATACGAACGGTGTCATTGATAAAGCAATTCCTAGAATTACTGTCTCAAGCGCCCAGGTTAAACCCGCTAAAATGCCTGCTAACATTTCTAATCCCCCTTACATCTCTTTATACTTTGTAATATTTGCTTTTAATCTTCTATATCTGTCTGTAGCCCAGTCTTCCATTGGCTGGCCGTCAAAAGGAACTCTTGTCTTTGCCCAGAGTGACCATAGATAATCAACATAAATCTTACTAGCCAGGAAATGCTTCCACTGTGATAAATCTGGTTTCTTTGAAAAATAATATTCGAGGATTTTTTCATTCTGGTCATGTGAATATTCTGCTTCGATTGAAACATCTGCCAGATCCCACATACCATCGTTCATCCCGGCATATTCCCAGTCAATTAAATACATCTGCCTTTTTCCGAGAACCCAGTTTTCACAAAGAGGGTCATTATGGCATGGAACTTTCTTTATATCGCAGATACTGTCAACCTCAGCCTTTATATCCATTACCTGCTTCTTAACAGAATCATAATCATCGAACATAGAAACTCCGCCATTACTTATGATTCTTTCATAACCAGATGCCATGTCAAAAACTTCAAAAGGGACACCAGTATCAATATCTGAAGAATGTAATACCTTAAATATCTCAGCTGCCTTTTTGATGTTTTCTTCTTCTTTCAAAGATTCAGAAGACATGGTTACAGCATCTTCTATGTACTCAGTTACTTTGGTTCCATCATCTCCAAAATAAAGACATTTAGCATCGATTCCCAAATCACATGCAAGCTTTGTACTTACCATCTCATCTTTTCTGATAATTAATTCTTCAGTGCCATCGCCGGGGATGCGAACTACATATTTTGAATCGTCATTTCTGACAATTTTATAAGTATGGTTTGTAAGTCCGCCCATACGTTCTATACTCTTGTACAAATCATCATTGAAAACTATTTTTAGAACTTTTCCGATGCTTTCTAAGTCTTTTTCAATTATTCCCTTTGCCATAAACTTTATTCCCTACTTTCGCTTAGATTTAATGATAAAGTTGCATACTTTTTTGAAAGCAGATACCAGTTAAATAACCACTCGCCCACGTAATTACCTCTGGTTTCCTGGAACAGCGCCCATAAAAACCAAAAATATGAAGCAATAGCTATGTATCCACAATAATGTATTTTTTCCGCATGGCTGATTTCATGCTCAAGATAGTTCTCCAAGACCTTCATCGTTTCTTCATACGTATAATCAGAGCAGGAAATAAAAGTTCCTAAGTCCATAGCAGGATCACACATTCCTGAATACTCCCAGTCGATAAGACTCATGTTATCATTCTCATCGAGAAGGAAATTATAGAAACAGCTGTCTATATGGCACATACATGTTATTGAGATTGGACTGTTTTCTAATACGTTATATAGACTTTTCATCAATGAAAACAATTCATCATAGCCATCAAATTCTGACTTTCCAGATAATTCCAAATAGTGATGAAAAGTCATTATCTTATCCCAGATATCAACTTTGAAATCTGATTCAATGTCGCTGGAATGTAGTTTTTTCAGAATGCTTAATGCTTTATTTACGTCCTGTTCATTGTGATAATCCATTTCGCGAAGATTAGGAATGTAATTAGAAAGCTTCCAACCTTCAACCTCATCCATGTAAATAAACGTAGTATCTATACCAAGTTCTAAGGCTTTTTGCTCAGAGAATGCTTCGCTTTTCCTATTAACGTACTTCTCGCTTCCTGCGCTTGGATGTCTGTAGACATAAATCTTATCTTTATATGTAAATTTGAATGATGTATTTGTAAGACCTTCTTTTATGGATTTGATATTAAGTAAATCCTTAACTTCACAATTAAAATAAGAACATAGATGCTTAAAAATAGAAGAATCCACGTTGTTTATGTACTCTGAATCAAATGTTCTAAGTTCCTCTAATGAATCAAATTCTTTGATAACATCATCATCGTATTTCTTAATATACATATCCAGCTGATCTATATATTTGATATACAAGTCTTCCCAGTAATGATTTTTTGTATCCGGATACTGATACTGCTCTTTTAAAATCTCAATAAATTTTCTGCTGAATTTTTTGTCGAAGTATACGTGACCTAACATATACCATGCGTCTGATCCACCGACAGTAACATCTGTAATTCTGCCATGGTTATCAAACTGCATACAGTATTCTTCTGTTCTTCCTTCGCCATAAATTGCAGAATAATATGCATGGTAAACATGAGATTCAAATACATTCTTTGTGAAATAATTATCACTCGAACACAGATATGTATTGGAAAAGTCGCCCATTACTGAATACACAGTAGAGGAATTGTTATATCTGTAGTAATCGGCATTTACAACCAGTTTTACGTTGTATTTATCTTTGAGGTAGAAGAACCTCTCCTTCATATATCCGATAACAATGGTAATATCTTTTATTCCAGCTTCTAAAAGCTGCTCTATCTCTCGTTCAATTAAGATTTCACCCTTAACCTTCAAAAGACCCTTAGGCTTCTCGTATGACAAAGGAGCAAATCTGCTGGACATACCGGCTGCCATAATGATTGCATTATCAACTTTATAAAAATCAAGTTCCTGCCTGCCTGAATCTGTGATTCCATTAATATCAACAAGACCTCGGTCAGACAGTGAAGAATTAAGCTTGTTAATCTTACCAAGCGAATAACCCGTAGCATCTGCTAATGCTCTTTGAGTATGATTTGCCGGATTTTTCAGCATGTAATATAGAACATTAAATTCTGATTCTGTAAGCATTGCTCTCCTTGTGTTCATTTTTAGAAAAAAATATAAAAAAATGAACAACTAATAATAGCATCACTTAGATTTAGATGTCAAATTTGAAAAAGTAAGGAAATATGCCCAGGAAGCGCTGAAGTTATAATTACCCGATTATTCCACCGCCAAGGCAGTAGTCACCACGATAAATTACCAGACTTTGTCCCTTAACAGCTGCGCGCACCTCATTATCAAAGACAACGTCCATAGAACCGTCAGGGTTTACGGTTGCCATACAATCCATTTCTTTAAGGCCATATCGAACCTTACCAGAACATCTAAAAGGCACGCCAATCTCACCTATCAAAGATCCATCGGGCATAATGTCACTTATGATGTAGCATTTATTTACATGTACATTCTTTGTATATAATTCGCTGTCAATTCCGAGTACAACCTCGTTTGTTCCAGGTCGAATCTCGGTAACAAAAGCTCTTAATCCAAGAGCTATTCCAAGACCCTTACGCTGGCCAACAGTGTAGTGATAATAGCCCTTATGCTGTCCGAGGATATTGCCTTCGCGGTCAATATAGTTACCAGGCCCTGGAAGATTAAGCTTCATCTCTTCTTCCTTGGATTCAATATAAGCAGCGTAGTCTTTATCAGGAACAAAACAGATATCCTCACTGTCTTTTTTTGAAGCTACATCAAGTCCGATAGAAGCGGCTATCTCACGAGTATGAGACTTACTATATTTTCCAACAGGAAAATCGAGAATAGAGAGCTGCTCCTGGGATAGAAAATAAAGTACATAAGTCTGATCCTTAGATAAATCCGCGCCGCGCTTTAAGTAATAACGGTCTACATTAGAGTCGTATTCGACATTAGCATAGTGACCGGTTATAACGCGGTCGCAGCCTAGAGCCTTAGCCTCATTAAGTAAAGCTCCAAATTTTAAGTTACGATTACACTCGATGCATGGAATAGGGGTATTACCAGCAAGATATGTATCTATAAAATGCTCAATAACACACTTATGAAAGTCAGCAGAATAATTCTTAACTTCATGTGGAATTCCAAGTGTAGCGCATACATTAGCAGCATCTTCAACATCCTTGCCAAAACCACATTTGTTAACATCTCCTGTATCAAATCCAGGATTTGTAAGGCGCATAGTAGCACCGACGACTTCAAAGCCATCTTTTAATGCCAGATATGCTGCGACAGATGAATCTACACCGCCGCTCATTGCCGCTAGTACTTTTGTCATAGGAGAAATTGTAATATACTCTTTGCCATGAATAAAGAAGAAGTTTACAAGTATTTACGCGATAACAATATTGAATTCGAGATTACAGAGCACCCAGCAGTTTTTCGCATGGGAGAGAATCCTGATTTGGTTTTACCATACCCAGGAAGCGATGCCAAAAATCTTTTTATCAGGGATAAGAAGAAGCAGAATTATTACCTCATTACTGTTAAGGGACCTAAGAGAGTGGACCTTAAAGCCTTTCGCCAGGAGCACGGAACTACGCCATTATCCTTTGCATCTGAAGAAGATTTATGGGATAAAATGGAGCTTAAGCCTGGTTCAGTAACACCACTTGGCCTGCTTAATAAAGATACCAGCGCCATAAGATTCTTTTTGGACCGCGACTTTTTTGAAGCACCTGGACTTGCAGGCATCCACCCTAACGAGAATACTGCGACTGTATGGATTAAGCCTTCAGACTTAATTGAGCTTCTCGAAAGGCATGGGAATACAGTCGAATTAGTAGATATAAAGGAATAATTTATGAGATTGAATGTAGTTTTATTTGAACCGGAAATCCCGCAGAATGCAGGCAATATTATGCGTACCTGTGTAGCGGCAAACTGCGGCCTGCATATTATTAAGCCTTTGGGATTTGATATTGATAATCCTAAGTTTAAAAGAGCTACAACTAATCATATTACGTGGGCAGACTATACTCTTTATGAGAATTACGAAGACTTTAAGAGTAAATGCCCTGGGGAGTATTTCTTTATGACTCGTTATGGTAAGGTTCCGCCTTCAGAGATTAAGTTTAATAATATTCCTTCCGACAAAGACATCTATCTCGTGTTTGGTAAAGAGAGTACGGGTATTCCTAAGGAGATATTGAAGGATAATCTGGACAGGTGCTTCAGAATTCCTATGGCACCTGAGTGCAGAAGCTTAAATCTTAGTAATACAGTTGCCATCGCGGTATATGAAGCGCATCGCCAGTTAGGATACGAGGGATTATGCTTTACCGAGGTTCAGAAGGGTGAAGATTACTTAGAGTCTTACGACGCTACTCTGGGCAGATAATCCGTGTAATTTGTAACAGCCAAAGACATCATCTTGTGCTATATTCTTAATGATATTTTATTTTTAGGAGGATGTTATGGCTGACATGAAAGATGGCATTTATGATGCTAAGCAGCTTGGCGTGCCTAAGATGATTGTACTCGGAATTCAGCACATGTTTGCTATGTTCGGTGCAACGATTTTGGTTCCGCTGTTAACAGGTTTGTCCGTTTCCTCAACTCTCTTGTTTGCAGGTCTCGGAACATTATTATTCCATTTAATTACAAAGCGTAAGGTTCCAGCATTCCTTGGTTCTTCATTCGCTTTCTTAGGTGGTTATGCCGCAATTGCTCCATTGGCTGACGCAGAGGGTAATCCTCTTGATAATTCTGCGCTCCTGCCTTATGCATGCTTGGGCGTTGCCTGCGCAGGTATTCTTTACTTCATTCTCGCACTTCTTATCAAGGTATTTGGACAGAAGAGAGTAATGAGATTCTTCCCACCAATCGTTACAGGTCCAATCATCATTGCTATTGGTCTTAACCTCTCAGCTTCTGCTCTTAATAACTGCCGTAGCGCAGGTGGTCTTGGATGGCTTGTTGCAGTAGTTGCTATCCTTATTATTGTTATCTGCAATATCTTTGGTAAGGGTATGATTAAGATTGTTCCTATCCTTTTGGGTGTAATCGGTTCTTATATCCTTGCTGCATGTGTAGGACTTGTAGATTTCACATCTGTTAAGGAAGCTGCATGGATTGGTCTTCCATTTACTAAGGATCAGACAATTTTGTATGTATTCGAACATGGTGATTCTTCTCTTATCATCAACTCAATCATCACTATCGTTCCTATCGCTCTTGCTACAATCGTTGAGCATATCGGTGATATCTCTGCTATCTCTTCTACAACTGGTAAGAACTACATCGAGGAACCAGGTCTTCACAGAACATTGATTGGTGATGGTCTTGCTACTATGGTTGCATCTCTCTTTGGTGCTCCAGCTAACACAACTTACGGTGAGAACACAGGTGTTCTTTCACTTTCTAAGGTTTATGATCCTAAGGTTGTAAGAATCGCTGCTTATTTTGCAGTAGTTGTTTCCTTCTCTCCTAAGTTTGCTGCTATTATCGGTTCTATGCCAGCTCCTGTTGTTGGTGGTATCTCTCTTGTGCTTTACGGTATGATTTCTGCTGTTGGTGTACGTAATGTAGTTGAGAATAAGGTTGATTTTTCTAAGTCCCGTAATGTACTGGTTGCTGCTTTGATTCTCGTCCTTTCCATCGGTGTTAACTACAGTGGTGCAATCTCCTTTAATGTTGGTTCCGTAACAATTTCCCTCACTGGTATCGCAGTTGGTGCTATCGTTGGTATCATCATGAATGCTATTCTTCCTGAGGATGAAAAGGATTACGAAGGTCTTAAGAAGGATGTTAAGACTGTAGAGGAAGTGGTAGAAGAGAAGAAAGCTTCAAAGGCTTAATTATTATTCAGATTTTTCTAAAATATGAGAAGGCGGTGTGTAAAAACACCGCCTTTTTGTTACAATTATATTAGTAAAAATTGTTATTTAGGTAAGGCTTAATTATGAAGAAGGTTTTGATTTTAGGATGTACAGGCGCGACGGATTTTATCGTGTCATATCTTAACAATTCAACTGGCATTAGCGAGATATGTATTTGTGATCCTGATAAGTCTAAGTGCGATGATATTCGTAAGAGTCATGCAGGATCTCGCGTTCGTATAAGTACAGCAAGAGCTGACCTGGCTAATGAAGCAGGAACCAGAATGATGCTATCTATTGTTCAGCCAGAAGTTATCGTTAATATGTCACCATCAAGATTTACTATTACGGTAATGAAGCTTGCTTTGGAAATAGGAGCTGATTATATTGATCAGGATTTGTTCAAGCCTGGTGAAGGTGGACTTTTATCAGAGCAGTTCAATTATTTTGGTGACTTCAGAAGCAAAGGTAAGATGGCAGTCGTTGGCTGTGCTATGAATCCTTCGGTTATTACTTCTCTTGTTCGTAAATCAATGAGAGATGAGTTTGAGAAGATTACTGACGTTGATTTTGTTGAGATTAATCTTAGTATCAATAAGGAGTCTATTGTTCCCGCTAAATATATTGAAGCAGGTGAGGTTAAGGAGTGTCCCGAGGCTCAGACTTCAATGTTAGGTCTTTTCCCGGAGGTTGGTACAAATACTATCAGCATTGCCAATAATGTCATAGTGGAAGATTTCATTAAGGAGATTCCTGAAGTATCCAATGTCAGATACTTTACTTCTTTTGAAAAGGAAGCAGAAGAGGAAGACTACACAGAAATCCTGGAAAAAATCGGTATGCTTTCTGATGAGCCAATAGAGATTACGTCTGAAGTATCCATAAGCCCTAAGGATTTTTGGAAACTTATGAAGGACTCTAATAAGAAGGAAAGTGTATTAGGAGGAAAGTGCCTTTCCGGAGTTATTATGAAGGGTATTAAGTTCGGCGCGGAAAAGAGAGCATTTGCTTACATTGTAGGCGATAACGATAAGTGTCTTGAGAAATACAATATGAGCGCCACAGAAGTATGGGATGCATATGCAATTCTCTCTGGAACAGTTCTCATTTGTAATGGCAAGTGGAATAAGATGGGCGTTTTCTCTCCTGCTGCATTTGATCCTGAATTATTTATCCACGATTTGCGTGGTAAGGGACTCAAATTCGAATGGGCAGATGTCCCTCTTCTTACAACAAAGTGAGGTATTTATGGCAGCACGAATCCTGATTGTAGAAGACGATGATAATATTAATAATCTCATAACTGAGGCTTTGTCCAAGCAGGGACATAATTGCACACAGGCTTATTCTGGAACAGAGGGTCTTTTAAATTTCCGTAGTGGAGAATTTGACCTCGTATGTCTTGATTTGATGATGCCGGGAATGGATGGCGCATCTCTTACAAAATGTATTCGTGAGTCGTCTAATGTGCCAATTATCGTTATTTCAGCTAAGAGTTCAGTTGACTCCAAGGTTGACCTTCTGAAGATGGGTGCTGATGACTTTGTGGGCAAGCCTTTCGAGCTTAAAGAACTTATCGCACGTGTTGATGTTCAGCTCAGACGTGGTAAAGACAATACAGCTACTTCTGAAGACGATACTAAGGGCATAATTGAATATAAGGACCTGGTCTTGAATTTAGATACTTACGACGTGACTGTTAAGGGTGTTGAAGTTGGTCTTACAAGACAGGAATATAAGATTCTCGAATTGTTTCTTAAAAATCCGAATAAGGTATTTTCAAAGCAGGAAATCTATGAGTATGCCTGGAATGATATCTACATCGGCGAAGATAAGACAATTAATGTTCATATATCAAATATGAGAACCAAGCTTAAGAAGATTTCAGAAGAAGATTACATAGATACAATCTGGGGAATTGGCTTCAGACTCGCGAAGGCTTAATTATTTCTTAAACTTTTATTGGCGTTATGTGAAAATAACGCCTTTATAATTCTATTATCCAGAGGACAGGAGAATTGTAGTGATGGAAGAATACATGCTTATCACAAAAGATCTCACGAAAAAATATAAAAACAGCACTGCTGTTGATAATGTAAATATTCATATTCGTAAGGGATCAATATACGGCCTAATTGGTAAGAATGGTGCTGGTAAAACTACCATTATGAAGATGATTTCCGGTATGGCTACACCAACAGGTGGAAGTTTCTCTTACGAAGGTTTTGACGAAGCTAATAAGGAAGCTTTTTCCAGAATTGGTGCCCTGATTGAAGCTCCTGCCATTGAGCCTAATCTCACTGCTTATGACAATATGAGAATTAAGTGTATCGCTTATGGAATTGGTGATAAGGACTATATTTATGAGAAGCTTGCCCTGGTTGGCCTCGATAAGACAGGCAAGAAGAAGGCTGGTAAGTTTTCTCTTGGTATGAAGCAGCGCTTAGGTATCGCTATGGCTATGGTAGGTGATCCTGATTTCCTTATTCTCGATGAGCCTATTAATGGTCTTGATCCTCAGGGTATTGTCGGCATCAGAGATATGCTTACAAAGCTTAATAAAGATAAGAATATTACAATTCTTATCTCAAGCCACATTCTTGAAGAACTTGCAAAGATTGCTACTGATTACGCGATTATCGATCACGGTAAGATTATCGAGGAGTCAACAAGCAAGGAGCTTAAGGAAAAGTGTCGCGACAAGATTGTTATTAAGACAAATGAACTTTCCAGGGCTTTGCCAGTAATAGATAAGGCAGGCTTTAAGGATTATAGTGCTATCGACGATAAGACAATTCATGTCTTTGATCGTCTTACAGATATTTCAGTCCTCAACATGGAACTAGCAAAAGCTTCGGTACCGGTCGAATCAATAGGGGTAGAATCGTCTGACCTTGAGGAGTACTTCCTCAAGATAACAGGCACAGTGGCCGACCTTAGCGAGAATAATTGACGGAGGGTGTGAAGGATGTTTATTAATGCCCTTAAATCTGAACTTTTCCGAGCTTCAAAGATGAAGTGTGTATATGTGCTCGCGATTGTATTGGTTGCTTTGATGCTCTTAAATAACTTCATCTATGTAATGGTTGACCTATATGGTCTTCTTGGAATGGATGCTCAGACTATTACAGAACTTCAGGAGATGGGTACATCTGGAGAAGCTTATAATGACAGTTTTATGGCTGGTTTTGATGCTGGTCTTCAAAGTGTTGAGTTGAACGCTGACGGTGAGTATGAGATGGGCATAGAGCCTGTAAAGATTCTTGGCGAAGGTGTTTTTTACGACGCTGATATTGCAGAACTTAATTCTCTCGATATCGGATCTCTTGATGTATTGCTGCTCCTCGCAATATTCGTTGGATTATATGTTGGAGGAGTATATAAGAGTGAACTTGATAAAAATATCGTCAAGTATACAAATAAGAGAGGCATCCTGTTTGGTGCCAGAGTATGCGTAATCGCAATTTACACATTAGTTCTTCAGCTAATAGTATGGGTTATGGCAATTATCTGTATGGCTATGATGACAGGACATGTTGATCTTGGGTTTGATTCTTCTTTTGTAATCTATTCTGTAGTTGCTTATTTGCTTACATTAGCATTTGGTATTTTAGTAGCTGCAATTACACATCTTACCCGTTCAATGGCAGGCGGTATTACAACAGGAATTATTCTGTCTTCTGGTATTTTGTCTACGCTTATTTCGATCGCTACACTTATCATCCAGAAGAAGTTTGATTTGGCAGGTGACTTTGCTCTTGGCAATTACACATTGACAATGAATCTGTCTGCTTTAACTCTTAATTCTGATGGACATATGGTATTAAGAGCTATTATTTGTTCATTGGTTTATGGTGTTATTGCTTATGTTATTTCCTTAATCAAAGTCAGAAAGCGCGACTTTAGTTAATGTTCGTTAATCTTGTACACATAGAGCTAATAAGACTCATTAGGAATCGTTCTTTGAAGTTCAGCATTCCTACGAGTCTTTTTATGCTTATTTGCTGTGTAGGAGTTGCTGAATTTGGATTTGATCGAATGGTGGCAGTTCGTCTTGAATTCGATAATACTATATATGGAGCAGAAGTCATGGCTTCTTTGATCCTAGGCTTTTATGAAATAGGTGCGTTATTAGTTGCTGCTGTCTCGACTATATTTGCAACCTGTGATTATAGTAAATACAGACTGGCCATAAATATAGAGGGAGTTGAACGTAATAGACTTAAACTATATTTATCTGAGATATCAGGAATACTGATTTTTGTACTAATCTCCTGTCTTATTGGAATTCCGGTCGCGGTTATTGGTTCTTTATTCGGCGGTCAAGGAAGCGTTTTAGCATCTGAAGGTCGGTCTGAATTATTGATGGGCTATTTATCTGTGGCATTAACCTTCGCTATATTAAGTGGAATTGTATGTGTAACAGGATATTTGTTCTCCAGACTTTTCAAGTCAAAAGCAGTATCGTTTACATTTGTTGGAGTAGATGTATTTGTTTTTTTAATATTAGTCGCAGTTGCTGTAGGATTTGTTCAGGGAGTAAATGAAGCTAGTAATTCTGCTGTGAATATTGAGGATATTGTCGGAATAACATTGTTGGTTTTTAGTTTGATACCATTAGTCGCATCTGGCATCGTATTGGCGATAAAAGAGAGAAAGAGTGATCGCATATGATGGAAATTATTATTGTAGTCTTAATTGTTGTTTGTCTGACATTGATGTTAACCATTTTAACTATGATGTCTAATATGTCAGATCTTCGTAAACAGGTTCACTTTATATCTCGTAATGATACAAATAAAAGAATTACTTCTTATGGGAAGTCCAGAGTATTTAAGACTTTGGCCAAAGATATCAACGATATTATTGATTCATACAGAGAAGAAAATGAGAAAATCATTAAAGAAGATAAAGAAATCAAAGATACTCTTACTAATATGAGTCATGATATTCGTACTCCACTTACATCCTTGAAGGGTTACTTCGAACTTATGGGCGAGACTGACGATCCAGAAGAGCAGGAGAGATGCAGAAGTATCATTGAAGAACGAATCGAATCCTTATCTGAGATCTTAGAGACTATGTTCCTGTATACCAAGGTCTCTAACGTTAATTATAAGGTTGATCTTGACCCTGTTGATGTATCCAAGGTTGTCCTCGAGACTATGTTTTCCTATTATGATGACTTCGAGAACAAGGGACAAGAAGTTGAAGTTGAAGCCGATGAAGGATTAAGAATCATCGCTTCCGAACAGTCCTTAAAAAGGATTATGCAAAATCTTATTAAGAACTGTCTCGTTCATGGAAGTGGTGATGTTAAGCTTGAACTTAAGCCATGTGATGATATGGTCAGAATCGCAATCTCTAATAAGATGAATCCTGGTGAGAATCCGGATCCGGAAAAGGTCTTTGACCGCTTCTATAAGGGGGATGCATCAAGACATAATGGATCTAGTGGTGTTGGCTTATCAGTTGTTAAAAAATTAGTCGATTCTATTGGTGGAGATATCGAAGCGGAAGTTAAGGACGGAAGATTTAAGATTAGCATGAGGTTTAAAGCTATATAAACCTCACGCTGCTTTTCTAATTCTTCTATCCGGAACCCTATTGCCGCGGAGGACTTCAGTGCGACAATGGGTAGCCGGACGAGAATTAACACGAATATTAGAGCGGTTAGGTGTGCGGGTAACACGTACCGCTTTTTTATTGACCTCATTCATGCGAATCTTAGCCTTAAGCTGCGCTTCTCTGGCATTAAGAATAGCGAGCTCATCTGAATATTCCCAAAACTTAAAGGAGTCAAATATTGCTTTGACTGAAACTCCTACAAAGAAAAGTAACATGAAGATATCGATAGGTGACATATAAAAACTCTCCTCAAAAACGCTCATTTGTTTGTTATGAGGAGAGTATAACACGCATATAGTTCGATTAATAGTACGAATTGCTAAAAACGAACAAAAATTTGCAAATTGTTCTTTTTATCCTAAATTGGAAGCTCCTATTCTGGTTGCACCCGCTTCAATCATCTGTATGGCAGCTTCCTTTGTTCTGATTCCACCAGCAGCTTTTACTTCTACAGTTGAGCCAGAGTAGTGACGCATAAGTTTAACGTCTTCAACTGTAGCTCCATTAGAGCCAAAGCCAGTTGAAGTTTTAATAAAATCTGCTCCCTGGACAGTAACGATATTACATAGAATTTTCTTCTCCGTCTCTGTCAAAGAACAGGTCTCAATGATTACTTTTAATATAGCTCCACGAGAGTGAACTGCACTGGCAATAATGCCAATCTCATTTGCTACCTCTTCAAACATACGTGACTTTACATAGTTAATATTAATAACCATATCAATCTCGCATGCGCCGTTATCAATAGCATCCAGCGCTTCATATTTCTTTACTGCAGTAGTGGAATAACCATTAGGAAATCCTATTACTGTGCAGATATTAAGCCTTCCGTTAGCTGCTTTGGCAGCGTCCTTTACATAGCATGGCTGAACACAAATAGAGGCCGCTCCTTTTTCTATAGCATTAGCAACAAGTGTATTAATATCACTGACTGTAGCTGTTGTCTTAAGATTAGTCATATCAACATAAGAGAACAGATTATCCATAGACAATTCGTGCTCTATTTTTGTTACATGAGCGCCATAATTTCTGCCAAGAAGTGCACTGTAGACAATAGAAGCAACTATACTAAATCCGGCGATTTCTCCCATATTATGAGGTACATCATAGCCATTACCATAAATTAGAAGTGGCACACATTCTCTTGAATGGTCTGTCGAAGGAGTAGATGGGTCACAGCCGTGATCAGCAGTTATTATAAGCAAATCATCTTCTCTTAAAAATGTAAGTACATCAGCTAAACCTTCATCAAATTCGTGCAACGCAGAAGCATAGCCGGAAATATCATTACGATGGCCATACTTCATATCAAAATCAACAAGATTCAGATAACAAAGGCCATTAAAATCACACTCGAGCATATCATGTAAGCGCTTGATACCATCTGTGTTGTCGGTGGTCGGCGTCATTTCGGTGAGCCCGCGCATAGCAAATAAATCCTTGATTTTTCCTAAAGATATTACATCCAGCCCCTGGTCTTTTAAAACATCCAGCATGGTAGCTGAAGGCGCTGGTAAAGTGTAGTCATGCCTGTTAGGAGTTCTTGTAAAGCCGCTCTTTACATCCCCTACGAAAGGCCTCGCGATAATTCTTCCCACGCCATGCTTGCCCTGCATGAAATCTCTTACCTTGTCGCAGATATCGTAGAGTTCATTGAGAGGAACGACTTCTTCGTGAGCTGCAATCTGAAGTACAGAATCAGCTGAAGTGTAGACTATTAGATTGCCAGTTTTTATATGCTCTTCGCCATAGTCATTAATAACAGAGGTTCCACTATAAGGTTTATTACAAAGAATACCGCGATTAGAGATTTCCTTAATAGCTGTAAGTACTTCTTCAGGAAATCCTTCTGGGTAAGTTGGAAGAGGGGTTGAAGAATATACTCCAGCCATTTCCCAGTGCCCGATAGTTGAATCCTTACCATTGGACAGTTCTCTTATACGGCCATAATAACCCATAGGAGCAGGGAGCTCTTCCTGAGCCTTTTTCCAAGTGATAATACGGTCATCGTCAAGACCATCTATGTTAAAAAGGCCCATGCGGGCGAGGTTAGGAAACGCTTTATCAGAGTCAGATAAAACGGCTGCGAGTGTATTGGAACCTTCGTCGCCAAAGGCTGCCTCATCAGGTGCACCGCCAAGTCCAAGACTGTCAAGAACTACAAGAAAAACTCTCTTTGCCATAAATATTTCTCCTAAGGTATCTTTACGCTTTATATTATAATACTTGGTATGAATGATTCAGAAGAAATAAGTTTAAAAGACCTTAACCTGTCACCAGAGATATATGACGCTTTGAAAAAGATTGGTGTAAGACGTCCAACAACAATTCAGCAGAAGGCCATTCCTTTGCTTATGGACGATCAGAATTTAATTGCAAAAGCTCCAACTGGTACAGGTAAAACATTTGCATTTGCTATTCCTATTCTTGAGTATCTTAATATGAAGGTTACATTTGTTCAGGCCCTTATTTTATGTCCTACAAGAGAGCTTGCTTTGCAGATTGCAACCGAAGTTAAGAGCCTGGCAAGATACATTGGCGGCTTTAATGTATGCACAATAATTGGTGGTCAGAATATCAAAATTCAGGAAGAGAGAATTAAGAAAAAGCCTCAGGTTGTTGTAGCAACTCCTGGACGCCTCTTAGATCTCGTGTCCCGTAAGAAAATTGATATTAGTAATATCTATACTCTTGTTCTTGACGAAGCTGATGAGATGCTTAAGATGGGCTTTATTAATGATATTAAGAAAATAATGGCACTGACTCCTAGCGATAAACAAATCGCCCTTTTCTCAGCGACTTTACCTCGAGAGATTCAGGATATTACATGGCAGTTTATGAACGGTGCAGCAGAAATTGATGTTATGCCAAAAGAGGACGATCATCCTAATATTGATGAATATATTCTTGAGATTCCGGAAAAGGACAAGACTGATGCCATCATAAGGATTTTATCTAGGGAAGATATCCACAAAGCAATTGTATTTTGTAACACCCGAACCCAGACTGAGAAAGTGTCTTCCATGATTGAATTTGCGGGAATATCTTGCAAGGTTTTACACGGAAATATGGGGCAGGGTGGCCGTAATCGTGTTATGGATGGTTATCGTAAAAATAAGTTTGAAGTATTAATAGCAACTGACGTTGTAGCTCGTGGAATAGACGTAGATGATGTAGAAGCAGTTTTTAACTTTGATATTCCTAACGAGAATGAATTCTATCTTCACAGAATTGGAAGAACGGGGCGTGCTGGAAGATCCGGTAAGGCATATTCTCTGGTATCTTACAAGGAGCGACCAAGAATGGAAGAAATCATAAGATACACTTCATGTAATCCTACTCCATACGAATTTGCAGATTAATTAATAAAAATACAACAAATATGTTACTACTTATCAATTAGCCTAATGTAAAATTATTAAGATACATTTATATTCGGAGGTTTTTGCATGCCCTCAATTAAGTTAGATTGGAATAAGTACGCAGAGGCTGCAATCAAAATTGCACGTGAAGGCTCTGTACTTCTCAAGAATGATAATAATGCACTTCCAGTAGAAGAAGGAACTAATGTAGCTCTCTTTGGAAGAATGCAGGCTAATTACTATAAGAGCGGAACTGGTTCTGGTGGAATGGTTAATGTAGACCATGTCTATGACATCAGAGAAGGTCTTTTGAAGGCTGGAGTTAAGCTCGATGAAGAACTTATTAATGTTTACGATGAGTGGGAAAAAGAAAATCCGGTTGATCCTGGAGTAGGCTGGGGACAGGAAAAGTGGTCTCAGCCTGAGATGCCAGTAGATGATGATTTTGTAGCTGCTTATGCAGCGAAGAATGAAGTGGCAATAATCGTTATCGCCCGTACAGCGGGTGAAGACAGAGATAACTTGGCGCAGAAGGGTTCTTATTATCTTACTGATGGCGAGGAGCAGCTTTTATCATCTGTATGTAAATCTTTTAAGAAAGTGGTAGTTCTGCTTAATGTCGGTAATATTATCGATATGTCATGGGTTACAAAGTATAATCCATCTGCTGTTATGTATGTATGGCAGACTGGTATGTATGGCGGTATTGCTGTAGGTGATTTGGTTGCTGGCGTAGAGTCTCCATCAGGTGTTCTTACAGACACAATTGCTTTTAATCTTGAGGACTATCCTGCTGGCAACAGCTTTGGTCAGGGCGATGGTCTTATGGACTGCTATGAGGAAGACATCTTTGTAGGCTACAGATATTTTTCTACTTTCGCTCCTGAGAAGGTTCAGTATCCATTTGGTTTTGGTCTTTCCTATACTGATTTCGAGATAGAGCCAGCTGCATTCGGTGAGAATGAAGGTGATATCGACGTAATTGTAGAGGTAACAAATACAGGTGATGTTCCTGGAAGCAAAGTAGTAATGCTTTATGCTGATGCTCCTATGGGCACACTTACCAAGTCTTCTCGTGTTCTTATTGGTTTTGCCAAGACTCATGAGCTTGAGCCAGGTGATTCTGAAGAGGTAAGAATTGAAGCTCCTGCTACACGTTATGCTTCATATGATGACGATGGAAGATTAGGTCATGGAACAGGCTGGATGCTTGAGAAGGGTACTTATGAGTTCTTCATCGGAGGCGACGTTAATACTGAATTAATGGTTGGCTCTTATGATTTGACTGAAGATGTTGTAATTGAAAATCTTAAGTCCGCTTTAAAGCCTGTCGTTAACTTTAAGAGAATGACTAATGATGGTGTTGAAGATGTACCTGTAAGAACTCACGAGAATATTGAGGATCGTCTTGATGGACTTATGCCAGAGATTCCTCAGACAGGTGATAAGGGTATCAGGCTTGCAGATGTAAAGTCTGGCAAGAATACTATGGATGAGTTTGTAGCTCAGCTTCGCGATGAAGATCTTGCTTTGATTTGTCGCGGCGAGGGTATGAGTAGCCCTAAGGTAACAACTGGTACAGCTGGTGCCTATGGTGGTGTTACAAAGCATCTGATGGAGTTGGGTGTTCCTACTATCTGCTGTTCTGATGGACCTTCTGGTATGAGAATTGATAGCGGTAAGAAGGCGTTCTCTATGCCTAATGGCGCTTGTATTGCATCTTCCTGTAATGTAGAGCTCATCGAAGAGTTATTCCACTATTTTGGTATTGAGATGCTAAGCAATCAGATTGATTCTATTCTTGGCCCAGGAATGAATATTCACAGATACCCACTTAATGGAAGAAACTTCGAGTATTTCTCTGAAGACCCAGTAATGACAGGTCTTATCGGTGCCGCTCAGCTTAGAAGTCTTCATAAGGTTGGCGTTACAGCTGTAATTAAGCATTTCTGTGCTAATAACAGAGAACTTCATCGTCGCTTTATGGATTCTGTTATCTCTGAGAAGGCTCTTCGTGAGATTTATCTTAAGGGCTTCGAGATTTGCGTTAAGGAAGCTGATGCGAAGAGCATTATGTCCGTATATAACAAGATTAATGGCGACTACGGTACTGCTAACTATGAGCTTAATACTGAGATTTTACGTAATCAGTGGGGCTTTAAGGGCATCGTGATGACTGACTGGTGGCCTTTTGTTAAGACTTCTTACACAGAGAGACACAGAACAAGAGGTATCGAGCTTCAGGAGCTTTCACTTATGGTACGCGCTCAGTGCGATATCTATATGGTTTGTTCCTGCGTTGAAGAGGAATACCTTGAAGACAGCGATGTATATGCATGCCTTAAGGAGAATCGCATTATAACTCGTGCTGAAGCTCAGCGAAATGCAAAGAATATTCTCGAGTTCTCTATGAAGATGCCTGCTATGGATAGACTTCTCGGCAATGGATATGAAGTCGAGCATATCGACTGTCCATTTAAGGATAGCTCAATCGAGACTAAGGTAAGCAGTTACTTCAAGCTTGTTGGTGACAGAAGTCAGGAACTTGTTGTCGAGATTGATAAGAATACTGAGACTGGTGAGGATTATACATTTGGTCTTGACTGCGATACTCCGGGAAGATATGACGTAACTTTTGAAGCTACATCAAAGCTTAATCCATTAGCTCAGATTCCTATGACAGTATATGTAACAAGTATTCCTGTCAGAGTAGTGACATGGAATGGTATGGATGGTGGAACAGATACCAGAGATACTAATTTTAGAATGCTATCTAAGTATAGTGTTTACAGAATTCATATGGGTGGTGCAGGTGTTAAGCTCCTCAAAATGAAAATAAGATTCAGAGTTGATATGGAAAACGACCCAGATCAAACCTTTTAATGAATGTAATATCAAATAATGCTACAATATAAGTCAGCCTATAATGGCTGACTTTATTGTGTTTGGAGGAGAATATGCGCAGAGATTATTTCACATGTGTATTTTTATTATGCATATGTATATCTCTTTTCTATGTTTGTTTTCTTCCACTTTATTTCATCTATGGTGGAACCGCTCCAAGGGAGTTCTCATGGTTTGAAATTATGTGCAGCTGGATTTTCCTGCTATTAGTATTTATTGTGCTTCCAGCTTATGCAGCAAAGAAGAAAAAGTTCTGGATAACAGCAGGTCTTGCATGCTACGGACTTCTTGCTTCATTGCCTGTATGGATACTGCCTTCCATAGCCGATAAACTGGCAGGTGAAGATGCAAGTATTGTTGCTGTAGCAGAAGCTTACATCTTAAGATTTATATATGGTATGACAGAAGCGCCTTTCGCTGCGCTATCACCTGTTCTTGGTGATAGTTTTGCTGAAGTTCTTCCTAGAAGAATTTTACCTGTGGTATTAGTTATTCACTGGGGGACACAGCTTTTCAGATTCTATCGTAAAGCTTATATAGCAGAGCAGATGGATCCTTTGAAGGCGTTAGATGTTACAAGCAAAGAGAATAGTGACAAGATTGCCGGCGCTGGTAATGTGAGACAGCCTGTTATGGAAGAAGTGATAGGAACAGTTATTTCTGCACCAGAAAGGCCTTAAGCAAACAGTAATAGACCTTAAAACAGTATATGTTATAATAAGTCGATTTTTTAATAGGGAGTAACGAATGGCTAAGAACAACAAACATTGGGAAAAGATGATGTTAAGCGACGGCGATAGTTCCGTTGTATCTGATGGTAAGGATCCGCTCGAGATGGGTCTTTCCGATATGACTTGGTTTGAGAGACAGAAGCGTAAGGTTAGAAGAACAATCGAGAAGACACGTGAGACATTTGGTGAGGAAGTTGGTAACTCAATTACCTCTGGTGTACTTGCACTCTATATGCTCTTTATGCTGCCATATGCTACAGTTCATTCCTATATCAATGCTCCAGAAGGTCTGGCACTCGTTGATAGTTTTGCTGTATCAGCATTCTTTGTATGTGCTTTCCTGGCATCTTTGTTCACAACAATCTATCACTTCTTAAAGCCAAACACTCTTCATAAGAGAATTGCTTTGAAGCTAGATCGTATTATGGTTTACTTTGCAATTGTCGGTGCATACGCACCATTCTGCCTCTCTCTTGTAGGCGGCGCTATGGGTATTACACTTCTTTCAATTGAGCTTGGACTTGCAATTCTTGGTACTTTCCTTGTTATTTTTATGTATCCAAGAAACAAGGTGGGCTCCAAGTTTGCTATGTCTATTTATGGTTTGATGGCTTTACTATTCTTGATTGCGATTAAGTCATTCGTTCCATTCTTTACATCAGCTCCAGTTATGTCATGGCTCTTGGTTGCTGGATTAATCGTTTATGTAGTTGGTTTATTCTTCTATAACGGCAAGTTTAAGTTCTCTCATATGGTATGGCACCTTATGGTAGTTGCTGCTCAGGTTTGCCACGTATTAGCTTACGTTTACTTCTTCAGAAGATAATTAATAACTAATTTAAGTTTCTTATATCATGCTTTCTGGCTTTTTGGGGCAAATTTTAAAGCCAGCAGGCATGATATTTTTATGCCTTAACCTATATAAAATGATTTGGAATTTGCTTTGCATTGAAGTGGAGCTTCTTCGCACTAATGTGCGTAGCAGCTCAAAGTAAAAATTGCCAATAAAAGAGCGTAGCCGTGATGACTACGCTCTTAGAATTTGAATTGAAGTTAAGCCTTAGCCGAAGATGCTCAAGAGAACACCAGCAGCTACAGCTGAACCGATAACACCAGCAACGTTTGGTCCCATAGCGTGCATGAGGAGGAAGTTGCTTGGGTTTTCCTTCTGACCAACTGTGTTAGATACACGAGCAGCCATAGGAACAGCGGATACACCAGCAGAACCGATGAGTGGGTTAATCTTACCACCGGAAATGTAATACATAAGGATACCGATGAGAAGACCACCAACTGTAGCGAGGCAGAATGCTGTAAGACCAAGAACAATGATGAACAATGTCTGTGGCTTAAGGAAGTTTGTGCCTACAGCAGTAGCACCTACAGATGTACCGAGGAAGATTGTTACGATATTACACATAGCATTCTGTGCTGTATCACTCAAACGATCTGTAACGCCACACTCCTTGAAGAGGTTACCAAGCATAAGGCAACCGATAAGTGGAGCAACAGAAGGGAGAATGAGAATGCAAAGGATAGTAACGAGAATAGGGAAGCAAATCTTCTCTGTCTTGGATACTGGTCTTGCCTGCTCCATCTTAACCTGACGCATCTTCTTTGTAGTAAGAAGCTTCATGAAGAATGGCTGGATAAGTGGAATCAAAGCCATATAAGAATAAGCAGCAATAGCGATAGCACCAAGAAGCTCAGGAGCGAGCTTGGATGTAAGGAAGATAGCTGTAGGACCATCAGCACCACCAATGATACCGATAGAAGCAGCCTGCTTACCTGTGAAGTTAAGTGCTGTAGCACCTACGAAAGCGCAGGAGATACCGAACTGAGCACCAGCACCCATAAAGAGTGAAGATGGTCTTGAGATAAGTGGACCGAAGTCTGTCATAGCACCTACTGCCATAAAGATAAGGCAAGGGAAGATATCAAGCTTTACACCTAGATAGAGAATATCGAACAATCCTGGTTCAGCACCAATCTCTTCCCAGTTAACACCATCTGCAAACCATTCTGGGTGGAATACACCCTCACCAGCTAAGTTAGTGAGAAGCATACCGAAAGCAATTGGAAGAAGAAGGAGTGGCTCGAACTTCTTGCCGATTGCCATATAGAGGAGAAGACAGGAGATGCCAATCATGACGAAATTACGCCAGTCAAGCATCATAAAGCCTGATGTCTCCCATAAGTTTTTTAATACATCTAACATTTGACAATTACCCCCGATTAAGCGATTGTCACGATAGCATCGCCAGTGCTAACTGTAGAACCCTTAGCAGCGAGAACCTGAGCAACCTTACCAGAGCATGGTGCGAAAATCTCGTTCTCCATCTTCATAGCCTCGAGAACTGCTACGAGATCACCCTCGTTAACAGCCTGACCAACAGAAACCTTAACGTCAAGGATTGTACCAGGCATTGGAGCTGCAACAGGTGTAGAACCAGCAGCAACGGCAGCGGCAGGAGCAGCGGCTGGCGCAGGAGCAGCAGCTGGAGCGGCAGCAACAGGAGCAGCGGCTACAGGAGCAGGTGCAGCAACTACATCAGTTGTACGGAGAAGGTTAGCTTTACCCTTCTCAACTTCAACCTCATAAACTTTGTCATTGATAGTTACGTTATAAATCATAGGTAAAACTCTCCTTTATTTCTCTTCAACAAGAGTAATTGATTTGAATACAAGCTCTGAAAGAGGGATACCTGTGTTGTCGGAAACAATTGCCATAATCATAGCAGCTGTCTTCTCGTCACAACCCTTGAGCTTAAGAGATCCAGATGAGAACTCTTCTTCTGGAGCGGCAGCAACAGCAAGAGCTGGAGCTGCAGGAGTAGAAGGAGCCTTTGCTGCTGTACCCTTTGTTGCAGATGAGAAAATTGCACCTGAAATACTAAGGAGAATACAGATAATGCAAAGTACTGCGAATACAACAAGTATTACAATACCGGCATCCATGAAAGCTTCAGAGTAAGGAAGACGAGTATCACCTGTTGATAAAACCAAGTTAATCATCAGGATTAGTCCTCCTTCTTCTCGATTGTGTAGTTAACTGTATTGGATTCCTTCTCCTCACGGGAAGCGAAGAACTTCTCTGCTACCTGAGGGAAAGCGATATAGGATAGAACATCCTCATCAGATCTTGCTGTCTTACCAAGCTCAGCCTTTGTCTTCTCGAAGATTGGCTCCAAGGAATCAGCATATCTACCCTGAACGAGCTCTTCTGGCTTCCAGCACTTAGCAACGATTTCCTGATTAATCTCACCAGGAGCCTTACCATACTCACCACGAAGGTATGCCTTAATCTCCTTGGAGATGTTCTTATATCTGCCACCGAGGAGAACGTTCTGAACTGCCTGGTTACCAACCATCTGAGAAAGAGGTGTAACGAGTGGTGGATAACCCATATCCTTACGAACTGCAGGAATCTCAGCCAAAGCCTCATCGAACTTATCCATAGCGTTCAAGTCCTTAAGGTTAGCAATCATGTTAGAAAGCATTCCACCTGGAACCTGATACTGAAGGATATCAGCCTTAATGCTCATAACCTGTGGGTTAAGTGTTCCGTTATCGAGGAACTTCTTCTTGATTGGTGCGAAGTGATCAGCAATCTTCTTCAAGAGATCATCGTTAAGATCTGTCTCATAACCGAGCTGCTCGAGAGCATACTTCATAGACTCTGTTGCAGGCTGGGATGTACCACCAGCGAATGGGGAGATAGCTGTATCAATACCGTCACAACCAGCCTCGATAGCCTTCAAATATGTAAGAGGGCCAAGACCTGTTGTGTGATGTGTGTGGAAATAAACTGGAAGCTTAGTAGAAGACTTCAAAGCCTTAACGAGATCGTATGCTTCCTGAGGACCGCAGATACCAGCCATGTCCTTAATACAGATAGAGTGAACACCCATCTTCTCGAGTTCCTTACCCATCTCTGCATACTTCTCAATTGTGTGAACAGGGGATGTTGTATAGCAGATACAGCCCTGAGCGTGCTTACCGCACTTGATTGTCTCATCTACAGCAACCTTGATATTGTCGAAGTCGTTAAGAGCATCGAAGATACGGAAGATATCCATACCATTCTCAGCAGACTTTCTTACGAACATTCTTACTGTCTCATCTGGGTAATGCTTGTAACCGAGGATATTCTGACCTCTCAAAAGCATCTGGAGAGGAGTCTTCTTGCAGATAGCCTTGATCTTACGAAGTCTCTCCCATGGATCCTCGTCAAGATAACGAAGGCAGGAATCAAATGTAGCACCGCCCCAGCACTCGAGTGAGTGATAACCAGCGTTGTCCATTGTCTCCAAGATGTCCTCAAAATCGGAGAACGGCATACGAGTAGCAATCAGGGACTGCTGTGAGTCACGTACTACCGTCTCGGTAAACTGAACTTTCATGTTGTTACGCTCCTTTGTAAAAAATTCTCGCCATTAAACGCTACTATTATAAGACGAAGTCTTTATTATTAAAAGATTAAATTAATTACTATACTTACAAAATTATGACTGGCATGCGTTAAGCTCACCAAGTAAATCGTTTACATTAATAATCTCAACCTTGTCACCTGCGTCATTATCATCAAAATAGACCATAATAGGGGCATTATTCGCCTCTTCAAATACAACTTTACACTTACGCTCGTTACGCTTTGATGAACCCTTTGTGTAGTCTTTTAAATCCTCAACAACCAGACTGACGGCATCTTTGAGGGCTTTAAATTTCTCTTCAGATAAGCGGTCTAGGGCTTCAAAGCAGATCTTTTTACATTCCATTACTGTATATTCTTTTATATCCATTATAAGAGCAGGGGAATCGTAGAAATAATCGATCACTGGGTAAACAGCCTTGCCGTAAGCTTCGCAGATGACTTCTGTCTTTTGTCTTACGATAAGCACATTGCTTTCTTTATCTAAATAGTTGTTCTCCAGGTCTTCTTCAAGGGAAGAAATCAGCTCTTCGTAATCGATTTCCGGGAAAGTCTCGGGCATAATGCACCTCCAGATTAAGTAATTCCTTGAATTTTATCACGAAAACTTCTGCGAAAAGCCTATTTACAAGCATTTGAGACGGGTGTATGATTAATTGCTTTTCGAAGGAGGGGGTACTACGCCCTTTTGAAGAAGGTAATAAATCGAAAGGAGATGTATTGATGCCAACGTTCAATCAATTAGTCAAGTCCGGCAGACAGTCTAAGACATACAAGTCTACTTCACCGGCATTGCAGGTTGGAAAGAACACAATTCATGACAAGGAGACTAAGATTCAGGCTCCTCAGAAGCGTGGTGTTTGCACAGTAGTTAAGACAACTACTCCTAAGAAGCCTAACTCTGCTTTGCGTAAAGTTGCTCGTGTACGTTTGACAAATGGCTATGAGGTAACCGCTTATATTCCGGGTATCGGCCATAATTTGCAGGAGCACTCCGTTGTTCTTATCAGAGGCGGACGTGTAAAGGATCTCCCTGGTGTACGTTATCACATCATCAGAGGAACTCTTGATACAGCTGGCGTAGCAAATCGTATGCAGGGTAGATCTAAGTACGGTGCTAAGAAGCCAAAGGCTGCAAAGGTTAAGAAGTAATCCTAATTTCTTAAAAGTAGGGTTGGACAACAACAAAGTGATCAGTACATTGTTCATATAAGGGACATTGCTACTTGACGCACAACACGTGTCCACAAGGCAAAAACTGAAACGTGAGTACCTATGGTTTCAGAAAACTGAATATCATGCAAGGAGGGAAGCAAAGTGCCAAGAAAAGGCAATATCCCAGTTAGAAAAGTGCTCCCAGATCCGCTCTATAACGATGTAAGAGTTTCAAAGCTCATCAACAACGTTATGCTCGACGGTAAGAAGGGCTTAGCACAGAAGATTGTCTATGCTGCTTTTGATTCTATCAAGGAGCGCACAGGCGAAGAGCCAATCGAAGTATTTAACAAGGCTCTTGAGAACGTAATGCCTCAGCTTGAGTGTAAGGCTAGACGTGTAGGTGGTGCCAACTATCAGGTACCAATCGACGTAAGACCTGAGAGAAGACTTACTCTCGGTTTGCGTTGGTTAGTTCTCTATGCTCGTAACAGAAGCGAGAGAACAATGCAGGAGCGTCTTGCAGCAGAGCTTATGGATGCTGCAAACGGAACTGGCGGCGCATTCAAGAAGAAGGAAGAAATGCACAAGATGGCAGATGCTAACAGAGCATTTGCTCATTATAAGTGGTAATCAACAAGGAGTTATGACACGATGAAGAGAGAGTATCCACTCGAGAAAACAAGAAATATCGGTATCATGGCTCACATCGACGCTGGTAAAACAACTACAACAGAGCGTATCCTTTACTACACAGGTATCAACCGTGTATTGGGAGAGGTTCATGATGGTGCAGCTACAATGGACTGGATGGTTCAGGAGCAGGAGCGTGGTATCACAATCACATCTGCTGCTACTACAGCTCCATGGAAGGGCAACAGAATCAACATCATCGATACTCCTGGTCACGTTGACTTTACTGTAGAGGTTGAGAGATCCCTTAGAGTTCTCGATGGCGCTGTTACAGTTATGTCAGCTAGAGGTGGTGTAGAGCCACAGACAGAGACAGTATGGAGACAGGCAGAGCACTACGGTGTACCAAGAATGGTATTCGTAAACAAGATGGACATCATCGGCGCTGACTTCTTCCGTGTTGTTGACATGATTAAGGACCGTCTCAAGAACGAGTCCGTAGCAATTCAGGTTCCAATCGGTAAGGAAGATACATTTACAGGTATCATCGACCTTATGACTCTCCGTGCAGAGGTTTACACTTCTGATGACGGTAAGGAGTATGAGGACCGTGAAGTTCCAGAGGATATGAAGGACTTCGTAATGGCTAAGCGTGAGCTCATGATTGAGAAGATCGCTGAGACAGACGAGGAACTTACAATGAAGTACCTTGATGGTGAAGAGATTTCTGTAGAGGAGCTTAAGACAGCTCTTCGTAAGGCTACAGTTGAGTGTAAGCTCATCCCTGTAACTTGCGGTACATCCCTCAGAAATAAGGGTGTACAGATGCTTCTCGATGCTATCATCGACTACATGCCATCTCCTCTTGATGTACCTGCTATTAAGGGTATCAACCCTGATACAGATGAAGAGGATGAGAGACCATCTTCTGATGAGGCTCCATTCGCTGCATTGGCATTTAAGATCGCGACAGACCCATTCGTAGGTAAGTTGTGCTTCTTCAGAGTTTACTCTGGTGTACTTGAGGCTGGTTCTTATGTACTCAATGCTACTAAGGGTAAGACAGAGAGAATCGGACGTATTGTTCAGATGCACGCTAATGATCGTAAGGAGATTACAGAAGTATTCTCTGGTGATATCGCAGCTGCTATCGGTTTGAAGAATACAACAACTGGTGACACACTCTGTAATGAGGATCATCCAATTATCCTCGAGTCTATGGAGTTCCCAGAGCCAGTTATCGAGCAGGCTATCGAGCCTAAGTCTCGTGCTTCTCAGGAAAAGATGATCGTTGCTTTGCAGAAGCTTGCAGAGGAAGATCCAACATTCCGTACATATACAAACCAGGAAACAGGACAGACAATCATCGCTGGTATGGGTGAGCTTCACCTCGATATCGTTGTTGACCGTCTTATCCGTGAGTTCAAGGTTGAGGCTAACATCGGTGCTCCACAGGTATCCTATAAGGAGACTGTTAGAAAGACTGTTGAAGCTGAAGGTAAGTTCGTTCGTCAGTCTGGTGGTCACGGTCAGTATGGTCACTGCTGGCTTAAGATTGAGCCACAGGAGCCAGGAGCTGGTTATGAGTTCGTTAATGCTACTGTTGGTGGTTCCATCCCTAAGGAGTTTATCGCTCCTATCGATGATGGTGTTAAGGAAGCTATGCAGGCCGGCGTTCTCGGTGGTTACCCAGTAGTAGACGTTAAGGTTACAGTATTTGACGGATCCTTCCACGATGTCGACTCTTCCGAGCAGGCATTTAAGATCGCTGGTTCTATGGGATTCAAGGCTGGTATGGCAAAGGCTGATCCTTGCCTCCTCGAGCCAATCATGAAGGTTGACGTTGAGGTTCCAGATGATTATCTCGGAGATGTTATCGGCGGTATCAATGCTCGTCGTGGACAGATCAAGGAGATTGAGCCAATGAACGGAACTCAGATGGTTCACTCCGAGGTACCTCTTGCTAACATGTTTGGTTATGCAACTGACCTTAGATCTTCTACACAGGGTCGTGGTACATTCATTATGCAGATCTCACACTTCGCTGAGACACCAAAGAGCGTAATGGAGCAGATCTTAAAGAAGTAATTCAGCACACTTTCCAGCGTAGCACATACTACTTGAAAACTTATAGTTTAACTTGTAGAATAGGTGCTATCGCTGGTAAAAGCTGAGATATAATTAAAATATCTTATTTGATTAAAATTTCTTAGGAGGAAATTTCAAATGGCAAAGGAAACATTCGTACGTACCAAGCCACATGTAAACATTGGTACAATCGGTCACGTTGACCACGGTAAGACAACTCTTACAGCTGCTATTACAAAGGCTTTGTCCCTCAAGGGTGGCGCTAAGTTTGAGGATTATTCTCAGATTGACTCCGCACCAGAGGAAAGAGCTCGTGGTATCACAATCAACACAGCTCACGTTGAGTACGAGACAGATGCTCGTCACTATGCTCACGTTGACTGCCCAGGTCACGCTGACTACGTTAAGAACATGATCACAGGTGCTGCTCAGATGGATGGTGCTATCCTCGTAGTTGCTGCTTCTGACGGTCCTATGGCTCAGACAAGAGAGCACATCCTCCTCGCTAGACAGGTTGGTGTTCCTTACATCGTTGTATACATGAACAAGTGCGATCAGGTTGATGACGAAGAGCTCCTCGAGCTCGTAGAGATGGATATCAGAGATCTCTTGAGCCAGTATGAGTTCCCAGGTGATGATACACCTATCGTTAAGGGTTCTGCTCTTGCAGCTCTCGAGTGTGGTTCTAACGATCCTTCTGATCCTGCATATGCTTCTATCTATGAGCTCATGGCTCAGGTTGATGAGTATATCGCTACACCAGAGAGACCTACAGACAAGCCATTCCTTATGCCTGTTGAGGACGTATTCACAATCACAGGTCGTGGTACTGTTGCTACAGGACGTCTCGAGAGAGGTATCGTTAAGGTTGGTGACGCTGCTGAGATCGTTGGTCTTAAGGAAGAGCCTATGTCTACAACTATCACAGGTGTAGAGATGTTCAGAAAGATGATGGAGCAGGCTGAGGCTGGTGATAACATCGGTTGTCTCCTCCGTGGTATCGACCGTAAGGAAATCGAGCGTGGACAGGTTATCTCTAAGCCAGGTACAGTTACACCTCACACAAAGTTCGAGGGTCAGATCTACGTTCTTACAAAGGAAGAGGGTGGCCGTCATAAGCCATTCTTCGATGGTTACCGTCCACAGTTCTACTTCAGAACAACTGACGTTACAGGTATCGCTCACCTCCCAGAGGGTTCTGAGATGTGTATGCCTGGTGACCACGTAACAATCTCTGTAGAGCTCATCACTCCAATCGCTATGGAGCAGGGCTTGAAGTTCGCTATCCGTGAGGGTGGCCACACAGTAGGTGCTGGTACAGTAGCTAAGATCATCGAGTAATCGAATCTTATAAATTGTATTTATTAAGCTCCGTAGGATTTCCTACGGAGCTTTTTTGTTAGTTCTTATTTTTTAAAAACATTGTACTCGAGGATGGTCACGTAAAAGAGTAAAATATATATAAGTGTGCTATACTGATGCCATTATGGAAACATCATTATCAAAGCGAAGTAATAAGTTAATTAGCACAGTAGCGGTAACTTTTATCGCTACTGTGTTTTTGTATATTTTTGTTTTTGCCTTAGGTGGTATAGCTCCTTTTGGTGATAATTCTTTGACATATAGAGATGGTGATCAGCAGTATCTTGATTTGCTGATGTACTTTAAAAATGTTCTTAGAGGAGAAGATTCCATATTCTTTACTACAAGTAAGTACTTAGGTGGAGATATGTTTTCTGCTTATACATATTATCTGGCATCACCTCTCTCGGTATTAGCTGTGCTCTTTGACAGAATCCATATAGATGTGTGCCTCGATATTATAGTTATGGTCAAAGCGTGCCTGGCATCTTCCACGATGGCCATATTTTTATCAAAAAGGTTCGATAACAAGATTTCGCTGTGGGCCGTAGTTATGCTTTCTGCTTCATATAGCATGAATCAGTATTTTATTCCTCAGTCTAGTAACTATATGTGGCTTGATGGACCTTATATGCTGCCTTTAATGCTTCTTGGTGTCTATTTTTGCATTAACGGAAACTCGATTCTTCTTGCTATATCTACAGCATTAAGTCTGTCTTTTAACTGGTATACAGGAATAATAAATTGTGAGTTCTGTTGCTTCTGGGCATTATATGAATGGTTTTCTGTAAAGCGCGAGAGCGGACTTTTTAAAGCTGTCAGAAGATTTATCATCGCAATGATTGCCGGCGTACTTGCAGCTGGTGTCATATTAATCCCATCACTTCTTGATCTGACTAATGTGACACACGGCACAACAGATTTGGCAGGCGTTTTTACACTGGGATTAATTGGCTCTCCTCTGTCTTATTTTGCTAACTATGGACAAGGTCTCATCAGCACACAGGGCAGTGCATCGGCTTTTGCTGGAAGCTTCGTTCTTGTAAGTGTAATTTTGTACTTTACGTTATCTGATACAGATAAGCGCTCGAAAGTATCAAATGCCATACTTATGCTCTTTGGCATCGCCATGTATTACTGGGGTCCACTTGTATTTGTGTTCTCCATATTCCGTGGGGTTGAATCCTTTTGGTATCGATATGGATATCTGGGCATCTTCATTTTGATATTTATTGCAGCACTTTTTTGGGCCAATCCACATAAGAAAAACAATATATATCCAGTAGTGTTTACTCTTGCTTTTGTAGTTCTATCTGTCATCGGTTCTATGGTTATCGATGGCAGACCTCAGGAAGTAGTTTTTAACTTTGGATTGTCAGGATTGCTGAATTCCACTGGTGATTTAACCGGATTATCCTACACACTTAAGATAATTGTTCCACTTGTTATGTTGGCAGGCGTTTTATTAGCTTCTAATCTGACTAATTGGAAAAAGGCTGCTTCTGTAATTTGTTCAGTAGTTCTGGCTTTGGAATTAGCGGTTAACTCTTTAATTCTGTTTGCCTTTTATACAAAGGATTTGTCAGCACAGATTGAAGAGTATATTCCAATGCAGGAAGACATTTTATCTGTTATAGATTCGTACCATGGAAACGATTCGTTCTATCGCATAGCTCAGACTTCTAACAGATGTAAGTATAACGAAGTTATTGAATTAGGTTACGATGAATCGTTGGCATATGGATTTAATGGAATTAGTACATTCCTGTCAACCGCTGAAGAGGCTCAGGGATTCTTTATGCAGGATATAGGATATGACTTTACTAACTATATGATTCCACAGATTATAAATACTAATCCAGCTGCAGATTCTTTGTTAGGCGCACAGTATATTGTGTCTGATTATAATCTGTCTGAACTATTTGGGATTCCAGAGATTACAGATTACGATAACTTCAAAAATGCATATGTAAATATGTATGCACTTCCTATGGCTTTTACTGTTCCATCTGGTATTTCCTCCCCTTCATTAGGTGAGAATCCATATGAGAACTTAAATGCTATTTATAGTAGTATCCTGGGTGAGGATGTTATGCCTTTCGAGGGGACTACTGTTGAAGCTGATGGAAATGATTTTACTGCTTATTCTTCTGATGGTAATCCTGTCTATGGATGGATTGATGTTGAAGGAGATGACAGTGGCGTAGTTAGCGTAGAAAACTGGGGTGATGTTCCTTATAACAGCTTGTTCGCTTCTTCAACATTTGTTGTTCCAGTGACAAATGGTGTTGGACATTTTTCTTATAACGGACAGGTTTTGGGAGCTACATGCTATGAACTTAAGCTTGATGTATTAGATGAGATAAGCAGGCAGATTAATAACAGAGGCGCGGAAGTATATCAGATTTCTTCTGACAGATTTGAGACTTCAATAGAAGCTGAAGAAGGTAGAAGTGTTATGCTTTTACTTCCATATCAGGATTATATGGAAGTAACCGTTAATGGAAATAAGGTTGAAGTTTCAGATTTTGAGGGTGTATTTCCAATTATAAGCGTTGCTTCTGGTGTGAATGATATCAGCATAAAATATGGAGCTCCGCACATGGGAGTTGGGATTGCTGCTACCATAATAGGAGTTCTGCTTATCGCGTTTATTATTGTCATTGATAAGAAATGTGATATTATTCAAACGATAATTCTTAAGAAAAGAGTCTAGAATAATGGAAAAGAAGCCTTTCGTAACAAAAGAACAGATCGAGGAAATCGTTAAGACATACCCAACTCCATTTCATATTTATGATGAAGCTGGTATTCGTAAGAACTGTGAGGATGTAAAGAAAGCATTCGCATGGAACAAGGGCTTCAGAGAGTATTTTGCTGTAAAGGCTACACCAAACCCATTCCTAATGGAGATTTTGAAGGATTACGACATGGGTTTTGACTGCTCCAGTGAAGCTGAGCTTGAGCTTTCACGCGCAGTAGGTGCTGATGGAATGCACATCATGTTCTCATCTAACGATACACCTGCATGTGAGTATAAGTTAGCCTATGACTTAGGCGCTATTATCAATCTTGATGATATTACTCATATTGAATTCTTAGATTCCATCATCGGTGATAAGTATCCAGAGATTATGTCCTGCCGTTTTAATCCAGGTGGCGTAATTAAGATGAGCAACGGAATCATGGATAACCCAGGCGATGCCAAGTATGGTATGACTGAGGAGCAGATTTTTAAGGCTTACGCTATGCTTAAGGAAAGAGGCGTTAAGAAGTTTGGCATTCACGCCTTTATCGCCAGCAACACTGTAACTAATGAGTATTATCCAATGCTTGCAGGTCAGCTCTTTGAACTTATCTCCAGAATCAGCAAGGAAGTTGGCGTAGAGTTCGCATTTGTTAATTTATCTGGTGGTGTAGGTATCGCTTATAAGCCAGAGCAGACACCTAACGATATTATTGCTATCGGTGAAGGTGTTCGTCAGAAGTACGAAGAGATTTTAGTTCCAAATGGTATGAATGATGTTGCTATCTATACTGAGATGGGCCGCTTCATGATGGCTCCATATGGTGCTCTCGTTACAAAGGCAATCCATGAGAAGCATACATATAAGGAATATATTGGTGTTGATGCATGTGCAGCCAACCTTATGAGACCTGCTATGTATGGTGCATATCACCACATTACAGTTCTTGGCAAGGAAGATGCTGCTTGTGATCATAAGTATGATGTGACAGGAAGTCTTTGTGAGAATAACGATAAGTTTGCTATCGACAGAATGCTTCCAGCAATTGACAAGGGCGACTATCTTGTAATTCATGATACAGGTGCTCATGGTTCTGCTATGGGTTACAACTATAATGGAAGACTCTGGTCCGCTGAACTTTTGCTTAAGGAAGACGGTTCTGTTCAGCTTATAAGAAGAGCAGAGACTTTGAAGGATTATTTTGCAACACTCGATTTCTCTAAGTTTGGTAAAGACTTAGTTTAATGCCTGAAGTAATTCGTAAACATAAATTATTAACCGAGCTGGCTGTTTTGGTGCTGTTATGCATATTGATGCTCACAGCAATAGAAATACGCCAGCCGTATTTTTTTCTGCAGGATGATAATGCGGATTCTTATATCTGTCAGTACGTATATTCATTAGAATCCGTACTTAAGGGTGAGTTCCCACTTTATAATTTTCACCAGTTTGCAGGTATTGGTTTTCTGGATCGAGGCCAGACAGGCCAACTGAACCCATTCGTGTATATCGGGGGTGCGTTAAGTTATATTTTCCTAGGGCACTTCAATGGAACTGTAGATTTTGCTTCTGGAATTCTCCTTATTATAGGCGCCATAGGTTTTTATCTGATACTTAAAAAACTTAATCTTGGACAGTCTGCAGCAACCATTGGCGCTATAGCGTGGAGCTTCAATTCTTTTTCTATTTATTGTGGAAGCAACTGGATTATCGCGATAATTCTTACAGGCCTGTTCCCTTGGATTGTATTAACAAGTCAGAATTTAATTCACGAAGATGGATTTAAGGCTTTAATTTTAGCATCTCTTGCCAAGACACTTTTATTTTATGGCGGACACCCTCAGTACTTTATTTACGCGATTATTTTTGACTTCATTTTTGCTATTACTACTATAATTCTGGCTAATAGCAAAGGCCATAGATTAAAGCCATCATTAAGATACACATGGAAATACTTTTTAAGTGGTCTTATAACAGGTCTTTGGAGTCTGCCTCTTTTGATTCCTATGCTTAATGCGATGAATCGTTCTTCCTCGAGATCTTCCGCTTTAATTTTTGACGACTTTATTGAGGCTTACTTCAGGGCAAAAGACTTTATCATTGGTCAGTATAATCCTGTGATGCAGTATGACACTACCGGAAGTTTAACTTTGCCTGATGGTAGCGAAGTGGGAGTAATTGAGGCTCTTGTTGCAATCCAGAAGAATATGTCTCATGTGGGCTATCTCGTATTCTTTGCTGCCGTTATGGGCCTTGTAATTATCATCTTAAGATTTAAGGATAATGACAAGAATACTTCTATCGCAGTTCGTAAGATGATTACATGCATCCCCGCTTTACTTATAGCATTTTTGTGGGCCTCATCTACGCTTTTTAACAGAATTATCTACTTAATTCCTATTATTAACCGATTCCGTTATCCGTTTAAAGTTATGCAGTACGCGTTGTTTTTTATGATACTGCTCGCAGCCATTTGCCTCGATTATCTCCTTAATAATCTCTACAAGAATCGCGAAAGGCTTTTAACTGCACTTAAGGTTATTCTTCCATTAGTTGAAGTTATTAACCTCCTGGCGGTATATATGATTCTTCCAATAAGATATTTTGGAGTTTATACATTAAGTCAGAAGCCTTTTGAGGATGAGGCGGTAGAGATGCTTCGGGGCTCAAGATATGCCTTTGTCGGAGGCGCGCCTGAATACTGGGATTTTTGGACATTAGAGAGGGTAGGCCAGGATGCGACGGCAACTCTTGGCTATAACTATGCTACTTATTACGGGTTAGATAATATCGGAGGCTATGATGTATTACTTCCTATGGAGTCTTGCTACAGCCTTTATGAGATGCTCGAGAATATGAGTAATGTAAGCGGTAATATCGCGGTTTATGATTATCTAGTGGAAGATATGAGTTCGCATGGAGTGGAGTATTATATCTGCCTTATTGAGAATAAAGAAGAGATGACTGCTGTGCTCGAAGAATATGGAATTGAGCTTGTTTACGAAGATGATATTAAAGCGATATTCAAAGATCCATATGCTGTACCTTTGATGTTTACGTTAGATAATAACGAAGCAGTTTCAATTGATTACGAAGAACACGTTAATTATTTAAGAGTAGTTACACCGGATGATTTTAAGGGCGGAACTATAGTTGCAAATTATACTCATGATCCTCATTTTGTAGCTACTGTAGATGGGCAGGAAGCAGAGATCAGTAATCCGGGTAATTATGAGAATATGATCATCTCAAATGTTGATCCTGGAAGCCACGAAGTTATTTATAAATATGTAGATAAAACATTTGAATTAAGTGTTATAGTTAGTCTTGCCGGTACTGTTATAATTGTATCGGTCTATCTATTAACCAGATTCATAAGGAATAAACAGAATTATTCTGTTAATGGAGGCGGGAAACAATGAGTGAGTACAATCAGATTCTTCCTGACAGCACAGGTAAGGAGCATATCATCGAGATTAAGGGTCTTAATAAATCCTACGATGACTTGCAGGTTTTACACGATATTACTTTCTACATTAGAAACAATGAGTTCATTACTTTGCTCGGTCCTTCAGGTTGTGGTAAGTCTACAACTTTAAGAATTATTGCAGGTTTTGAACAGGCTGATAGCGGAATAGTTAATTTTGAAGGTAAAGATCTTCTTAATATTCCTGCTCATAAGAGACATATCAACACAGTTTTCCAGCGCTATGCACTTTTTCCACACCTCAATGTATTTGATAACGTGGCTTTTGGTCTTCATCTTAAGAAGGTTCCTGCAAATGAAGTTAAGGAGCGCGTATTGAAGGCTCTCCACACAGTTGGTCTTGATGGATATGAGAAGAGATATATCGACCAGATTTCTGGTGGTCAGATGCAAAGAGTTGCTATCGCGAGAGCTATCATTATGCGTCCTAGAGTTCTTCTTCTTGATGAGCCTTTGGGTGCATTGGATCTTAAGATGAGAAAAGAGATGCAGATAGAGCTTAAACAGATGCAAAGAGAACTCGGCATCACATTCGTATATGTAACACACGACCAGGAAGAAGCGTTGACAATGTCTGATACTATCATCGTTATGAAGGATGGTGTTATTCAGCAGATTGGTACTCCTATTGATATTTATAATGAGCCTAAGAATGCTTATGTAGCAGACTTTATTGGTGAGTCCAATATTATTCCTGGTTACATGGTTAAGGACTACGAGGTTACTTTTGCCGGAAGATCTTTTGAATGCGTAGACAAGCTCTTCTCTGAGATGAATGAGGGTGCAGTAAACCCTGTAGACGTAGTTGTTCGCCCTGAGGATATCTACGTTAAAGAAGAAGGCGATAAGTACATTAACGGTACAGTAGAGAGTATCGTCTTCAAGGGCGTTCACTACGAGATTTTGGTAAGAGGCGACAACGATGTCTTGTGGATGATTCAGGATGTTGATCCTGTAACAGTTGGACAGCGTGTAGGTCTTACATTTGACCCTGATGATATTCACATCATGCGAAAGTCACAGTTCTCACCAGATCCAAACTCCTATGGTGTAAATCTTGGTGATGAGGAAGATGTAAAAGCAGAGGATAAGGAAGATTAATGAAGGATATTTCTAACAGAATTAAGGTAATGCCGATTCACGGTTTCGTGATGTGTTTTGCTGCTATATTCTCATTCATCTCAATCTTTATTCCTATGTTTGAGTTGTTTGTTCAGTACAAAAGTCAGCGAACATATTCACTTTTTACGATGATTCTTTCTCCTAGAGTCTTCGTACAGTTAACTGAGAAGTCTGTAAACTTAGATTTCAGGGGCTTTGGCGCTTTGATGTTTACGCTCTCAATTATTATCGCAGTAGCAGCATTAACACTTGCTTTAGGTTTCCAGCTTTATGCTAATAACTCAAAGACAAAGCGCTGGGGCTGCTTTACAGTTATGCTTTTACTTGCAGGAAGAATTGCTTTACATGCCATTACTCTTTCTAACTTTATTACAAAGGATATGATGGAGTCTAATGGACTTGATCAGGCAAGACTTCATGTTGTTCAGTCCCTGTGGGGCACAATATTAAGTGTCGTTTTAGCTATTGGAATCGCAGCTTCCATATATGGTGCATTAGGACTTAGGATGAAGATGAAGTATATGTCATATCCTTATATGGCATGGGTTGTGCTTTTTACTATTCTGCCATTACTTCTTATCTTCTTCCGTGCGTTCTTTGCTAAAACCGTAGGTGGTTATACATTTAACCTGGATGGATTCTCCAAGCTTTTTGACGCATCTAAGACAGTAAAAACCTCATTTTATGGTCACGAGGTAGTTATGCAGGAGCACTTGTCAGTGTTCATTCGAAGCTTGGACTATGCCGTGTGGACTACAATTGGTTGCTTAATCCTCGGATATCCACTGGCTTATATCCTCGCCAGAAGAGCTCAGAGACTTCATAAGGCTTCTTCTAAGTTATTGCTTCTGTTCGTTCTTCCAACATGGATGAATACAATGCTTAGAACTTATGCATGGAGAGCTTTTTTTAGCGAGACAGGTGTACTTAATACTGCACTTTTAAGCCTGGGGCTTATTAATGATTCTATAGAGTTTCTTAAGAACCCACTTTTCTGCGATATCATCACGAAATTCGTATTGATTAACGACTTCTTACCTTATCTAATTCTTCCAGTTTATTCTGTGCTGGTTAAGATTGATGAGTCTTTGTCACAGGCTGCAGCTGACCTCGGTGCTAATAGCGTAATGACATTTTTGAAGGTAATTTTCCCTCTGTCTTTGCCAGGTGTCATCTCTGGTATTCAGATGGTATTTATGCCTTCAATGACCTTCTATATGATTCCTGATATCATCACAGAAGGATCTAAGACTACAATTGGTAATACAGTTCAGACCTTTATTTTAAATGAGAGTCCTACCTTACAGCAGGCTGGAAATGTATTGTCGCTCATACTTCTTATCTTCGTTCTGTTTACTATGGGTATACTTCGTAATCAGGATAAAGAGACAGCTGGTTCAGGAGGTATGGTTCTATGAGATTTTTGAAGAAATTAGTTCCAAACATCTATATCGGACTTATAATTCTGTTCCTCTATCTTCCAATTGCTATTTTGATTGTGTACTCATTTAATAGTGTACCTAAGTCATTTATATGGGGTGGTTTTACTTTAAGAAACTATACAAGTCTTTTCTCAGGTACTGATGGAAGACCTCTTTTGGAAGCTTTGCTTACTACACTTAAAATCGCTGCTATAGCGTCAGTTATCTCGACTGCTTTTGCAGTAATTTCCTGCCTTGGTATGGCTTATCTAAGCAAAAAGTTCCAGAGTGCTCTTATGAGTCTTACATACATTCCTAATGTAATGCCAGAGCTTGTTGTAGGTATCGCTTTTATGCTTTTGTTCTCCTTCCTTGGGGTTCAGAAGGGCCAGTTTACATTAATATGTGCGCACATTGCTTTCTGTTTACCATTTGCTATATTGTCTATTGATCCTAAGATTAAGCAACTTGATAAGAATTTGTCGGAGGCTGCGATGGACTTAGGTGCTACTCAGTGGCAGACTTTAAGACTTGTAATTATCCCTGAGATTACGCCAGGTGTTCTATCTGCGCTTCTTCTCACATTTACTTTGTCTGTTGATGATTACCTCATCAGTAACTTCAACGTTAACTCTTCGGTTCAGACTTTGCCTATGGCGATATACTCCATGACAAAGTTCGGAGTTAACCCAAAGATGAACGCGCTGACTACAATACTTTTTGCAGCGGTGTTCCTGATGCTTATATTGTCCAATATTTCTTCTTTGAAGGAAGCTAAGGAAAAGAATGGAGGAAAAAAGAAATGAAGAATTTGAAGAAGCTTATTAGCATTATTTCTTCAGCTGCTATCGTAACAGCTTCTATGCTTAGTGTAACAGGCTGTGACGACAGACAGGAGCTCATCATCTATAACTGGGGTGAGTATATTGCTGAAGATACAATCGCTAAGTTCGAGGCAGCATACCCTCAGTACAAGGTTATTTACAGAACCTTCGAGACTAACGAGACTATGTATCCTAACCTTGATAATACTTACGATGTAATTATTCCATCTGAGTACATGGTTTGCCGTCTTATTAATGAAGAGAGAATTCAGCCTTTGGACTGGTCTTTGCTTCCAACAGTTTCAGAGCATATGGACCCAATGTTTTATGATCTTCAGTATGCAGCTGATATGACTTTGTCTGATAAGGTTTTGGAATATGCTGTACCATATCTCTACTGCACAGTAGGTCTTGTATATGATGCAAACCGAATCGATATTCCAGATGGCACAACAGATCCAGCAGTTATCTGGGATGTAGTTTTTAATTCTGAGAATGCTGGTGATATCGGTGTATATGATTCCATGAGAGAGTCCATCGGTGTTGCTTTGAACTATCTTGGTTACTCAATTAATACAATGGATGAGGCTCAGCTTCAGGAAGCTTTGGAGCTTCTTATCTCTCAGAAAGCTGATTTGAATCCTACATATGGAGTTGATAACTTAAAGGATAAGATGGCGTCCGGTGAGCTTGCTGCTTCTATCGCTTGGTCTGGTGATCACATCGTTATGTTAGACAGAATTGAAGAGCTCGGAAATGACGATATTGATTTGCAGTACATTCTCCCTGAGGGTTCTAACTACTCTGTAGATATGATGTGTGTTCCTACAAATGCACAAAATGTAGAAGGTGCTCACGCATTTATCGACTTTATGTATGATCCAGATATTGCCTTGGAGAACTGTGAGTATGTTGGTTACTCTACACCTAATATGGCTGCTAGAGATATGCTCGATCCTGAGGTAGCTAATAACGTTTACTATTACCCAACAGCAGAGATTTTTGCAACTCTCGAGGTTTACTATACATCTTCTGAGATTGAGGCTAGATATACAGAAATCTGGAATACTGTAAGAGCTTCTGCATAAGTCCAATTCTTGTTTTTTATATAAGCAGGGTATATTCTATACGGGCGACTTTTTAAATAAAGCCGCCCGTATTATTTGGAAAATCTGGGGGTATTCTCATGTCAGAAAATGACAGCTCTCGCATGGCGTTAAGCCTTGCCAGAAGAATCGTAGTTAAGGTTGGCACATCAACTATTACTTACGAGAATGGCAAGATGAATCATGGCGCTATCGACAAGCTTTGCCGCGGTATCGCGGATTTATGGAACAGAGGTAAAGAAGTTATTTTGGTAACATCTGGTGCTATTGGCGTAGGTGTTGGTAGCTTGAACCTCCCCGAGAAGCCCCAGGACATCCCTACAAAGCAGGCTATAGCAGCTGTAGGTCAGTGCGAGCTTATGAACGCCTATACCAGATCATTTGCTGAGTATTCTTATGTTTGTGGACAGGTTCTTTTGACCAAGGACGGTATCGCAGATAAGCTACAGCGCTTGAATATTACAAATACGATCGAAGCAATGCTTGAGAAGCATCTTATTCCTGTCATTAATGAGAACGATACAGTTTCCACAAAGGAAATCTGGCATAACGGAACATTCGGTGATAACGATACATTATCTGGTGATGTTGCATGTCTTATTAATGCTGATTTGTTAATTATACTCTCTGATATTGATGGACTTTATAATGGCAATCCAAGAGAAGATGAGAATGCTACAAGAATTGCTTATGTTGAAGATATCACTGACGATATGTTAGGATTTTCTAAGGGAGCAGGTAGTAAGCTTGGTACAGGTGGTATGTACACTAAGGTTACAGCTATGCAAAATGTTACAACACATGGTATTAACGGTGTAATCGCAGCAGGCTCTGAGCCTCAGGTTCTCGTTCGTATCTTAGACCAAGAAGACATCGGAACTTTCTTCGCAGCGAAGTAAAACATATAAAGGAGGAAAGCAAAATGCCAGTAGTTACAGATTTACTTAAGAGAAATGCTCTTGAGCATGGCGATGAAGTTGCTTTAGTTGAGCTTAATCCAACTTTGGAGGATCCTCGTAAGTATTCCTTCAAGGAATTTGATCTTGTTCAGCAGACTACAAAGAGACCTTACAGAAGACAGATTACATGGCAGGTATTTGAAGAGAAAGCATGCCGTGTAGCAAATATGCTCATAGACAGAGGCATCGGTAAGGGCGACAAGGTTGCTATCTTGATGTTTAACTGTCTCGAGTGGCTTCCAATCTATTTTGGTATCTTGAAGACTGGCGCTATTGCAGTTCCATTTAACTTCAGATATACAGCCAATGAGATTTCATACTGCGCAGACCTCGCTGAAGTATGCGTTATGTTCTTCGGTCCTGAGTTTATCGACAGAATGAATATGAACGCTGATTCATTAACAAGAGGCAGACTTCTTATCTATGTTGGTGAAGGTGCCTGCCCTGAGATAGCTGAGAACTACTGGGATATGGTTGCTGACTATGCAAGCACTGATCCTGGAATCGCTTTGACAGAGGATGATCTCGCTGCTATCTATTTCTCATCTGGTACAACAGGTTTTCCTAAGGCTATTTTGCATCCACATAGAAGCCTGATTCAGGCTGCTGAGATGGAAGCTGTACACCATGAGACTGGTAAGGATGACTGCTTCCTTTGTATTCCACCTTTGTATCACACAGGTGCCAAGTTCCACTGGATGGGTTCTTTGTGGACATGCTCCAAGGCTGTTCTTCTTAAGGGTGCAAAGCCTGACATTATCTTGAAGGCTGCATCAGATGAGAAGTGCTCTATCGTATGGCTTTTGGTGCCATGGGCTCAGGATATTTTGGACGCTTTGGATAATGGTGAGTTAAAGCTTGAGGACTATGATCTCTCCTCTTGGAGACTTATGCATATCGGTGCTCAGCCAGTTCCACCTTCACTCATCCGTCACTGGAAGGATTACTTCCCACTTCATCAGTATGACACTAACTATGGTCTTTCTGAGTCAACCGGCCCAGGCTGCGTTCACTTAGGTCTGGAGAATGTTCATAAGGTTGGCGCTATCGGTGTTCCTGGCTACAGATGGGAATGTAAGATTGTAGACGAGAATGGTGAAGTAGTGCCTTTCGGAGAGGTTGGCGAGCTTTGTGTTAAGGGTCCTGGCGTAATGCTTGAGTACTATCGTAACCCAGAAGCTACAGCAGACTGTCTTAAGGATGGATGGCTTTTTACTGGTGATATGGCTAAGCAGGATGAAGATGGCTTCTACTTCCTGGTTGACCGTAAGAAGGACGTTATCGTATCCGGTGGCGAGAATATCTACCCTGTTGAGATTGAGAACTTCCTCCAGGAATATCCTAAGGTTAAGGACGTTGCTGTAATCGGTCTTCCTGACAAGCGCTTGGGCGAGATTACAGGTGCTATCGTAGAGGTTGAGCCTGGTAAGGAGTGCACTGTAGAGGAGCTCGAGAACTTCTGCACACAGCTTCCACGTTATAAGAGACCTAAGAAGATTATTCTTGCCAAGGTACCTCGAAATGCAACTGGTAAAATAGAAAAGCCCGCTTTGCGTAAGCAATACGGGGCTGACAGATTAGTTGAGAAAGAAAATCTTTCTTAACTTAGATATTAAGGTCAATATAAATTGGACAGTGGTCTGATCCGAAGATGTCACTCATCATATCGGATTGGGCCACTTTTGATTTTAAGCCTTCTGTTACGAAGAAGTAGTCAATTCTCCAGCCTACATTTCTGTCTCTAGCAAAAGTCTTGTAAGACCACCAGGAGTATTTCTCTGCTTCATCAGGATGAAGCATGCGGAATGTATCTGTAAGACCTTTTTCAATAAACTTATCCATATATGCGCGCTCTTCAGGGAGAAATCCTGAAATCTTGGAGTTAGCCTTCGGATTAGAGAGGTCAATTTCTTTGTGTGCTGTATTAACATCGCCACAGCAAATTACCTGTTTGCCCTTAGATTCTAGTTCCTTAACCTGGTCTAAGAAGCAGTCATAGAAGCGAAGCTTGAACTGAACATATTCATCGCCTCTGCCTCCGTTAGGGAAATAAATATTAAAGAGTACGAAGTCTCCAAAATCTGCCTTAATTACACGGCCCTCGTGGTCGAACTCTTCTACTCCAAATCCAAGAGTAATCTCTGGATTTAAATCTTCTCTATAAAAAAGACCTGTTCCGGAATAGCCCTTCTTTTCTGCAGGGTAGAATACGCTTTTATATCCAGGAATATTTGCTATTTCAGAAGGCACCTGCTCTGGCAGAGCCTTAATCTCCTGAATGCCTAATATATCGGGCTTCATGGATTCAAAAGATCCTAGAAAATCTTTGCCTGCAACAGCTCTTATACCATTTACATTCCAGCTAACAAGTCTCATTATCTGACTCCTTATTTGTTATAATGTTTTTATATTTTACCATTTGGAGATTAATAGTAATGAATAGAATTCTTGTTGTGACATTAGGTGGCACAATTTGTTCTGCTAATAAGGGCGATACCATTAAGCTTGGAGGAGCAATTGACAGAGGTTTCTTTGATAAATTTAAAAGTAATGCTGAATTTTCATTTTTAACTCCAGTTTTATATTCATCGGAAAATGCAAATGAAGATTTATATCGTAAGGCATTTAGCGCGATTATCAAGGAATGCGAAGATAATAAGCCAGATGGAATTCTTATTCTTCACGGCACAGATTCAATGGCATATTTTGCTCAGCTTGGGGTAAGAGTTTTGTCTTACTTGAATCTTCCAGTTGTTATTACCGGAAGTAAATTACCTCCAGAGGATTCACATAGTGATGCAGTTAAGAATGTTAAGTATTCTCTTGGCCTTTTGAAGGCTGCAGTTGACGGTAAGCTTGGATCTATTACATTTGGAGTAGTTTTCTCTGATTCTTTGATGGGAGATACGACATTTATTCCAGCTATTCGTGTTACGGATGCAAATTTTGAAGGAGACTATGGTAAGTTCCCAGGCAAGCCTACAGTCGATACTCTTACTAAGGACGAGGCTAAGGCATACCTAGAGTCTCCTCTTAAGAAGATGATTACTATTCCTGCTATTCCAGGATTTCCATATGATGCTATTAAGCTCGATGATATCGATACGATTTTAATTCAGGGCTACCATTCTGGTACCGCTTCAACAAATGGCCTTCCAGAAGTTATTGAAGCGGCATCAAAGGCAGGGAAGAAGGTTTATCTTGCCCCTGTACATAGCGGCAAGGTTCAGTACGAAAGCAATAAGATATTAGAGGAGAAGGGTGCTAAGGCTATTTATAATATGCCTTTCGAAGGGTGCTGGGCTGAGAGCCTTATAAGATAAGGGGGATTTATGGCAGATACAATTAAGTGTCCTAACTGTACTGCGAATTTGAAATTCGATGCTGGTGTACAAAAGCTTACCTGTGAATATTGTGGAGCAAGCTTTAACCCATCAGCATTTAGCGGTATACCTGATGAGCTCGCTACAGGTGAGAGTATTTATGATACTGTTGTAGCGACTGACAGTGATTTTGAGAAGAATGAAGAGCCTATAGAAGAAGGTAAAAAACTTGATTATCAGCAGACTGAATTTAAGTGTAATTCATGTGGAGCTACTATAGTTACTGATTCTAATACCTCAGCTACATTTTGTGCTTTCTGTGGCTCCCCTGCTTTGGTAGGACAAAGACTTACTAAGCAATTCGAGCCTAAGTATATTATTCCTTTTCAGATTTCTCGCGATAGCGCTGTAGAGATATTTATGGACTGGGCTAAGGGTGGAAGATGGACTCCATTTGGCTTTGTATCCAATAAAAATGTCGAGAAGCTTACAGGGCTTTATGTTCCATTCTGGCTTTTTAATGTCGATGCTCATGTTGATGCCAAGGGTACTGCAACTAAGTCAACTTATAAAGGTGATTATGAGACTATCAAGGAAATCGAATGGGAAAGAGTTGGTGACCTTAAGTGGAGAAATATTCCTCTTGATGGAGAGACTAGAATTGATGATGCCTTGATGGAAGCGATAGAGCCTTTTCATTACACTAAGATGCTTCCATTTGACTATAAATATCTTCCAGGGTTTTATGCAGACCGTTATGACTTAGAGGCAAAGGATCTAAGTGACAGATGCAAAAAAAGAGTAAAGGGTGAGATTGACGATTATATCAACAGATCTTTGAAGGATTTTACGACCAAGATTATTAAGAAAAATGACTCCCAAATAACAAGTTTAAGCGCAAACTATGCTTTGCTTCCTGTGTGGTTTATGTCATATAAGTATTTAGGTAAGTATTATTACTTCGCTATTAATGGGCAGACGGGAGAAGCTTGTGGTGATATGCCAGTAAGCCCACTTAAGAAGGCAGTTTTCTTCTTCCTTGTGCTTGGTATTTTAGCCGTAGTAGCTAGATTTATTCTTGGATGCTTTATGAGGGGGATTTGGGGATGAGTAATAAATCAAAAGTATCCATCTGGAGCGAGTTTAATTTACTGACTGGTCTTGGAGGCGCAGGACTTATTGCTATCGTAATAGCCTGTGTTGCGGTTTATGTTTTTATGAATCTCTCACCTAGTAAGAAGGTAAATATCTACGATGATGCTGACATTTTTACTCGTGAGCAGCTTTCTGATCTAGAGGATATGATAGAAGATCTTTCCAAGGATAAGGATATTAATGTAATCATAGTTACTACTCGTGATAAGGGCCGAGGCTATACAAATTCCGATGAGGATTGTGAGCGATTTGCTGAAGAGTTCTACTTTGATCATATTAGAGGCGTTCCTCTTCAGAATAATTCGGGCTTTTGTCTTCTTGTTGATTTAACAGAGGATGAGCCTGGAAGAAGATTCTTCTGGCTTTATACATACGGTACAGCACACTTTGCTGTTGACGATGATGAGTGCTACGAGATTTTCTATAATCACAAGGATGATCTCTCATATGAGAGATATTATGACGCTTTGGAAGGCATCTTAGATGACCTGGAAGATTATAGCTTTAAGGGATATTCACAGATAGTATTTTTTACAATGCTTATACCTATGGCGGGTGCGTGGTTTATTACAGTTTTGACTGCCAAGGGCAAGGCTTTGGATAAAAGACCTGCTGCAGAGCAATACTCCAATGGTATTAAGGCTATAGGTAAAGTAGATAAGGTTACCAAAACAAGAACTGTCCATCATACAAGTTCTTCATCCGGTGGCGGCTACTCTGGTGGAGGCTTCTCTGGTGGTGGAGGAGGAGGCTTCTCCGGCGGGGGCGGAGGCCGATTCTAAAAGCCTTTTGACACTATAGGCTATTTTGTGGCAAAGCCTTATATCTATTGACTACACCCCTCGGTTGTGTAATACTTTGATAATCAAAGGATTTATAAACCGGGGGTTTTTATGTCACAAATTACAGGAAAAATCATTGGCCTTGGATCTTACTTTCCAAAGAATGTGGTAACAAATGATGATCTTGCTAAGATTGTAGAAACTAATGATGCATGGATTCAGGAGAGAACAGGTATTAAGCAGCGTCATATTGCCGATGGTGTTAATGAGAAGGCATCTACTATGGCTGTTGAGGCTGCTAAGGCTGCAGTAGCTGATGCAGGTATTGATCCTAAGGATATTGATTTGATTGTATGTGCATCTACATCACCTGATTTGATGTTCCCTACACTTGCTACCACTGTCCAGGAAGCTATTGGTGCTACTGAAGATTGTGGATGTTTTGATTGTAATTCTGCATGCCCAGGATGGCTTGCTGCTTTTAATACAGTACAGAGCTTTATTGAGTCTGGTAATTCAAAGCTTGCTTTAGTTATCGGTGCTGAGTGCTTATCTAATGTTACAGACTGGACTGATCGTGGTTCTTGTATCCTCTTTGGTGATGGTGCTGGTGCTGCTGTTCTTAAGGCAGAAGAAGGTAAGCGTAATGAGTTTATTATGAGATCTTCTGGTAGCAGAGGTGTATGCCTCCACTTAGAGACATCTAAGCAGCCTAAGAGATATGATGAGGAAGATTTTGAGAAGAAGACTGTTATGTATATGGCAGGAAGAGATGTATTCAGATTTGCCGTTACAGAGGTTCCTAAGCTAATTACAGATATGTCTGAGAAGTATAACTTTGACTTGGCAGATGTTGATTACTTCATCCTTCACCAGGCTAATGCAAGAATCATCGAGTCTACAGCCAAGAAGCTCGAGATTGATCTTGAGAAGTTCCCTATGACAATTGAGAAGACAGGTAATACATCTTCTGCTTCTATTCCAGCTCTTCTTACAGAGATGAAGAAGGATGGAAGGCTTCAGAAGGGCATGAAGCTTGTATTTGCTAGCTTTGGTGGCGGTCTTACATGGAACGCTAATTATATTGAGTACTAATTTCTTAAAAAGGAGATAAATAGTATGACTAAGTTAACTGAAATGATCGGAATTAAGTATCCTCTTTTCCAGGGCGGTATGGCATGGGTTGCAGATCATCACATCGCAGCTGCTGTATCTAACGCTGGTGGTCTTGGAATTATCGGTTGCGGTGGCGCTGATGAGAACTGGATTAGAACACAGATTCAGGAGTGCCGTAAGCTTACAGATAAGCCTTTCGGTGTAAATGTAATGCTTATGAATCCAAGAGCTCCACAGATCGCTGAAGTACTCGCAGAGGAGAAGGTTGCTGTTGTAACAACAGGTGCTGGTTCTGCTGGTAAGTTCATCCCAATGTGGAAGGAAGCTGGAATCATTGTTATCCCTGTAGTTCCATCCGTAGCTTTGGCTAAGAAGATGGAGAAGGATGGCGCTGATGCAGTTATTGCTGAGGGTACTGAGTCTGGTGGTCACGTAGGTGAGCTTACAACTATGGCTTTGGTTCCACAGGTTGTTGACGCAGTTAATATTCCAGTTATCGCTGCTGGTGGTATCGCTGACGGACGTGGTGTTGCTGCTTCCTTCATGCTCGGTGCATGTGGTGTACAGTGTGGTACTGTTTTCTGCGCTTCTGAGGAAGTTAATATTCACCAGAACTATAAGGATATGATTATCAAGGCTAAGGATAGATCTACTCAGGTAACAGGCCGTAGCGCTGGTGCTCCTGTAAGACAGATTAAGAACAAGCTTACAAAGAAGTTCGAGGAACTCGAGAAGCGTAATGCAAGCTTTGAAGAGATGGAGTCTTTGGGTGTAGGTGCACTTCGTAAGGCTGTAGTTGATGGTGATATCGATAACGGTACATTTATGGCAGGTCAGATCGCAGGTATGATTAACGAGATTAGACCAGTTCAGGCAATTATCGATGATATGTTTGCAGAGGCTAACAAGCTCTTAAGCGGTGCTGGTCCTGTTTGCTAATAATTAATTAGAGGTTTTTCACTAATGAAGATTGCTTTTGTTTACCCAGGTCAGGGTGCTCAGAAAATTGGTATGGCTCAGGACTTCGTAGAGCAGTATGACTATGCCAAGGAAATGATTAAGGAAGCATCAGAAGCTTCCGGAGTTGATATGGAGAAGCTTCTCTTTGTTGAGAACGACGATATCAATGTAACAGAATACACACAGCCAGCATTGGTAACAGCATGCATGATTATCAATAAGGCTTTGGTTGATGCGGGCGTTAAGTCAGATATCTCTGCAGGTCTCTCACTTGGTGAGTACTGCGCACTTGTTGAAGCAGGTGCTATGACTTTCTATGATGCTGTAAGACTTACAAGAATCAGAGGAAGTCTTATGAGTAATACCGTTCCTGCAGGTGAAGGAACAATGGCTGCAGTAATCGGTATGGATGCAGAGGTTATTGAGAACATCATCAAGGATTTTGATGGTGTTACTATGGCTAACTTCAATTGCCCAGGTCAGATTGTTATTACTGGTAAGACAGAAGGTGTTGTAGCTGCAATGCCTAAGCTTCAGGAGGCTGGCGCTCGTAAGGTAGTTCAGCTTAATGTATCTGGTCCTTTCCACTCTCCAATGCTTAAGCCAGCAGGCGACAGCTTAAGAGTGGAGCTTGATAAGGCAGAGATTTCTGAGTTAAGAATTCCTTATATCGCTAATGCAACAGCAATGGCTGTTGATAACAAAGACGATATCAAGGATCTTCTTCAGGTTCAGGTATCATCCCCTGTTAAGTGGGAGCAGACACTTCGTCTCATGAAGGATATGGGCGTAGATGTTTTTGTTGAGATTGGTCCAGGTAAGACAATCGCAGGCTTCGTTAAGAAGACTTGTCCAGAGATTCCAGTAATTAATGTTTCTACAGTAGCTGATGTTGAAGCTTGTGTAGCAGCACTTAAAGAAATGGCATAAGAATTATTTCGAGATAAGGAGAAAAATTATGGCTAGAACAGCAATCGTAACAGGTAGTGCAAGAGGTATTGGTAAGTGCATCGCTATGAAGCTCGCTTCCAAGGGAATTAACATCGCAGTTATCGATGCTTGCCCAATCGAAGGCATTGAGGAGACAGCTAGCGAGATTAAGTCTACATATGGCGTAGAGACAAAGGCATATCAGTGCAATGTTACAGATGCAAATGCAGTTAAGGAGACAGTAGCAGACGTTAAGGCAACATTTGGTTCTGTAGATATCCTTATTAACAATGCAGGTATCACAAGAGATGGTCTTCTCATGAGAATGAAGGAAGAGGATTTTGATGCAGTTATCGCTGTTAACCTTAAGGGTTCTTACAATTTCTTCCGTGAGTGCGTTCCAGTAATGATCAAGCAGAAGTATGGTCGTATCGTATCCATCTCTTCTATCGTTGGTCTTCAGGGTAACGCTGGTCAGGTTAACTACTCTGCTTCTAAGGCAGGTGTTCTTGGTATCACAAAGTCCGTAGCAAGAGAGTATGCTTCCCGTAATATCACAGCTAACGCTATCGCTCCAGGATTCGTTCAGACTCCTATGACAGACGTTCTTCCTGAGGACGTTAAGAAGCAGTACATCGCTTCTATCCCTCTCGGAAGATTCGGTCAGGTTGAGGATATCGCTAACTGTGCAGCTTTCCTCGTATCTGATGAGGCTTCTTATATCACAGGTCAGTGCATCAGCGTTGACGGTGGTATGCACATGTAATTCGCTTTGAATTTGAAATGGAGTATAAAGAAATGGCAAGAAGAGTAGTAGTAACAGGTATGGGTGCTTTGACACCTATCGGAAACGATGTTGAGAGTTTCTGGAATGGACTTGTAGAAGGTAAGAATGGTATCGATTTCATCACTAGATTCGATACAACAGACTACAAGGTTAAGATTGCTGGTGAGCTCAAGGATTTTGATGTTACACAGTACATGGATTTTAAGACAGCGAAGAGAATGGAACCATTCGCTCAGTATGCAGTAGCAGCAGCTACTCAGGCTGTAGAGGACGCTGGCCTTGATATGGAGAAGGAAGACCCTTTCCGTGTTGGTGTTATCGTAAGTTCTGGTGTAGGTTCTATGCAGGCTAACGAGAGAGAAATCGCCAAGCTTGTAGCAGGTAAGAAGGTTGCTCCTTTGTACATCCCAATGATGATTGGTAACATGGCATCCGCTAATATTTCTATCAAGTACCACATGATGGGCAAGAATATTGATATCGTTACAGCTTGTGCTTCTGGTACACACTCTATTGGAGAAGCATTTAAGACAATTAAGTATGACGATGCTGACGTAATGGTTGCAGGTGGTGCTGAGGCTGCTATCTGTCCTTCTGGTGTTCTCGGATTTACAGCTCTTACAGCTCTATCTACAAGCGAGGATCCTAAGACTGCTTCTAAGCCATTCGACAAGAACAGAGATGGCTTTGTACTTGGTGAGGGTGCAGGTGTTCTTATCTTAGAGGAGCTTGAGCACGCAAAGGCAAGAGGCGCTAAGATTTATGCAGAGATTGTAGGATATGGTGCAACTAACGATGCTTACCACATCACATCTCCTGCTGAGGATGGTTCTGGTGCTGGTATGGCAATGAAGATTGCTATGAAGGAAGCAGGTATCGAGCCTAAGGATGTTGATTATATCAATGCTCATGGTACTTCTACACACCATAATGACCTCTTCGAGACAAGAGCAATTAAGTATGCTTTTGGTGAGGATGCTAAGAATGTATCTATCAACTCTACAAAGTCTATGACAGGTCACCTCTTAGGTGGTGCTGGTGGTATTGAGGCAGTTGCTTGTGTTAAGGCTATCGAGAACGATTATGTTCATGTTACACTTAACTCAAGCGAGACTGAGGAAGAGTGTGATCTCGATTACACATTCGGTCAGGGCAAGAATAGAACAATCAACTACGCTATGAGTAACTCACTCGGATTTGGTGGTCATAACGCAGTTATTCTCTTGAAGAAGTACGCTGAATAATTATTAACTAAGGAGATTACGACTATGGCTAATTCACTTGATATCAAGGGCATTATGGACATCATCCCACACAGACACCCATTCCTCCTTCTAGATAAGGTTGAGGATTATGAGCCAGGTCAGTTCTGTGTAGCATATAAGAATTTCACATATGATGAGATGTTCTTCAGAGGACATTTCCCAGAGTACCCAATCGTTCCTGGTGTTTTGACTGTTGAGGCTTTGGCTCAGGCTGGTGCTGTAGCAATCCTTTCACAGGATGATTTCAAGGGAAAGATTGCTGTGTTTGCAGGTATTGATAACTGTAAGTTCAAGCGTCAGATTGTTCCAGGTGATACAGTTCGTCTAGAGACAAAGATTACTCAGGTTAGAGGTCCAATCGGCGTAGGTGAGGCTGAAGCCACAGTAGATGGTAAGACAGCAGTTAAGTGCACATTGAAGTTCGCAATCATGCAGTAATTATTATGACTACACAAGAGATTATTTCTAAATTAGATCTCAAAAAGAAGGCATCGCTTTTATGCGGTGCCGCTTTTTTCTCTACAAGAGAAATTAAGGAGTACGGTATTGACCGTTTACAGCTATTAGATGGCGGTACTGGCATTAATTTTGAGCAGCTTTTTGGAGACCGCTTTGCTGATTTTGCAAAGGCTGAAGGCTATACGCCTGAGCAGCTTGATAACGCTACTAGATTTTTCTATGAAGATGATAAGTTACAGCCTGAAGAGCTTGTACTTCGCGATAAGCTTAAGGTAAAACTTACAGAATTTTGTCATGGATTTGACCCTCACCCTGGATGTTATCCTCCTGGAATTCTTCTCGGCTCCACATGGAACCCTGAAGCAGTATATGAGGTTGGTGAGGCCTTAGGATTAGAGGCTATCATGTATAACATATGCTGCCTCCTTGGAACACCTAATGTTAATCTTCTTCGTGAACCTCGTAATGGAAGATTCTTCGAGGGCTATTCGGAGGATCCATATCTCGCAGGTGAGCTCGCATCTCAAATGACTTCTGGAGTCGAGAGTCAGGGTGTAGCGTCTAATGTTAAGCATTTCGCTGCGAATAATCTCGAGATAAACCGTGGAGGTATTAATCAGTCTATATCAAAGCGTGCGCTAGAGGAGATGTATCTTCCAGGCTTTAAAAAGTGCGTGGAAGCTGGTGCTTCTACTTTGATGGTAGCGTACCCTAAGATTAATGGTAAGCCATGTACGCATAACGAGTGGCTTTTACGTGATGTACTTCGTGATAGATGGCATTACGATGGTCTTGTAATGACTGACTGGGGCGCTTGTACTGAAGATACAGGTGACTCTGTAGAGGCTGGTGTCGATTTGTTTATGCCAGGCCCATGGGAGCATGAGGATGAGATTGTTAAGGCGATAGAAGAAGGAAGACTTACTGAAGAAAACCTAAATAAATCTGTCGAGTATTTAATTAATCTCGCGATGAAGTTTAAGCTTAGTGGAAGAAAGCTTCCTGTAAGCTACGAGGAATATCTAAGTCTTGGAGATAAGGCATGTTACGAAGCTGATAAGGAAGGTTTTGTCCTTCTTAAAAATGACGGTCTGCTTCCGCTTGATGATATGAGCAGAATTAGTCTTTCTGACAACCCTGAGTTAATTATCTGTGGTAAGGGTTCTGCACAGGTGTTTACAGATAGAGATCAAAAGCTTAAGGACGTCTTTGGCAATAATACTGATGGCGATGTAGCTTTGATAGTTGTATCCATAGAGTCTGCAGAAGGTACTGATAGACCAGACTTAAAGCTCCCAGTTAAGTATCGTGAGCAGATTGAAAATGCCATTAATTCTGGGAAGAAGATAATTCTTGTCTTAAATACTCCAGGTCCAGTCGAGATCTCTGATTATATAGATAAACTCGATGCCGTCATTATGGTTTTCTATCCAGGTATGGCAGGCAGTAAGGTCTTATATGACATCATAAGTGGTAAGGTAAACCCATCTGGTAAACTACCGTTCTCTTTCCCTGTTAGGTACGAAGATACTCCGGCATATCTTAACTATCCTGATGGCTTTACGTGTGTATATGGCGAGGATATATATGTTGGTTATCGTGGCTATGAGAAAAGGGGTATTAAGCCATTATTCCCATTTGGTTACGGCCTGTCATATTCTAAGTTTTCTATTAGTAATGCATCGCTATCTGCCGACAAGTGTAATCTTGGCGATAGAATTGAGGTTAGATTTGCTTTAACTAATGAAGGAGATTTTGCCGGATCACAGGTTGTCCAGCTTTATATAAGTGACCCGTCATCAAAGCAAAGCAAACCAGTTAAGGAACTTCGTGCTTTTACCAAGGTATTCCTGGAAGCAGGTAAGAGGAGGGAGATTACTCTCGTGGTTGATACTACAAAGATAGGCTCTTATAGTGAGGATTACGGTAAGTTCTTAGTAGAAGATGGCATGTATGATGTTCTGTTAGGTTTTTCTTCGGAGGAAATAATAACCAGGATTTCATTTAGAATTGTTAAGGGTTCACTTGAACTTCAGCTTGGTATAAATTCTACTGTCCTGGATATTATGTATATTCCGGTTTTACGTGATGCTCTCGAAAGGGATGTTCGCGCTCATGGTGATGATTTTATAGCTTATGTTAATGGTGAGAGGTATGCACCTTGTAACAGGCTTAATGATATTTATAAAAACATAGACGATTACAAAGAGTTTTTAAACGAATGTAATAAGTATATAAAGGCATAAACCATCTAAATATAGTATAATCATACTGATTAATTATGTTTTGTGGAGGTAATACTATGAAAGTAGTAATCCTTGCCGGTGGATTCGGAACACGAATTTCCGAAGAAAGCGTCATCAAACCAAAGCCTATGGTAGAGATTTGTGGTATGCCAATTTTGTGGCACATCATGAAGTACTATTCATCTTATGGTTTCAATGATTTCATCATCTGCTGTGGTTATAAGCAGTATGTTATCAAGGAGTGGTTTGCAGATTATTACCTCCATACATCTGACGTTACATTTGATTTCAGAAATGATAATCAGATGACTGTACATACAACACATACTGAGCCTTGGAAGGTTACTCTGGTAGACACTGGCCTTAATACAATGACTGGTGGAAGAATCAAGAGAATCCAGAAGTTTATTGGTGATGAACCATTCATGCTTACATATGGTGACGGTGTAAGTGATGTTGATTTGAATGCACTTATTAAGTACCACAACGAACAGGGTCAGATTGCTACAATGACAGCAGTAAATGTTGGTCAGCAGTTCGGTTGCATCGACTTGGATGGCGATGGTACAGTAACAAATTTCAGAGAGAAGAATAATACAGACGGCAACGTAATTAATGCAGGCTATATGGTATTAGAGCCTAAGATTTTCGATTACATTACAGAAGGTGATAAGACTGTCTTTGAGAAGAAGCCTCTCGAGGATTTAGCTCGCGACAGACAGCTTAACGCTTATATTCATCAGGGATTCTGGAAGTGCATGGACACTAAGCGTGACAAAGATCAGCTTGAGACTTTGATTACTGAGGGCAGAGCTCCCTGGATGAAGTGGGAGGAGTAATATTTTGGCTGATTTAAGTTTCTGGAAAGATAAGAGGGTTTTCCTTACAGGTCATACAGGATTTAAGGGTACATGGCTTTCCCGTATTCTTGTTATCTCTGGTGCAAAGCTTACGGGTTTTTCATTAGAAACTCCAACTAATCCAAACCTGTTTGAGATGGCAGGTCTCGAGGGTAAGATGAATTCTGTAATTGGTGATATTCGTGATATGGAAGCTTTGAAGAAGGCTTTCGACGAATGTAATCCTGAGATCGTAATTCATATGGCAGCGCAGCCTCTCGTAAGAGATTCCTATAAGGATCCTAGATACACATATGAGACTAACGTTATGGGAACAGTTAACATTCTAGAGTGCGTAAGATTATCTTCTAGTGTTAAGTCTTTCCTTAATGTAACAACTGACAAGGTTTATAAAAATAACGAGTGGATGTGGGGCTATAGAGAAGATGAGCCTCTCGATGGTTTTGATCCTTACTCAAACTCCAAGTCATGCAGTGAGCTTGTTACTCACAGCTATAAAAATTCTTTCTTCTCTACTGAAGATTCACCAGCTATTTCTACTGCAAGAGCAGGTAATGTAATTGGTGGTGGAGATTTTGCTACAGACAGAATTATTCCTGACTGTGTAAGAGCCGCTATGAGTAAGCAGGATATCGTTGTAAGAAATCCATACTCAACAAGACCATATCAGCATGTATTAGAACCACTGTTTGCATATTTAACAATTGCTAAGTCGCAGTTTGAAGATAAGAAGTATGCATCCTGGTATAACGTAGGCCCTGATGAGTGTGACTGCGTTACTACAGGAGATATCGTTGATATGTTCTGTGAGAAGTGGGGCGGTATCACCAGAATTGACCGTTCAGAAGCGAATGCTCCTCATGAGGCAAACTTCTTAAAGCTTGATTCAAGCAAGTTGAAGAATACATTTGGCTGGAAGCCTACATGGCATATTAATGAGGCAATAGAGCGTGTAGTCGAGTGGACAAGGGTTTACGAAGCAGATGGTGATATACCAGCAATTATGGATAAGCAAATTAATGATTTTATTGGAAAGGAAGCATAAGAAATGTTCGAGAATATGAATGAGCAGGAGGCTCGCTCCGTTATCTTAGAGCAGGTTAAGGAGTATGCAGAGAAGTTCCATGCAGCTCCAGAATATAAAGAGGGAGATCGTATCCCTTATGCAAGACGTGTATACGGTAGTGAGGAGATGGTTAATCTCGCAGATTCTACTTTGGAATTCTGGCTTACATCCGGAAGATATACAGATGAGTTTGAGAAGAAGTTTGCAGAGTATCTAGGCGTTAAGTTCTGCTCTCTTGTAAACTCTGGTTCTTCTGCTAACCTCGGTGCATTCATGGCACTTACTTCCCCTCTTCTTAAGGAGAGAAGAATCAACCGTGGTGATGAGGTTATCACTGTAGCTGCAGGTTTCCCTACAACAGTAGCGCCTGTTATTCAGTATGGTGCTATCCCTGTATTTATCGACGTTACTATTCCTCAGTATAATATTGATGTATCTAAGCTTGAGGAAGCTTTATCCCCTAAGACAAAGGCTGTAATGATTGCTCATACATTAGGTAACCCATTTGATCTTAAGGCAGTTAAGGAGTTCTGCGACAAGCACAATCTCTGGCTTGTTGAGGATAACTGCGATGCATTAGGTTCCAAGTATACAATCGATGGAGAAGAGAAGTATACTGGTACAATCGATGATATCGGTACATCTTCTTTCTATCCACCACATCACATGACTATGGGTGAGGGTGGTGCTATCTACACAAATAATCCACTTCTTAACAAGTGCATCCGTTCCATGCGTGACTGGGGCCGTGACTGTGTTTGCCCATCTGGTATGGATAATTTCTGTAATCACAGATTCGATGGTCAGTATGGTGAACTTCCATTCGGATATGACCATAAGTATGTATATTCTCACTTCGGTTACAATCTTAAGGCTACAGACCTTCAGGCTGCAGTTGGATGTGCTCAGATTGTTAAGTTCCCTTCCTTTGTAGAGAGAAGAAGACATAATTTCGACAGATTAAGAGCAGGTCTTGAGGATGTTCAGGATAAGCTTATTCTTCCAGTTCCAGCAGAGAACTCCAGACCATCCTGGTTTGGTTTTATGATGACTGTTAAGGAAGGCGTAGACAGACATAAGGTTGTTACTTATATCGAGTCTCATGGCGTTCAGACAAGAAATCTCTTTGCTGGTAACCTTATTAAGCATCCTTGCTTTGATGAGATGAGAGCAACAGGTGAAGGCTTTAGAGTTGTAGGAGATCTTACAAATACAGATCGAATCATGAACGATACATTCTGGGTTGGTGTATATCCAGGAATGACTGATGAGATGATTGACTACATGATTAAGACTATTAAGGACGCACTTAATCAGTAATGTCAAAGAGTATCGGAAGTAAAATTTGGGATTTATTCAGCAGATTCGTCATATTTATGGTGAATCTGCTTTTGAAGCCTTTTCATAAAAAGCTGACTGATGAGCAGGCCGAGAGTTTTTTGCAGTTTGTAAAATTTGCCCTGGTCGGTGTGTCTAATACTCTCGTTTCTATGGCAATCAATTTCTGCGTGTTGTTCACCTGTGGAAAAATTGGATTGTTTACAGAAGAAGAAAAGTATCAGGCATTTCTTGCTAATACCATCGCGTTCTTACTTAGTGTGATCTGGTCTTATATCTGGAACAGTAAGTTTGTATTTAAAGAGAATGAAAGCGGAGAGAAAAGAGTTTGGTGGAAAACTCTTCTTAAAACCTATGCTGCATATGCATTTACAGGTCTTGGCTTAAGCAATCTTATTTCCTGGCTTTGCATCGATAAGTGGGGTATTAATAAATACATCGCAGTATTGATTAATCTTGTATTGTCAGTTCCAATTAACTATGTGCTCAATAAGTTCTGGGCATATGGTCAGAAGGAGAAGAAGAATGAGCAGTAAGGTTAGCCTTCTTGATTGCACATTAAGAGATGGCGGCTATATCAATGACTGGAATTTTGGTCATGATAATATGGTCTCTATTTTTGAGCGAGTAGTTGATGCTGGTACAGATATTATCGAGGTTGGATTCTTGGATGAGAGAAGACCTTATGACTACGACAGAAGTATTTTCCCTGATACTGAGAGTGCCGATAAGATTTTTGGAGACTTAGACAAGAAAAATACCAAGGTCTTTGGCATGATTGATTATGGTACATGCGGTATAGCTAATATTAAGCCTAAGGCTGAGAGTTTTCTCGATGGTATCAGAGTTATTTTTAAAAAGCATTTAAGAGAAGATGCTCTCGCTTTTTGTAAAGAACTTAAAGAACTTGGATATATAGTTTTTGCTCAGCTTGTAAGTGTAACTGCTTATACTGAGGATGAATTACTTGATTTGTGCCGCATAGCAAACAGCGTTAATCCTGATGCTGTATCCATGGTTGATACCTATGGTCTGACACATCAGAAGGACCTCAAGAAGATTTTGAAGATTCTGGATAAAAATCTTAATACAGGCATTGCTATTGGTTACCATGGTCATAACAATTTCCAGATGGGATATGCTAACTGCCAGATGGTTCTGGCTTATTCAGAAGAGACTAATCGTGATTTGCTTGTAGACGGCTCTTTGTATGCTATGGGTAAGAGTGCTGGTAATGCGCCTATAGAACTTATTGCCATGCACATGAACCACGAGTACGGTAAGACATATCACTTAAGCCAGTACTTGGAGGCAATAGACGCTAATATTATGCAGTTCTATCAGCCAGCAACATGGGGATATAACTTGTTCTTCTTCCTTGCAGCATCTAACGACTGCCACCCTGATTATGTAAAGCAGCTTACCAATAAGCACACACTGTCGGTTAAGCAGATTAATGAGCTTCTTGGAAGACTTGAGGGCGAGAAGAAGCTTTTATATGACAGAGAGTATATGGAGAGACTTTATCTTGAGTATCAGGATAAGGAAATTAATGATGCAGCTTCTATAACAGCATTGAAGGGCCTTTTTGAAGGCAAGACAATTCTTGTTACAGGCCCTGGTAAGACGATGAAGCTTCAGGAAGGCAAAATCTGGGATTTTATCTCTTCACGTAACCCACTCGTTATCTCGATTAATTATGCGACTAACAGTTTTAAGCCTGATTTTATTTTCCTTACTAATACCAAGAGATATATTCAGGTTTCAACTCTTTTAAGCGGCAACAGAATACCTGTAATTGCAACTTCAAATGTAACTCCGGCTGATAAGCCATTTGGTTATGTCGTTAACGTCAGCGAGCTTTTGGACAGGGATTCTGAGTATTCTGACAACTCTCTTATGATGATTTTAAAACTCTTGATGAAGACAGACGTTAAGAAGGTTTATCTTGCAGGCTTTGATGGTTACTCTGGTACTGATTCCAACTACTTTGATGAGGGTAAGGAATATGACTTTGCCAAGCGAAAGGCAGATTACCTCAACACATATATGAGTAACTTCATGACAGCGAATAAAGAAAATATTGATATCGAGTTCTTAACAGATACTCGTTATAAGGTGTAAGCATGCGTTACGAAGCAGTACTTTTTGACTTAGATGGAACTGTACTCGATACTTCTGAAGGTATCGCAATTTCTGTGAGGGATACTATCGAGCATTTTGATTTACCTAAGTACGAGTATGAAGATTTGCTTAAGTTTATAGGTCCGCCAATTGAATGGTCTTTTGAAGATAAATGTGGTGTTACCGGGGACAAGCTTAAGGAAGTATCGAATTATTTCAGGGACAGATATGCTAACCATAATCTGTTACTCGCAAAGCCTTATGAAGGTATGTATGAATTGCTGGAGTTTTTGAAATCAGAAAAAATACCAATGGGTATCGCGACTTATAAGAGACAATCTTATGCTACGACTTTGCTGGATCACTATAGATTTGGCGAGTATATGGATGTAATGATTGGCTCTGATTCGGAAGGAAAACTTACTAAGGCAGACATCATTAATATTTGTATTGAAAAACTTGGTGGAGGCGATCCATCCAAGGTATTGATGGTAGGCGACTCAAAGCATGATGCTAATGGCGCAAAGACTGTTGGAGCTCCTTTTGCCGGAGTATCTTATGGTTTTGGATTTGGCAAATTCGGTGGCGAGAATATAGAGGAATATGATCACGTGATTTACGTGGATAAACCACTTGATCTGAAGGCACTTTTTTAAGGAGGCTACATATGAGCAGGAAGGTAGCACAGATAATTTCAGACTTTTTGGCAGATAAGGGTGTTAAGCATGTCTTTACTGTTACTGGTGGTGGCGCGATGCATCTTAATGATGCTATTGGTCATAACCCACGACTTCACAGCATTTACAATCATCATGAGCAGGCATGTTCAATTGCAGCTGAAGGTTATGCAAGACTTACAGGCAATATCGCTGCAGTCTGTGTTACATCCGGCCCTGGTGGAACTAATGCCATTACTGGCGTAATGGGTGGATATCTGGATTCCATTCCTATGTTTGTTGTCTCTGGTCAGGTTAAAAGAGAGACTACTACCTGGTCGGTTCCTAACCTTCAGTTAAGACAGTTAGGTGATCAGGAATTCCCTATTATCAAATCAGTTTCCTGTATGACAAAATATGCCGAGATGATTACTGAACCACAGGATATTTTCTATCATCTGGAAAAAGCGTGGTTCCTGGCTAATAATGGTCGTAAGGGACCTGTATGGCTTGATATACCACTTGATGTTCAGGCTGCAAACGTTGATGAGGAAAATGCACGCCATTTCGATGAGACAGAAGAGTTTTCTTCTGTCGCTAAGGCAGAAAACCCAGTCTATGACAAGGCGTTTACCCCAGCTATTATTGAGAAAATTAGAAGCGCCAAGAGACCTACAGTATTAGTTGGCGAGGGCGTTAGATTCTCTGGATCTAAGGATAAGATGCTTGCTGTTCTTGATAAGCTTCAAATTCCAGTTGTAACTGCATGGAATGCTCATGACTTAGTTCCTGATGACAATAAGTTCTATGCAGGAAGACCTGGTACTGTTGGTACAAGAGGCGGTAACCTAGTTCTTCAGAATTCTGATTTAATCTTTGTATTAGGATGCAGACTTAACATCAGACAGATAAGTTATAACTATCAGGAGTGGTCTCCTAATGCATTTAAGATTGTTGTAGATATTGATGAAGCTGAGCTTAACAAGCCAACTGTTAAGGTTGATATGAGAATCCATGCTAACGTAGTGGATGTTCTTGATGATTTGCTTTCTAATGATATCGACTGTGGTAATCATGATGCATGGCTTTCCTGGTGTAAGGATGTTGATAAGAAGTATCCAGCATGCCTTCCATCTTATGACGATGTTAAGAGCCCAATCAATCCATATGTATTTATCGATAAGTTCACTTCAATGCTTGAAGATGACGATAAGATTATCTGTGGTAATGGTTCTGCATGTGTTGTTACTTTCCAGGGCGCACACGTAAAAAAAGAAACTAGACTTTTCACAAACTCTGGATGTGCTGCGATGGGTTATGGCTTCCCGGCAGCTCTCGGATGCGCTGTTGCAGAAGAAGGTAAGAGAGTTATATGCGTTGATGGAGACGGCTCGTTCCAGATGAATATTCAGGAGATGCAGACTGTTCTTTATAACAAGCTGAACCTTAAGACATTCATCATTAACAATAACGGTTATCATTCAATTAGACAGACTCAGTCTTCCAAGTTCAATCCACCTCTTGTTGGTGTATGTGATGGTAACGGATTGTCTTTCCCAGACTTAAGTAAACTGTCTCCAGCTTATGGAATGAGATATGTAAAGATTGATAATAGTGAGGATATTGAAGCTAAGGTAGCTGAAGCTTTATCTGGCAACGATCCTGTCCTTTGTGAAGTAGTTGTAAGCGAGAACCAGAACTTCGAGCCTAAGCTCTCATCTAAGGTATTGCCTGACGGTAGAATCGTATCTCCACCAATAGATGATATGTTCCCATTCCTGGACAGAGAAGAATTCGAAGCAATTAAGGCTTCCATACCGGAGTAATTATGTCAAAGCGCGCTATCGTTACCGGAGCAACAGGAATGCTCGCATCAGAGACTATTAACCTTCTTCTAAAGGAAGGTTATGAAGTTGTTGCTGTCGTTAGACCTGGAACCACGAGAATGGATAATGTTCCTTCATCTGATAATGTAATCGTGGCAGAGGTAGATAACAGTGAGCTTCTAACTTTGCCTGAGGCTTTGGTATCTTCAGGTATTGACGAAGCGGAGCTGTTTTTCCATTTCGCGTGGGATGGAACTCATGGCGGTTCGCGTAACGATATGGAGATGCAGATTAAAAATATTAAGTCTTCTGTTGATGCAGTTAAGGCTGCTTCAAAGCTTAAGTGTAAGGTTTTCCTTGGTGCGGGATCTCAGGCTGAGTATGGACGTGTTCCGGATGGCGTTAAGGTTTCTCCTGATCTTCCATGCAACCCTGAAAATGGCTATGGTATTGGCAAGTTATGCGCGTGCCAGATGACAAGAATAGAAGCCCAAAAGCTTGGAATGAAGCATATCTGGGTTAGAATTTTAAGTGTATATGGCCCAAGAGATGGAGCTCATACTATGGTAATGAGCGGCATCGGAACTATGCTTGATGGCAAAAAAGCTTCCTATACCAAGGGAGAGCAGATGTGGGATTATATCTACAGCAAAGACGCTGCCAGAGCTTTTTATCTTGCTGCAACCAAAGGCGCTGATGGTTCAATCTATCCTATCGGTTCAGGTATCTGCAGACCATTAAGCGATTATATTAAAGCAATTAGAGATTCGATTAATCCTGAGCTCCCAATAGGATTTGGCGAAGTAGATTATTATCCGGGTCAGGTGATGTATCTTTGTGCAGATATAGACAAGTTAACAAAAGACACAGGCTTTGTTCCGGAGTATACTTTTGAGCAGGGAATAAAAGAAACCGTTGAATGGTATAAAGAGGTATACAGATGAAGAAGATAAGTATCATCATTCCTTGCTACAACGAGGAAGAAAACGTAGGTCCTATGGCCCAGGCTTTAACAGATATGTTTGCTAAGGACTTGCCTAATTATGACTACGAGATTGTTTTTATCGATAATGATTCATCTGATTTGACAAGACCTAAGCTCCGCCAGATTTGTAAGGAGAATAAGAAGGTTAAGGCTATATTTAATGCCAAGAATTTTGGCCAGTTCAGTTCTCCATATTATGGAATGCTTCAGACAACTGGTGACTGCACGGTATCTATGTGCTGTGATTTCCAGGACCCTGTTGAGCTTGTACCTAAGTATGTTCATGAGTGGGAGAATGGTTATAAGATTGTAATTGGCATCAAGACTTCCTCTAAGGAAAGTAAGCTGATGTATGGTCTTAGAAGTCTTTACTACAAGGTTATCAAGAAGTTCTCTAATGTTGAGCAGATAGAGCATTTTACAGGTTCTGGTCTTTATGATAGAGACTTTGTTGATGTACTTCGTGATCTTAAAGATCCTAAGCCTTTCCTACGTGGTATCGTAGGTGAGCTTGGATTTAAGCGTAAGGAAATCGAGTACGAGCAGCCAGAAAGAAGAGCAGGTAAGACTCACAATAACTGGTATACCCTGTACGATGCAGCTATGCTATCAATTACTTCCTATACGAAGATTGGTCTTCGCTTAGCAACTATCGGAGGCGGTGTACTAGCTTGTCTCAGCCTGCTTATTGCTTTTGTTTATTTTATTCTTAAGCTTTGTATGTGGAATGATTTCCCAGCTGGTATGGCCCCTGTAACAATCGGTATGTTTATCCTTGGTTCAATACAGATTTTCTTTATAGGTTTTCTAGGTGAATACATACTTAATATTAATGATCGAGTAATGAATAGGCCTCTCGTTGTTGAGGAGGAGAGACTTAATTTTGATGACGAAGCTTAAGCTTAACAACAGTAAATTATTTACTATTACGACGGCTTTTTTTGCTGTTGTTTTGTCTTTACTCGTCTGTTTCTTCCTTCGTAATACTGCACTTGGTTGCCATGATTCTTTTGCGGATTTGGTATTTGCCAGAGAGCACAGCCTTAAAGAGAGTTTTCTGTATAATCTCGAGTTTAATCTGGCTCGTGGTAGAGTTGGTGTCCTGTTTTCTCTTGTGTCGACTATAAGATTTGCCATATTAAAAACCGCAAATCCTACTGCCATATTACTGCTACAGCATGTTCCAACGTGGTTCACAGTAGGCCTTATAGCGTGGATGATAGGTAAGAAGACAAAGCCTGTCTATGGTTTATATTTTGCCTGCTTCTATGCTGCATTCGTTCAGATTGATACGAATCATAACCTTATGGTTTGTTACCCGTTAGATTTTGTCTACGGAATTGCCATGATGGCTGTAGGTTTTTATCTTTACGATTCATATATAACGCACAAAGGGCAGAAGCATAATATTTTTCGTATTGTTTTCAGTGTATTTTGCTACTACGAATCAATGCTTTGCTATGAGCCATTTATAACTACTTGTCTTGTGTACGGATTTTTGTCTCTCGTACATACTTATAGCAACCAGAAGAAGTTAGGTAAGAAGGCATTTGCTACATTTGTTATCGATTTAATTCCACATGCTGTTGCTACAGTAGTTTTCTTTGGAGTTTTGGAATTTGTTAAAGCTCATCCAATAGTTCAGACAATAGACGTAACTCCAATCGACGACTATGGTTCCGTTCCTGATTTCTTAGAGACATGGTATGTATTTGCTACAGGTGTTTTTCCATTTACAACTGACAGAATGATTGATGTTCCTGACAGCATTATGCATGTATTTGACAGCTCATATAATGCTTTATTCTCGCTTCTAGCAGCTGGAAGTATCATTTCTCTTGCTCTAGCATCATACTTTGTTTACAGGCCACTTGGGAAAGAAGAGAGGATTAAGATTAATAAAGCCTTGCTGGTAACAGGTTCAGTTGGTTTTATCTATGCTTTGTTTTTTACAGTACCTCATGCGTTGACACTTAATTATCAAACCTGGGTTAAAGTCTTAAATGCGACCGGTTATCTCACATCTTCCATGTGCTATTTTGGTTGGGCAGTCGCGTTTTCCTGTCTGGTTTGTTATGTAATAAATCTTCTTGTAAGCCTTGACCATAAGTCTGCTATCTGCATCGGCGTTTTGATTTTATCTTTTGGTGCATTTGTAGGCGCAGAGATAACTGTAAACATGAATAATAACTATGCTAGAGAAGACTTTACTTCCGGAATTCAGATGAGCTACAGAGGTCAAATTTTTCTGGCGTTTGCTACCAGTGATTATGCTGATACAGCTGCGGATTTACTCTATATTCCTGATTATTCAGGACTTCATGGCGACCTTAAAGCCCTTGATGAATACGCTGATTATGAGATGAACAGAGATGTAATGTTAGAGCGTAATTCTGATGCGATTAACTTCCTGGCAAATTATTATGGAACGGTTGGCTTCCTTGATTATCAGCCAGTACCAGATGGTGGTTTCTATGTTCTTCTGGACAATCCGTTAGAAGCAAAATCTGACTGGGTTACTAGTAGTGAGATACTGGTTATCTCGACAAGACCTGGAACTTATGGAGTAAGTTATGTCGATGCTATAACTGGTTCTTATCATGAATATAGTGTTGAACTTGGCAGATGCGACACAGAAACACTTACAACTGGCGATGTGGTACGAGTTGATTCGCTGACAATTTCTTATAAATAATATATAATATGGCTTTGGAAATGGAGATAAAACTAATGAGAAAAACTACATCTGGTATATTGGCAGCAGCCGTATGCACTTCCATGTTGCTTACTGCCTGCACATCAAACACAGGGGAAGGAACACTTCCTTCTGAAACTGTAGCTACAGCAACACAAACACTTGGTGATTTAAGTTATACAATCGAGACTATGGATTTATCAGGACAGAATACGTCAACTGTCTATGGTTCTCAGTTGCCTGGATATCTTAATCATCAGTACTATTTTGAAGGAGAACCTGTATCCCTTACAGAATCTAATTTCTACTTCATCGATACATTCACAGACTTCACTCAGTATGCTGGTTACTATTATCCAGCAACATCTGAAGGTTTTATTGATTTGGCTGCCACAATAGAAACAACTGGTGGAGAAGACGATATTAACCAGTATGAGACTTATGGAGATTTCTATATCTCATACGCTGAGGAGATGCTCGAGAGCGCACTTATCATCAATAAGCTGGCAGCTCAGGACGGAGTAACCTTGTCCAGTGAGACCCAGGCTGAGATTGATGCTGTAATGGCAAATATTGAAGCTAATGGTTCTGCTCCTGCTGGTATTACAATCGATGAGTATCTCTCAATTTACTATGGTGAGGGTACAACAGCTGAGAGCTTCAGGCAGACTGTGGAGCGTTACTATATCGCTGATGTATATACACAGTCCTGGGTTGATAACTATGAGTTTGATGACAGTGAGATCATGGTTCCTAACATCAGATATGCGCTCTTTGTTAATAATGATGGAACTCCAGAAGGTCTTGTTGCTGCACAGGAAGCTGCAGACAGTCTCGCAGCTGAGTGCTCATCTCTTGATTCTTTCGCTGTTGCAGGTGCACTTGCTTATACAAATGGCACATGTTACCAGTATGGCGAGATTCCTACTCCTAATGATGGTTCTATCGATCCAGTGTTTACAGACTGGGCTTGGGATGACAGCAGAGAAGAGGGAGATATCGAAGTTATTTACTCCGAGAACTTCGGTTATTTCGTAGTAGGTTATGTTGGTACAACAGAAGTTGATGTGGCATCCAAGACTCAGATTGCAGTTGCTGCTTTGAGCCACGAGATTAGTGATGCTATCGACAATAATACATACAATTTCTACACAGATGTAGCTTATGAGCCAGCTCCAACAGTACCTGAAGTTGATTATAGTGATATGACAATTCCAACCGAGACATCAGCAACTTCTGAAGGTGATGGTCAGGTAGGTGGTATGACTGGAAGCAAAGCACTTGATGTTGTGCTTATTGTTTTTGCTGCTATCGGCGGTGTTGCAATTATCGGACTTGCAGTAGTAGGTGTGATGTCAATTACAAATAACAAAAAACAGGACTCTTCCAAGAAGTCCACAAAGGAGAACTCCAATGGAGATAACTGAGGAACTTATTGATTATCTTCAGAAGCTCGGAAGAATCCGTCTCTCTGAAGAAGACAGACAGAAGACTATGAAGGACTTAGGTTCTATTATGGGCTATATCGATAAGCTCAATGAGCTCGACACAACTGGTGTTGAACCTTTGAGCCATGCAAATGGCAGAACTAATGTAATGCGCGAAGACGTAGTTACAAACAGTGACATGAGAGACAAGGTTCTCAGTAATGCTCCTAAGTCTTCTGAGGGTACTATTCTTGTACCTAAGACTTTCGATTAAGAGGTGAGAGAAATGGATTCAAAAGAAATACTTAAGCTTTCCGCTCTTGATTTAGGAAAGGCAATCAAAGATAAAAAGACTACTTCTGTAGAGGCCACTAAGGCTTATCTCGATGCGATTAAGAAATTAGATTCTAAGATTAAGTCTTATATCACAGTACGCGAAGAAGATGCTCTTAAGGATGCTGAGGAAATTGATAAGAAGATTTCTTCTGGCGAACTTACTGGTGCTTTGGCAGGTGTGCCAATCGCAGTTAAGGACAATATCTGTACAGAGGGCCTTCTCACAACATGTGGTTCCAAGATGCTTGGTAACTTCGTACCACCATATAGCGCTACAGTTGTTAAGAAGATTAATGAAGAGGGTATGGTTATCCTCGGTAAGACAAATATGGACGAATTCGCTATGGGTTCCACAACAGAGACAAGTTATTTCGGCTCTACATTAAACCCATGGGGAGAAAATAGAGTTCCTGGTGGTTCTTCCGGTGGTTCTGCTGCAGCTGTTGCAGCAAGACTGGCACCAATCGCTTTGGGTTCTGATACAGGTGGATCTATCCGTCAGCCAGCATCATTTTGTGGTATTACAGGTTTGAAGCCAACATACGGTACAGTTTCCCGTTATGGTCTTGTTGCTTTTGGCTCTTCTCTTGATCAGATTGGTCCTATGGGAAGAGATGCACTTGACTTGGCAGCTATGCTTAATGTAATCAGCGGTGAGGATTGTAAGGACCAGTCTTCTGCTAAGACAGAAAAGGTTAATCTTGATGCTATCGCTAACTTTGACTGTAAGGGTAAGACAATTGGTATTCCTGAACAGTATTTCGCTGAGGGTATGGATGAGGATGTAAGAGCAGCTGTTATGAAGGCTATTAAGGTCTTCGAGGATAATGGCGCTACAGTTGAGAAGTTCCCTATGCCAATTATGGATTATGCTATCCCCACTTATTACATTATCTGCTGTGCTGAGGCTTGTTCCAACCTCTCTAGATATGATGGTATCAAGTACGGCTTTAGTCCAGAAGAAGCTGATGACCTTATGGATGTTTATGTTAAGTCCAGAAGTGAAGGCTTCGGTATGGAAGTAAAAAGAAGAATCATGCTTGGTAACTTCGTATTGTCTTCCGGATATTATGACGCTTACTACAACAAGGCTTTGCAGGCTAAGAGCATGATTAAGAAGGCCTTCGATGACGCCTTTGAGAAATATGATGTAGTTATCGGACCTGTAGCTCCTACAGCTGCTTTGAAGGCTGGTGAGAGCCTGTCAGATCCTTTGAAGATGTATCTTGGTGATATCTGCACTGTACTTATCAACATCGTTGGTGTTCCAGCTATTTCCGTTCCATGTGGATTTACAAGCGAGGGACTTCCTGTTGGTATGCAGCTTATTGGTAAGCACTGGGATGAAGAGAAGCTTCTCGGATACACTGCACTTTATCAGCGCCTGACAGCTGATGAAGGCTACGAGAAGAAATCTGCGGTAGATATGTAAGGAGGGCTTTTAAGAATGAAAGATTATGAGATGGTCATAGGTCTTGAAGTTCACTGCGAGCTCTCGACTGAAACTAAGATTTTCTGTGGATGCTCCGCTAAGTTCGGTGGTGCTCCTAATACACACGTATGTGAAGTTTGCTCTGGTATGCCAGGAACTTTGCCTACACTTAACAAGAAGGTAGTTGAGTTTGCTGTTAAAGCGGGCTTGGCGCTTAACTGTGAGATTACAAGAAAGAATAAGTTCGATCGTAAGAACTATTTCTATCCAGACCTTCCTAAGGCTTATCAGATTTCACAGCTTTATCTCCCTATCTGCCGCAATGGTCATGTGGATATTGAGACAAGCTCTGGTATGAAGTCTATTGGAATCCACGAGATTCACATGGAAGAAGATGCTGGCAAGCTCATCCATGATGAAGATACTGGTATGACACGTGTTGACTTCAACCGTTGTGGTGTACCTCTCTTAGAGATTGTTTCTGAACCAGATTTCAGAAGTGCAGAGGAAGTAACAGCATATCTTGCCAAGCTTCGCGACACAATGCAGTTCTTGGGCGTATCTGACTGTAAGATGCAGGAAGGTTCCATGAGAGCTGACGTTAACCTCTCTGTTCGAGAGAGAGGTACTGAGAAGTTCGGAACAAGAACTGAGATGAAGAATATCGCTTCCTTTAAGGCAATCGAGCGCGCTATCGAGTATGAGCGCGAAAGGCAGATTGATTTAATCGAAGCTGGCGGTAAGGTAGTTCAGGAAACAAGAAGATGGGACGATGAGAAGGAATATACATATGCCATGAGATCTAAGGAAGATGCTCAGGATTATAAGTATTTCCCAGACCCAGACCTTATGCCAATCGAGATTTCTGAGGAGTATCTCGAGAGCATTCGTGAATCTCTGCCAGAACTTGCAGATGCAAAGCGTGAGAGATACATGAATGAATTGGGCCTCAGTGAATATGATGCCGGAATTATCACAGGAAGCGTGGCTCTTGTTAAGATTTTTGAGGATGCATGCGCCGAGTGCGAAAGCCCTAAGGATGTATCTTCCTGGATTCTTACAGATCTCCTTAAGCTTTATAACGATAATCAGACTACACCTGAAGATAAGCCTTTCGACGGTAAGAAGCTCGGTACTGTTATTAAGATGGTTTCTGGAAATAAGGTTAACCGTAAGAGCGGTAAGCAGATTCTTAGTGCTATCTTTGAGGGTGATGTTGATCCTGAGAAGTATGCTGCTGACAATAACCTTGCTATCGTAAATGATACAGGCGCTATCGAGCCAATTGTTAAGGGTGTTCTTGACAATAACCCTAAGGCTGTATCTGAATATCTTGCAGGTAACACAAAGAACATGCAGTTCCTTATCGGGCAGTCGATGAGAGCTTTGAAGGGCAAGGCTGACCCTATGACAGTTAAGGCCATGATTGAGGATCTCCTCAGCAAGATGGGTTAATAGTAAATGGGAAAAACAGTTGCTGATTTATTAGTAGTTTTATTCTTTATTCTTGTAAACGCCTTTTTCTCAGGAACGGAGATGGCTATCATTTCGCTTAATGATGCCAAGATGAGAAAGCTCGCTGAGGATGGAGACAAGAACGCCAAGCATATGCTTAAGTTCCTGGATAATCCAGGAACTTTCTTAGCAACAATTCAGGTAGGAGTTACTCTTGCTGGATTCTTGTCATCCGCTTTTGCTGCTAATAACTTTGCAGGACTTCTTGCTAATAAATTTGACCCAGCAGGCACTATTACCTGGATGGAGCCTCTGTGCACAGTAATTATTACTGTTATCCTTGCCTATTTTTCTTTGATTCTGGGTGAACTCGTACCTAAGAGAGTTGCTCAGAAGTATCCAGAGAAGTGGGCGTATACTTCCTATGGTCTGGTAAGAACTTTTGGCATTATTACAAGGCCTTTTGTATGGTTTTTAACAGCATCAACAAATGCGATTTTAAGACTTCTTAAGATTGATCCTAATGACAACGATAAGGTCGTTACTGAAGAAGAAATCCGAATGATGGTTGATGTTGGTTCTGAAAGCGGCAATATCGAAGATACCGAGAAGGTTATGATTGACAAGGTATTTGAGTTTAATGATAAGGAAGTATCCGAAGTCATGACTCACAGAAAGAAAATTGTTGCTGTTGAAGAGGATGCCACTTATGAAGAAGTGCTGAAGGTTGCAGCTACAGAAAGATATTCCAGAATCCCGGTTTATCGTGAGACTATTGATGATATTATCGGTATCCTTCATATTAAGGATTTGCTTGGAGTAACTTCAGAAAAGTTTAATTTATCTCATATTATGCGAGATCCTTTGATTGTTCATGAGTCCCGTAAGATTTCTTCTCTTTTTAATGAGATGAAATCTTGTGGAAAGCAGCTTTCTGTAATCGTTGATGAGTATGGTGGAACGATGGGTATCTGTACTATGGAGGATATGCTCGAGGAATTAGTAGGCTCCATTACCGACGAGTTCGATGAAGAAGAGAAGCAGAATCTTATCAGGCTGTCTAATGGGGATTTGATTGTTGCAGGTGATACAACGCTTTCAGATCTTGAAGGAATCCTTGATATGGAGCTTGATGACGAGGAGTATGACACTATTGCAGGTCTTGTAATTCAGCTTCTAGATCGTGTACCGGAGCCTCGCGAGAAACCTCTTGTTACATATAAGAACTTAAACATTAAGGTGTTACATGTGCAGGACCGCTGGATATCAAGAGTTTTGATTCATGTTAACCCTGAAGTACAAGAATCCGACGGGGAAAAGGATGAAAACGACACTTCAGAGGATAAATAATTGCAATATATCTAATCAGATAATATAATAAAGTGCTTTTTTATAGCACAAAGGATTAAATAATATTTTACTAATATAAAGGCGGTCTTATAGTTATGGCTAAGAACGACAACAAATTGGCAAATCAGGGAATTAAGGCTACACGCCGTGGCAAGATTATTGCTGGATCAATCATCACAGTATTGGTTCTTATTGTTATCGGATGGTTCGTTAACATCTCCGGATTGCTTCCTAAGATGCTTACAGGTGTTAAGATTACAAAGAATGTAGATGGTATAACACAGACTATCGATAACATCTCTATTGCAGAGACAAATTACCATTATTATCAGGTTCTTAATACTTATTATGGTTATGGTCTCATCCCTGGTGATGCAGATGTTGATTCCGTCTTTAATCCTACAACTGGCCAGACATACCGTGAGTATATGCTTGATCAGGCTGCAACAGAGCTTATGAATATGGCTGTTGTCAATGATGTAGCTACAAATGATGGATATCAGGCTCACTCTGGTGCAGTAAGATATGCAAATATCAATCTCGAGTCTGCTGAGAATACAGCAACTCTTTATGGCTTCCCTTCAATCGAGCAGTATTTACAGGCTCTTTATGGTAATGGTATGTCCTCCAGAATTCTTAGAAACTGCATCGAGAGACAGGCATTTACACAGGAGTATGAGAACTATGTAAGACAGTTCGTATTTGCTCCTTCTGAAGAAGAGCTTATTGCAGCTTATGATGCTAACCCAACTGTTTATCAGAGAGTAGATATGAACTACTACTTCTTCCAGGCTCCAGTAGACGAAGAGGGCAATATGGATATTGCCGCAGCTGTTAGCCAGGCTAATGATGTTGCAAGAGCAACAGATTCATATGATTTCATGGAGCGTGTAATGTCTCAGATTGGTGATGAGACTGCAGAGCTCGCAGGATTCTCTGAAGACAACAACCCAACATTCCAGACAGGTCTTTCTGATGCTGAGGTTGAGAATATTTGTGAAGGTTTTTCAGAATTCCTTTTTGACGATGCAAGAGAAGAGGGCGACACAGAAGTATTTGAGACTGAGATTGGTGCTTTCGTAGTACGTTTTGAGTCTCGCTACACATATGATGAGCCAACAGTTGCTTACAGAACACTTACTCTTTATAACGATGCTAATGTTGCTGGTGCTACACCAGAGCAGATTGCAACTGGATTGAGTGAAGTTCAGGCAAGAGCTAATGCTCTCGTTACAGCTGGCATGGATTCGTTAGCATTCTCTGATGTTGTAAAGGCTAACTCTGATACAGCAACAGAGATCATCACAGGTGGTTTTACAGACGGTGTTATGGCAGCAAAGTTTGAACAGTCAGAGACAAATGTTCTTACAAACCGTGATGTTATCCTTGGTCAGTGGCTCTTCGATACAGCAAGAGTTCACGGTGATTACTGTGTACTTGCTTCTGATGACAGCGCGTATGTAACAATCTATTATTTTGAGTATTCAATCCCAGCTTGGATGCAGACAGCAAGATCCCAGATTACAACAAGTATGGTAAACAGCTGGTCAAATGACATTTTGTCCTGCAACCCAAGTTATGCAATCGCATACGATCTCATCAGAAGAGTTTCAAACTAATAAAAAATTCTGATTGACAACTATTGACCTCGTGCGTATAATCTTTTAATGCGTCGTAATGGGGTGGACTGTCGTCTTTTCCCCTTGACGGAAACTGATTTTTGTGTATCAAGGACAGTTTCATGTAGTTAAAAGCCGCTCAGATGGCGCATCTGAAGCATATGTAAGAGGTGATTGGATAATGGTGCATACCGTCAAACAGGGCAAGACAGAGCGCAAGTCCTATTCCAGAATCAATGAAGTAATTGAAGTCCCTAATCTTATCGAGATCCAGAAGGATTCTTATAACTGGTTCCTCGACGAAGGAATGGGACAGATTTTCCAGGAAGTTTCTCCTGTTACAGATTCACAGGGAATCTGGGAGATTTATTTCCTTGATAAGGAATTTGATCCTACAAATCCAGTTTGTGGTCTCGAAGAGTGCCACGAGAAGGATAGTAATTATGCTGCTCCTTTGAAGATTAAGCTTCGTCTCCGTAATACAGAGACAGGCGAGAGCAAAGAGCAGGAAGCTTACGTAGGTGATTTCCCAATTATGACTGATCACGGTACTTTCGTAATTAACGGTGCCGAGAGAGTTATTATTTCCCAGATTGTAAGATCTCCAGGAGCTTACTTTGGCCGTGAAGCTGGTAAGAAGGATAGAGATGCTATTCTCTATACATCCCAGATTATTCCTAACAGAGGTGCATGGCTCGAGCTCGAGGAGGATGAGAACGGTGTTATCAGCGTTCGTGTTGACCGTACTCGTAAGTTCCCTCTTACTACATTCCTTAAGGCTTTAGGTCTCGAGACAGACGAGCAGATCATTAACATGTTCGGTAGTGAGGACTGCCTCCGTTCTACTTTCGAGAAGGATTCCTGCAATACAAGAGCTGAGGCTCTCGTTATGTTCTACTCCAAGGTTCGTCCAGGTGACCCTGCTTCTGCTGAAGTAGCAGCTTCTCACTTGAATGGATTGTATTTCGATCCTAGAAAGTACGATCTTGCAAGAGTAGGTATTTATAAACTCAATAAGAAACTCGGTGTTTCTGACCGTATCGTTGGTCACGTTACAGCTGAGGATGTTATTACAGCTGATGGTGAGGTTATCGCCAAGAAGGATACAAAGATTACTAAGGACATCGCTAGAGAAATCGAGGATGCAGGTATCGTATCCGTTAAGGTATTCCCAGTACGTAAAGTCGGTGACATGGAAGAGACTGATACATCTGCAGCAGTTATCGTAGTTGGTAACGGTCGTGTTGATGCTGATAAGTTCATCCGTGCAAGCTTTGCTGCTAAGGATCTTAAGAATTTTGATATTGCTAACACAACAATCAACGAGAGAGTACGTGTAAGTGTTCTCCGTGAGATTATTGATGAAGTAAGAAATAACAGCGATAAGTCTGAGTATGCAACAAGACTTCAGTATATCCTTGACGACAGAAAGGCTGAGCTCATGCCAAGAAGCCTCGTTGTTGATGATATCTATGCTATGGTTTCTTACTATATTGGTTTGAGACACGGTATTGGTTCCTGTGACGTTATCGACCACCTCGGTAACAGAAGAATCAGATCTGTAGGTGAGCTCCTCCAGAACCAGATGCGTCAGGGTATGGCAAGACTCGAGAAGAACATTCGTGAGAGAATGTCCACTATCGATGAGAATGAGTCCGAGAAGCTTACAGCTGCTCAGCTCGTTAATACAAGACCTTTGAGCGCTGCATTCCGTGAGTTCTTCGGATCTTCCCAGCTCTCACAGTTTGGTGACCAGAACAACCCACTTGCTGAGCTTACTCATAAGAGAAGACTTTCTGCTTTGGGTCCTGGTGGTCTCTCAAGAGACAGAGCTTCCTTCGAGGTTCGAGATATCAACGCTTCCCACTACGGAAGAATGTGTCCTATCGAGACACCTGAAGGTCCTAACATCGGTCTTATTACTTCCCTTGCTACATATGCACGTGTAAATAAGTATGGTTTCATCGAGACACCATATCGTAAGTATGATAAGAAGAACGCAGTAGTTACTGATGAAGTTGTTTACATGACAGCTGACGAAGAGGATAACTACAACGTAGCTCAGGCTAACGAGGCTTTGGACGACAACGGACACTTCATCGAGAAGAGAATCGTTTGCCGTCATCAGGAGGAATTCTTGCAGCTCGACCCATCACAGGTTGACTACATGGACGTATCTCCTAAGCAGCTCGTTTCTGTATCTACATCCCTTATCCCATTCTTGGGCAACGACGATGCTAACCGTGCTCTCATGGGTTCTAACATGCAGCGTCAGGCTGTACCTCTTATCAAGCCTGAGTCTCCAATTATCGGTACAGGTATGGAGTATCGTGCCGCTAAGGACTCTGGTGTTTGCGCAGTAGCAAAGAACGAGGGTGTTGTAAGCTATGTTTCCGCTGAGTTAATCAAGGTTACAAGAGCTGACGGCGTAGAGGATGTATATAAGCTTTCCAAGTACAGAAGATCTAACCAGTCTACATGTATTAACCAGAGACCAATCGTTGCTATCGGCGAGAAGGTTAACAAGGGTGATGTACTTGCTGACGGTCCTGCTACAGATATGGGTGAGCTTGCTCTCGGTAGAAACGTTCTCATCGGATTTACAACATGGGAAGGTTACAACTACGAGGACGCCGTTCTTATTAACGAGAGAATCGTAAGAGATGATGTTTATACATCTATCCATATTGAGGAACATGAGTGCGAGGCTCGTGACACTAAGCTTGGTGCAGAAGAGCTTACACGTGAAGTTCCTAACGTATCTGAGGACGCACTTAAGAATCTCGACGATAACGGTATCATCCGTATCGGTGCTGAGGTTAAGGCAGGTGATATCCTCGTAGGTAAGGTTTCTCCTAAGGGTGAGACAGATCCTACAGCTGAAGAGAGACTCTACAGAGCTATCTTTGGTGACAGAGCTAGAGAAGTAAGAGATACTTCCCTTAGACTTCCACACGGTGAGTGGGGTGTAGTTGTACACGTAGATGTATTTACTAAGGACAACAACCCTAACCTCAAGACATCTGTAAACACAATGGTTCGTGTTTACGTAGCTCAGAAGAGAAAGCTCTCCGTTGGTGATAAGATGGCCGGACGTCACGGTAACAAGGGTGTAGTTTCAAGAATTCTCCCTGAGGAAGATATGCCATATCTCCCAGATGGTACAACTCTTGATATCGTATTGAACCCTCTCGGCGTTCCTTCACGAATGAATATCGGTCAGCTCCTCGAGGTTCACCTTGGTAGAGCTGCTAAGGCTTTGAACTGGAAGATTGCTACACCAGTATTCGATGGTGCTAACGAGTCTGACATTATGGATGCATTCCAGCTTGCAGGTCTTGATAAGGATGGTAAGACAATTCTTTATGATGGACGTACAGGTGAGCAGTTCGAGAACAGAGTAACAGTAGGTGTTATGTACTACATGAAGTTGCACCACCTTGTTGACGATAAGATGCATGCTCGTTCTATCGGACCATACTCAATCGTTACACAGCAGCCATTGGGTGGTAAGGCACAGTTCGGTGGTCAGAGATTCGGTGAGATGGAGGTTTGGGCACTCGAGGCTTACGGTGCTGCACATACTCTCCAGGAGATTTTGACAGTTAAGTCCGATGATATCGAAGGACGTTCCAAGACTTATGATGCAATCATCAGAGGTAAGAATGTTCCTGCATCTGGTATCCCAGAGTCCTTCAACGTACTTACAAGTGAGCTTAAGGCTTTGGCTCTTGATGTAAATCTTTATACAGATGACAACAAGGCATACCTGGTATCCGATGAGGACGAAGACGATTCTATCGAAGAGATGGATGATGCAACAAGAAGACAGTTCGACGAAGACGGTCTCTCTGCTCAGGACATCCTCGATTCTGGCTTTGTAGAGACAGATGAGATGGGTAACGTAAGCGAAGATGACTTCGGCGATTCCGATTTTGACGACGACGATATCTGATAAAGGAGATTAGAGATTAATGTACGATTCAAATCATTTAACAGCTATCGGTATTAAGCTTGCTTCTCCAGAGGTCATCAAGGGATGGTCTCATGGTGAGGTTAAGAAGCCTGAAACAATTAACTACCGTACACAGAAGCCTGAGACTGACGGTCTCTTCTGTGAGAAAATCTTTGGACCTGTAAAGTCTTGGGAGTGTCACTGCGGTAAGTATAAAAAGATTAGATATAAAGGCATGATCTGCGATCGATGCGGTGTTGAGGTTACAAAGAACACTGTTCGTCGTGAGAGAATGGGTCACATCGAGCTTGCTGCTCCTGTATCCCACATTTGGTACTTCAGAGGCGTTCCTTCAAGAATGTCCCTCTTGCTCGATATCCCACCTAAGACATTGGAGAGAGTTCTCTACTTTGCAGCTTATGTTGTAATTGATCCAGGTGAGACAGATCTCGTTAAGAACGAGACAATGGATGATATCAAGTATAGAGAGTATGTTGCTAAGTACGGCAGAAATGCTTTCGATGCAAGAATGGGTGCTGAAGCTGTAAAGAAGCTTCTCCAGGATGTTGATATCGACGCTCTTGCTGAGGAACTCGACCTTGCTCGTAATGAGGCATCTGGCCAGAAGAAGATTAAGATCATCAAGAGACTTGAGGTTGTTGAGGCTTTCAAGAACTCTGGTAACAAGCCTGAGTGGATGGTTCTTGATGTACTGCCAGTACTTCCACCTGAGCTTCGTCCTATGGTACCTCTCGATGGTGGCCGTTATGCTACATCTGACCTTAATGATCTCTATAGAAGAGTTATTAACAGAAATAACCGTCTTAAGAAGCTACTCGACTTGGGTGCTCCAGACATCATCGTAAGAAACGAGAAGAGAATGCTTCAGGAGGCTGTTGACGCTCTTATCGATAACGGTAGAAGAGGTCGTCCTGTAACAGGTTCCACTTCCGCTACAAATAACAGACAGCTCAAGTCTTTGACAGATATGCTTAAGGGTAAGCAGGGTCGTTTCAGACAGAACCTCCTCGGTAAGCGTGTAGACTACTCTGGACGTTCCGTTATCGTAGTTGGACCAGAGCTTAAGATGCACCAGTGCGGTCTTCCTAAGGAGATGGCATTAGAGCTCTTCAAGCCATTCGTAATCAAGAGACTTGTTGAAGAGGGTAAGACTTCTAATATCAAGACTGGTAAGAAGATGGTAGAGAGATGGGATCCAGAAGTATGGGGCATTCTCGAAGATATCATCAAGGATCACCCAGTTCTTTTGAACCGTGCTCCTACACTCCACAGACTTGGTATTCAGGCATTCGAGCCTACTCTCGTAGAGGGTCGTGCTATTAAGCTCCACCCGCTCTCATGTACAGCGTTCAACGCCGACTTCGACGGAGACCAGATGGCTGTACACGTACCACTTTCTGCTGAGGCTCAGGCTGAGGCAAGATTCCTTATGCTTCACCCTAACAACTTGTTGAAGCCTCAGGATGGTAAGCCAGTAACAGTTCCTACACAGGATATGATTCTTGGCTGCTTCTACCTCACAATGCAGCGTGATGAGACAATGGAAAAGACATCCTGTAAGGGTGACGGCATGGTATTCTCTTCTCTTGATGAAGCTAGAATGGCTTATGGCGATCACGATATCGAGCTCCACACAAAGTGCGGTGTAAGACTTACTAAGGAAGTTGATGGCGTTACAAAGTCTAAGATAGTTTATTCTTCTTACGGACGTTTCATCTTCAATGAGATCGTTCCACAGAACTTAGGTTATGTTGACAGAACAAACCCTGATAATGAGTTTGCTTTGGAGTGTGACTTCCAGGTTGGTAAGAAGAAGCTTGAGGATATCATCGCTAGATGTATCCGTGTTAACGGCGCTCACAGAACTACACAGTTCTTAGATTCTGTAAAGCAGATGGGTTATAACTACTCCACAAGATCCGGTATCTCTATCGGTATCGAGGATATGATTATCCCAGACGTTAAGGAGAAGATGCTCAAAGCTGCTGATGAGAAGGTTGAGTACATCAACAGCATGTATGAGAAGGGTCTCGTAAATGACCACGGTCGTTATAAGCACGTAATCGAAGTTTGGAAGAATACAACAGACGATATTACAGCAGCTCTTAAGGCTAACCTTAAGTCTGATAACCCAATCAAGATGATGTCCTCTTCTGGTGCTCGAGGAAACGATAACCAGATTAAGCAGCTCGCAGGTATGCGTGGTAATATGGAGGATACAGCTGGTAATACTCTTGAGATTCCTATCAAGTCTAACCTCCGTGAAGGTATGAACGTTCTCGAGTTCTTTATCTCTTCTCACGGTGCTCGTAAGGCTCTTTCCGATACAGCTCTTAAGACAGCTGACTCTGGTTACCTCACAAGAAGACTTGTTGACGTAGCTCAGGAAATCATCATCAGTGAAGAAGACTGTGGAACAGACGACTTCACATGGGTTAAGGAAATCGTTAACGTATCTAACGATAAGCGTGACGTTATTAAGCCACTCTCTGAGAGACTTACAGGACGTTATGCAGCTGAAGATATGATGGATCTTACAACTGGCGAAGTTATCGTTGCCAAGGGTGACCTTATCTCTGCTGACGATGCTAAGAAGATTGAGGCTACAGGTAATAAGAAGGTTAAGATTAGATCCGTATTTGACTGCCGTTCCCGTCATGGTGTATGTGCTAAGTGCTACGGTATCAACCTTGCAAATGGTCTTCCAACAAACGGTGGTGAGGCAGTAGGTATCATGGCTGCACAGTCTATCGGTGAGCCTGGTACACAGCTTACAATGAGAACTTTCCACTCCGGTGGTATCGCTAACTCTGGTGAGGATATCACACAGGGTCTCCCTCGTGTCGAGGAGCTCTTCGAGGCTAGAAAGCCTAAGGGTGAAGCTATCATCTCTGAGATTGATGGTACAGTTAAGGTTATCCAGGGGGATAAGGGTAAGAGAGAAATCGTTATTACTCCAGCAACTGAGAACCCAACACTCGATGAGGAAGGTAATGTAATTGCTGAGTGCCACTATAGTGTTCCTACATCTGCTACATTGAAGGTTGCAGACGGTGACACAGTTGAGGCTGCAGATATGCTTACAGACGGTGCTGTTAACCCATCTGACATCATGAGAATTAAGGGTGTAAGAGGCGTACAGAAGTATATCGTAGCTGAAGTAGTTAAGTCCTATAAGAGCGGTGGTGTATCCATCAACGATAAGCACATCGAGATCATCACAAGACAGATGATGAGAAGAGTACGTATCGACGATCCAGGTGATACAGCATTCCTTACAGGTACAACAGTTGATATGCTCGACTTCGAGGCAGCTAATGCGAAGGCTGAGGCAGCAGATCTTAGACCAGCAGTTGGTAAGAGACAGCTTCTCGGTATCACAAAGGCTTCTCTTGCTACAGACTCCTTCTTGTCTGCAGCTTCCTTCCAGGAGACAGCTAAGGTTCTTACTGATGCTGCTATCAAGGGTAAGATTGACCCACTCATCGGTCTTAAGGAGAACGTTATCATCGGTTCTATCATCCCTGCAGGTACAGGTGTTCCTAAGTACCGTGACATCACAGCTGTTCCAGTTATTAAGGAGAACAGTAAGGTTATTACTGGCAATGAGTATGACCCAACAAATGATGATGCGGCTATGTTCAGTAACACATACCTCGAGCAGGTAGCTATTGAGAATGCAGAGGCTGACGCTCGCATGGCAGCAGCTGAGAGCTCTAAGGTAGCAGTAGAAGACTAATAAAATAACAGTTTTCTAACCAAATAAAAGCTTCTAAGCCGCATCGGTTAATATCGGTGCGGCTTTTCTATTATCAATTACAAGGGGTAACAACATGAGAGAACTTAACCTTGATGAATTCACAGCAGCATTATCATCCGCAGCACCAATTCCTGGTGGCGGAGGCGCATCTGCATTAATGGGTGCATTGGCATCTTCACTTTGTTCAATGGTAGGAAATCTTACATCAGGCAAGAAAAAGTACGCTGAGTATCAGGCAGATATCGAGGCAATTCTTAACAAGGCTTCTGTCCTTACAGAGGAGATGAAGGCTTTGATTGAGAAGGATGCGGAAGCTTTCGAGCCGCTGTCAAAGGCATATTCAATTCCTAAGGACATAGAGGGAAGAGACGAGATTTTAGAGGAAGCTTTACGTGTTGCTGCTATTGCTCCAGCTGAGATTGTAACTAAGTCAAAGGAAGTCGCAAAGCTTATAGAAGAGCTTGTAGTTAAGGGTTCAAGACTTGCTATAAGTGATGTAGGCGTAGCTGCTTCTGCTTGCAGTGCATGTGCCAAGGGCGCAGCAATGAATGTATATATCAATACAAAACTTATGAAGAACCGCGAGTTTGCTGAAGACCTGAACAAGAAGGTAGTAAGTGAAGTCGAGGAAGTAGTAGCCATTTGTGATGAAGCTTATATGGCGGTTTTGGGAGGACTTAAGTAATGAAGGAATTATTAGGAAAGCCTGTAGCAGATTCAATCGTAGCTTCCATAGCTCTAACTGTTGCGGATCTCAAAAATAACGATGTAATACCAACATTGGCTGTTGTAAGAGTGGGTGCCAGAGAAGATGACCTCGCATATGAGAGAGGTCTTACCAAGAGATTCGAGGGTGCATCCTGCGCTGTTAAAAAGATTGAGCTTCCATTAGATGTTACTCAGGAAGAGTTAGACAGAGTAGTAGCAGATTGCGATGCGGACAAACTTATCGATGGAATCTTGATGTTCCGGCCACTTCCTAAGAACCTTACTGATAAGAATATCCTTAATACAATCAGCGCTTTGAAGGATGTTGACGGTATGGGTAAAGCCAATATGGCAGATATTTTTTCTGGCGCCGGAGAAGGTCATGCTCCATGCACAGCTCAGGCAGTAATCGAAATGCTTAAGTTTCATGGTATTGATATCAAAGGTAAGAGAGTTACTGTTGTAGGCAGAAGCCTCGTTATTGGTAAGCCAGTATCTATGCTTCTTCTTAAAGAAAATGCTACTGTTAAGGTTTGCCATACTAGAACAGAGGACTTAAAGGCTGAGTGCCAGTGGGCTGATATTGTAGTCGCATGCGCAGGTAAGGCAAAGATGCTTTCTAAGGATTTCTTCCGCGAAGGCCAGATAGTAATTGACGTTGGAATGAACGTGGATGACGAAGGTAAGCTCTGTGGTGATGTCGATTTTGCTAATGTTAGTGAGATTGTTGATGGTATCACACCAGTGCCACGTGGTGTAGGATCTGTTACTACATCCGTACTTTTAAGAGCTGTAGTAGAGAATGCCAAGCTACGATAAAGAACTGGAATTAAAACAAAAGAGAGTAGAATCTCTGCTTAATGGGCTCGTAACTCAGGTCGAGCCTATAATTCGTTCGCCACAAACTGAGTATTACCGTAATAAGGTTCATGCTGCATTTGGCATGGATGGGAAGAAAATTATTTATGGTACATACAAAGAAGGTACCCATAAGATTATCCCTGAAGGTGGAAAACTTCTCGAGAATAAAAAGGCATCAGCAATAATAGCTTTTATCGCCAAACTTGCTTCAGAATTTAAGATGACAATCTATGATGAGAGGTCAAGGCGAGGTTTCTTACGTCGTGTATTAGTTAGAACTGCTGATGGAACAGGTGAGATATTAGTTGTATTAGTTGTAACAGACTTTATGTTCCCTGGTAAAAAGAACTTCATTAAGAAACTAACAAGTCAGTACCCTGAGATAACCACAATTGTGATGAATATAAATCACAGAACAGACTCCATGATTCTGGGCGATAAGAGTGAAGTTTGCTATGGGCGAGGATTTATTGTGGATGAGTTGCTCGGATTAAAATTCAGAATATCAGCAGAATCTTTTTATCAGGTTAACCATGACCAGTGCGAGAATCTATATAGTAAAGCTTTGGAGTATGCTGGTTTTACTAAAGATGATTCCATTATCGATGCATATTGTGGAACAGGTACGATAGGTATTTATGTTTCAAAATTCTGTGGCAGGGTAACAGGCGTTGAGCTTAATGCCAAGGCAGTTCAGGACGCACAGGAGAATATACGTAAGAACGGTATTAAGAATGTGCGTGTTTTTAAAGGCGATGCGACAGAATTTATGAAGGTGGCAGCATCTCGTAATGATAAATATGATGGTGTAATTCTAGACCCACCAAGAGAAGGAACGACACCTGAGTTTATTGAGAGTTGTAAGGTCTTAGGGCCATCGAAGATTGTATATATATCATGCAATCCAGATACACTCGCGAGAGATTTAAAACTGTTTTCCAAGGCTGGGTTTAAGGGTGTAAAAGCAACACCTGTAGATATGTTCCCTGGTGTGGAACATCATGTAGAGACTGTGGTTTTATTGACAAGAAATTAAATTTGATGTTTTACAACTGAATACTCGTCATAATGACTATAGAACGGGCAATCATAAGCGTTCTTGCCCTTAACTATAGAGTTACGCATCGCCAGGCGAGCTACTTCGTCTTCATCGATATCGGCATCACAATAATATGAGTCATAAACTTCATCGTAATTATTATGGCTACAAGTATCGCAACTAGGCATATTAAATCCTCTACAGTTTATTTGCATTTTTTATTGTAAAACGCTTTGCTATAATACCATATATGACATATGTTTCTTTAAATTTTTTTGCATTAGTAATTTGTTTGCTTGTTGTGTACTACATAATGCCTCATAAGTGGCGTTGGTTTGTGCTGTTACTTGGAAGCATAGCGTTTTATTATTTCGCATTTAAGCAAAGCTGGTATATAGTTCTTGGCACAGCTGTATTTTCATATATTTTTGGCCTGCTTATAAAACAATTTCCCAAAATCAGTAAACTCTTAACTATCGTATCTATAGCAGGAGTTACCATTCCCTGGATACTTACCAAGAGTATTCATTCTTTTCTCATAGGTGATTTATCTAACATAATTGCACCTCTTGGAATATCGTTTTATACCTTGGGCATTATCTCCTATCTGGTTGATATTAATGTGGGCAGGATAAAACCTGAGAAGAATATTCTGAAGTATATTCTCTATGTTATTTATTTCCCTCAGTTAGTGCAGGGTCCAATTCCAAGATATGGTAATCTGTCTGCTCAGTTCGCTTCTCCTAAGAAGTGGGACGAGAATATGTTTATGAGAGGCGTGCTGTCCATAATGTGGGGCATGTTTTTAAAACTGATGATAGCGGACAGAGTCGCTGTTGTGGTTAATCCAATTTTTGAAGATTATTCTTCACATCTTGGAGCATGGGTGGTTATTGGAATATTCTTATTCAGTATTCAGTTATATTCTGATTTTACTGCGTGCATTAGTATATCCATGGGTGTTTCCCGACTATTTGGAATCGAGCTTCAGGATAACTTCAACCAGCCATTCTTCGCGACATCGATTGGCGATTTCTGGCGTCGCTGGCATATTAGTTTAAGCAGCTGGCTTAAGGACTACATTTATATTCCATTGGGAGGCAGCCGTAAGGGGAAAGCACGTAAAATCCTTAATATGATGATTACGTTTGCCTTCAGCGGTTACTGGCATGGTCTTGGTATCCACTTCATTGTCTGGGGTGTAATGCAGGCTGTTTATCAGTTCTTCGAAGGCTTCATATACAAAATCAGGTTCTTTAATATTAATGCAAAGCCTGTTACTTATCTTAGAAGAGTAATAACATACATTTTGTTTTTGCTGTCACTTATTGTATTCAAAGCACCTAGCACGAGATGCTCATTAGTGATGTATAAGAGCATAATAACTACTAACAACTGGGGGCTCCTTAAGGATGGCACTCTTTTGAATCTGGGCGTAAATGGCAAAAACTGGATTGTTGTTGCGGCATCACTATTGGTATTAATTATTGCCAGCACTCTTCGCGAAAGGGGAGTGGATATTAAGGGTAAAATATTATCTATGCCCCTTCCTGTCAGATGGAGTGTATATCTGATAGTCATCTTCACAGTAATGACATTTGGATATTATGGTTATGGATTTGATGCACAGTCATTTATTTATGGAGGTTTTTGATGAAAAAGATTTCTTTCATGATAAGAACACTCATATTTCTGACTATATTATGTGTATTGCTTAAGGGATATTTTTACTTAATTAAGCCTAAGTTTGATGCTGATACCTGGCCTAATACCACAACAGTAGAGGGATTCTATGAATTAGAAGATAATAGTATAGACGTATTGTTTGTAGGATCATCGCATACTGTAAGTTCTTTTTATCCAAGAATTATCGAGGAGAACTATGGCCTTAGAGCGTACAACATTGGTACTGCTCAGCAAAGTCCGGTAGTTAGTTACTACTGGATACGAGAGGCATTAAGATATCAGTCTCCAAGTTATATTGTTATGGATTGCTGTTGCTGCTTCCCAGTAGCTGATATTAATCCACTTAATCAGGAAGAATCTTTCTCGAGAAGTGCACTTGATTTTATGCGCTGGTCTCCGACAAAGGTTGAGATTGTACATGACATATGTAGTCTTGATACAGAACAGTCAGAGCTAAGTTATTATCTTCCTAATATACGCTATCACAGTCGCTGGGAAGATATGTCATTAAGTGATTTTAGTCGTAACAGAGATAATTCACGTCTGGGTGCGAGAGCTCTTTACTATTCAAGTAATATTGAATTCTACGGCTACGATATGTACGAAGGAATTCCTATATGGCCGATGATGCCATTAATGGAAGAATATCTGAACAGAATTGTCGATTTGTGTCGCGAGAATAATATCGAGTTAATTCTTACCATGACTCCTACGATTGAACGTAATATAGAGCAGTGTGCAAGCTTTGAGCTATTTGCCAGAGAACATGGATTACGTTATATCGACTATAATGATCGACTTGAGCTAGAGAGAATTGGTTATAACTTTGCACTCCATTGTGCTGATACAGGTCATACCAATGTAAGAGGCGCAGAAATTATTACTAATGATATTGGCAGATTAATTACTTCAACATAAAAGGGCTGCAGGAATAAAAACTGCAGCCCCAATATTTATCTTCTACTATTGTTTGACTTATTAAGCTTCCTCAGCTACCTCGAGAAGTTCGATCTTAAAGTTTAAAGCCTGATCAGCAAGTTCATGGTTAGCGTCCAAAGTGATAGTAGTCTCAGTCTTTGCTGTAACCTTAACAGGGCATGGACGACCATATGGATCAGACAGATATGCATTATCTCCTACATTAAGTTCCTCTGAACCTGGGAGCTTTGCAATCTCAACTTCGATTATAGCTTCATCAGAACGAAGACCATAAGCTTCTTCTGCTGGAATGTGAATATTAATTATATCGCCAACGTTCATATCAACAACAGCCTTATCAAAGCCCTTAATCATCATACCTACACCAGCGATAAACTCGAGTGGCTCGTTACGATCGTAGGAGGAATCAAATACGGAACCATCATCCAAAGTACCGTGATAGTGAACCTTGATAGTCTTGCCTGCATTTTTGCCTTCGAAAATAATAGTTGGAGCACCGCCACCGCAGCCTCCACATCCGCCGCCACAGCCACCACCGCAGCCACCTTCTCCACAGCTGCCACCGCAGCCACAATCGCAGTTAGCACCCTCAGACTCAAACTCTTCATCATCAGAGAAGAAGCGGTTAATAACTTCATCAGTCTCACCACTAACACCTGAGATAACTCCCATGCCAGCAGCGGAAATTGCATTCATGGCTTCCTGGCCGATGCTATCGCAAAGAACGATATTTACACCATTAGCCTTCAAAGCTTCTACAACAACATCGTGACCTTCGCCTTCGATATCAATGATTTCTGTATTTAAAATCTCACCAGTTGTAACCTCATAGAGCTTAAACTGCTTTGACTTACCAAAATGCTCAAACACCTTACCGTCTTCGTAAGGGATAGCAAACATTACCTTCATCTTGTCTTCCATATAAAACTCCTCGTTAATTAATTTTGTATATATTGGCTCCTGTATCTTGGTTGCTAAATACTAACTCATATACTGAAGCAATTATATCTTCTCTTATTACGTCAAATCCTTCATAAGTAAAGTTATCTATTATAATGTACGATATTCCGGCTTCTTCAACATATGAAGGTAAAAGATCTGGATTATCGCCTTCATATATTAAGTGCTGCAACTGATTGCGCCTGTCTAAGTCATAACCAGCATCATCTGCGCTGGAAGTACCTGACATAAAAAGCATAACTCCAGATTCTGTAACATCAGTCATCCACGGGCGTCCAGCCATTACCAGATCATCTGCGGTCAGATTTTCCTGTAGAAACTGAGTTGTCCTACTATCCATATTAACATCAATAGTATTTGTGTTAAGGAGTAACAGTGAATTGAATTCAAATATTCCAGTGCATGTCATCAATACAAATACTGCAATTGCCAGTCCTTTTAACGCCAGATTTTTCTTCCTGTAGATATCAAGAATAATCTTTGCAAAATATGGTGCTAACAGCATGCATGATACAAGAATGAATTTATGATTGATGACAACCTTCTTAGGAGTCATAGTGCATAAGAAAGCAAATACAAGAGGCATCAGCGTAGATACTAACAAATGCTTAGTCTGAACTTTACTCTTAATGAAAGTGTAGATAAGTAAAATAACACCGACACCCCAAAGATTAAATATCATTTCGAAGACACCACTTAAAGTCTTATCCTCAGCGAGATATCCCCAGTTGTAGTGGAATGAGACTGTACCCGGATTAGAAAGTAAACGTGCCTGCAGGCTTGCCAGTATTACTGTAATAACGGCGGTTATAACATAATCAAGTTTGTATCTCGAAGATACTGCAAAACCGAATAGTACGAGTAAAGCAGCAATAGTAGTAGCGCCATTCCAGAAGGAAGAGGAGCCAAGGAATATTCCCATTAATACAGCAAGCTTTATATCATGGAATTTCCATGAATCCTTCTTAAGGCTTAGCTTAACCCATTGAGCAGGCTTGAGCTTATCTGCGTCCTTATATGTCTTCATAACGAAAGGAATAAAATACATAATGGCTAAAATCATTACCGACATACCAGCAGCGATGTGTCTTTGGTTTACAAATACATTGATTCCATAGACGCCCCAGTTTTCAAGCGCATAGTCTCCAATGAATCCTTCATTATGAACGAGAGCTGCATAGACTTTATTCCAGCCGCTTTCCTTCCATACCTTGTAGATAAAAAGTGGAAGAGCTGTACTGCATCTGAATGTTGCCATAAGAAGTGATAAAACACCGCCCCAGCGTGAAGTAGTGACTTTAACTCCCATTACATAGATAAGCATCAGTACATTAATCATGAATATGGAAGAAGAAAAATTCATTGCCAAATCGATTCTAAGGCCAAGATATTCAAGAAGTCCTACCAGGTAGAAATACATGAAGTGGTAATTAATTTTCTCACCGCCATGAAAAGCATACTGAGTAGGGAAATTATTCATATGTGAGAATGATCTGATGAGTGCCACGTGAGGAGAAAAATCACCATAAATAGTAAATCCAGAGCAAAGGTCGTGGTATTTATTCACGTGAAAAGTGAAGAACATAGTAGTAATTACTGCTACAGAAACAATAGTAAAAAATATACATTCCTTGTTGAAATTATGCCCTTTTTCAATATAGCGTATAGCGTTCTTATGCTTTGACTTATACCATACGGCGTAAGCACCCAAAGCCACCATAATAACAGCCATAATGATTGAAGCTATATGAAGCGCATCTCCTGTCTTAGCAAAAATGCAGCACAGTATGTAAAAAAGCCAGGTAAAGCTAATCAGACCCAGGGTAGACCATAGAGGAAAGTAAGTCCATATTTTACTTTGGCCAGGTAAAACAGAATCGGAATAATAGACATCGTAATTATCATAAAGCTTAGGGAAGAATCGCTCGATTATAAATTTTCCCAGCAGTATTGCGCCAATCAGATAAAGTATGCCCAGCATTTTTTTCTCCTAAGTATTAATCAGTGAACTTGATTATAATATAAAGACAACAGTCCATAAACAAGCTATAATCTGAATATTTCATTTTGGAGAATAATCATGAGTAATATATATGTTGTCGGACACAGAAATCCGGATACAGACTCCATTGTTTCTGCCATGGCTTATGCTGCTTTGCGTAATGCAACTGGAGACCGCGAATATGAGGCGGCGCGCCTTGATCATTGTAATGATGAGACAAAAAGAGTTTTGGCAAAATTTGGCTTTGAGCAGCCTACCCGTCTTGTAGATGTTAAGACTCAGGTAAAAGATATCGCTTACGATACTCCACCTACGATTGATCCTTCGGTTCCTTTGCATACTGCATGGAATAAACTCAGAGAAGGTCGCTATAGCACTTTGCCTGTTATTAATCAGGATGGAACTTTGTTTGGTACTCTGTCTTCTGGCGATATTGCTAACTACAATATGTCGACTATCGATTATACAAGTGTTAAGGATTTGCCTTTGTTTAATTTGCTTGGAGTAATCGAAGGCAGGATTATCAGCGAAGGTGATGCTATCTCTGGCAATATCAGTGGTGACATCGTGGTTCCTGTACCTGGTATGGAGTATAGCAGGGACTCAATTTTGCTTTGTGGCAATCAGCCTGAGCTTATTAAGGATGCTCTCGCACGAGAGGTTAACGCCCTTATTCTTTGTGGAGTGTCAGCAAATCAGGATTGCCTTAGCGATGCCAAGAGTACATGTGTTATCTATACGCCTTTCGACTGCGCTACAGTAGTTAAGAGAATTTTCCCAGCTATGCCAGTGTCTGTAAGCTGTACTACAGAGGGAATTATCTGCTTCCACTTAGATGACTATGTAGAAGATATCAAGGAGAAGACTACCAAGACTCAGTTCAGAAGTTATCCGATTTTGGACGAGAATGATAAGGTTGTAGGAACTTTGTCCAGATCGCATCTTTTGCGTCCAAATCATAAGCGCGTAGTGCTTGTAGACCATAACGAATCCGCGCAGGCAGTACCTGGCTTGGAGCAGGCTGAGATTTTGCAGATTATCGATCATCACCGCTTAGCTGACATTCAGACAATGCAGCCTATTCACATGCGTAATGAGCCTGTTGGAAGTACAACAACTATTGTCGCTACCATGTATCAGGAAAATGGTGTTATGCCAACAAAAGAGATGGCGGGCCTTATGGTAGCTGCAATCCTTTCTGATACCGTTTTATTTAAGTCTCCAACCTGTACCAAGCGAGACATAGCTATGGCAGAGCGTATGGCCAAGATTGCTGGGCTTACAGTAGATGAGATTAGCAAGGTGCTTTTCGAGAGTTCTGGTGGAAGTGAGAAGAGTGCGCAGGAGCTTATTAAGGCTGACTTCAAGGAGTTCCATATTGCAGAACATAAGCTCGGTGTGGGCCAGATTACATGTGCAGATTCTTCTTCGTATCTTTCTCGTAAGGATGAGTTTATTAATGCAATGGACGAACTTGCCAAGGCCAATGCTTATGACTTTGTTCTTCTTGCAATTACAGATGTTTTGAAGGAAGGTTCTTATATCCTTTATCTGGGTGATGAAGATACCATTCGTTATGCTTTTTCAGCTGACGCTAATGACCACGAAGTATATCTTCCAGGTGTAATGTCACGTAAGAAGCAGATTATCCCGATGATGACAGCTCTCTGGGGTTAATAATGGAAAACAATAAGCAGCGTAAAGATTTATCCTTTTGGGTGATAATGGCGGTCTCGTTTGTTATGAGACTCATTTACGTTGCTAAAATGAAGTTTGACTGTGCGCCACATGATTTGTTCTATATGAATAATGATGGCTCAATAGGTCATGGTCACTTAGGCTTTATCGAGTATTTTTATAACTACAGGCAGCTTCCGGATTTTGATCTGACCAAGCACTGGTCTTTTTATAATCCGCCTTTGCACCACATTATAAGTGCTGTTTTTTATGGTATTAATCGCGCTTTGGGTCTTGACAGTGATGGCGCTTTGGAAGTGCTTCAGTTCATGCCATTAATGATCTGTACTATCTCTATCTGGATAGTATATGAGATTATAAGCGAATTTAATCTGGATAAAAAACTCGTTAATACATTTACAGTTTTAAGTGCTTTTTATCCTCCTTTGTTCTGGCTGTCTGCGTCACTTACAAGCGACCCTTTGTCACTGATGTTTATGTTAGGAGCAGTTCTTTTTACTATCAGATGGTATAAGAATTCTTCCATGAAAAATATTATGGGAATTGCTCTTTGCATAGGTCTTGGTATGATGACCAAGCTTAATGTCGCTTATATGGCCTTTGGTACTGCTTTTATATTCCTGTATGTGCTGATAAACCGTATCAGGGAGAAGAATGGCATAGCGGATTTAATTAAGGAATTTTTGGTGTTTGGCGTGGTCTGCGTACCCCTTGGTTTATGGTGGCCTGTAAGAAGTAAGATTTTATTTGGAATGCCTTTTAACTATATTCAAAGACTTCCTGATGGATGTATGGATTTAAGTTCATACACTCTTATTCAGAGATTTGGTTTCCCTACTACGGAGCAGCTTAACTGCACTTTCGTATCTATTGATGAAGACCTGGACTGCAATATATGGTGGACATTAATTAAGTCCTTCTTATTTGATGAAGATACTTCCATGAGACCTTATACTGTGCCTTTGTCTTTGCTCAACGATATAGCTTTGAAGGTGTCACTCGTAGTTCTTTTTGTAATGCTTGCTCTTACTATTTATTTCTTCATTAAGAAGAGTACACGCGCTGACAGGATTACAAAAATCTATATGCTTTTAATTGTCGTACCAATTATGATCAGCTACATTATCTTCAATATAGATTTTCCTTTTATTTGCACGATTAGTTCAAGATATATCGCAGTTATTTATATCGTTCCACTTATCGCGTCTGGATGTGCATTAAGTGATATCAAAAAAGATAAGCTCAATCAGTATTTTTCAATTGGTGCTTATCTTATGAGTGGGCTTATCGCAGCTTTGTTTGTGCTTTTCTGCTTCTCAACAAATACTTATTCCTAATTAATCTTTGTGGTAGGAAAGCTGATTTTTATAAATTTCTTCAGGGAAGATACGGGAGTAAATAACATCTATTAATTCGAAGATTTCTGTTTTTGTTCTGGGTGTAGAGTTATTAAGAAGCATTTCGAGAAGCTTATATTCGACGTGGTAGAGGTACTCGGAGGCGCCCGTCTCGACGATGCCGTTATTAATATAGTAAGAAAGTCGTCTTAAAGTCTCTTCTTTGTCTTTTTCCAGGGCGTAGTCTGGGTTCTCGACTTCGACTAAGACCACTAATGCCTTGCCTTTTAGTTCCTGCCTTAAAAACTTTATTAGTATGCCGCCTAGACCCTGGGAGCGGTGGTTTTTCTCTACTGCGAGGTAATCGATAAGATAGACATGGCTGCCCTGATAAGGTACTTTGAGGCAGAATGCATATGCATAGATGAAGCTGCCATCACAAAGACCATAACAGTCGTAGATATTATCTCTAAGGTGTTGCTCGATTATAAAAAACGGCTTAAGCTCATCGTCAGGGAAGTCCTCTGTCAACCTCTCGTTATAAAGAGTTTTTATCTCGTCGTATGTAAGAGATTTTAATTCCATCTTAGTCGAAGAGCTCCTTTAAGGTTCTCATTACACCGTCTTCGTCGTTAGTATATTTTGTGACATTAGTAGCAACTTCAAACAAATCCGGGTGGCTGTTTGCCATGGCATAGCTGTGAGTTACAGCCTGCATCATGCCGACGTCGTTAAGATAGTCTCCAAATACCATGCATTCGTCAGGTGTTAGCTTTAAGATGTCCATTAAGACCTTAAGCGCGCCGCCTTTGTCGATGCCTCTGCTTGCAACATCAATCCAGCTTGTTCCGGACAACACTGCTTCGATATCATCTGATAAAGGAGGGAAGGTCTGATACTCATCTCCTGCCTTGTTGTCGTGGATAAAAATAGCTACCTTAAAAATGTCGTCGAGCTCAACTGAGTCGTGAAGGGACGTAACTGAAGTTCTTCTGGCGTAGTATTTGATTGCTTCCTCTACTACAATCGGGTCCTCATCCGTGATATAGGCAGACTTAAGCCCACATATAAGAGGGTGGTAGGCAGGGTTTTGGTCGCATACATTAAGCGTCTCGTGTACGCCGCTGCTGCTCATTGGCTTTTTATAAATTACTTCCCCAGCTCGAAAGATAACCGCACCATTCTCTGCGATAAAAATTAGTCGGTTCGCGATTTCCCTGAACTGCTCTTCAAGAGTGTAATACTGCCTGCCGCTTGAAATTACAACCTGGATCTCAGGATGACTAATTACCCAGGAGGCAAAGTCCTCGGGTTCTTTTTTGTTCGAATCCAGGAGAGTTCCATCCATATCGAGTGCAATCAGTTTAATCATGAGCCGTACTCCTCTTTTATTTTTAATAATAATGCTACCAACTGTTAGTATCGTCAAATCTGTGATAGAATTTCCAAAGTAAATAATTAAGGAGAGACTAATATGCTTCCTAAGGATCCATTCATGTTATTAAGCTATGTTAATACTCAGCTTAGAGATAACTATGAGTCTTTGGATGAGCTTTGTAGTAGCTTAGGCGTTAGTAAGGATACAATCCTCGATGCCTTAAGTAAGGCTGGCTTTAAGTATGATGAGTCTCTTAATAAATTCATAGGAGGATAAGACAATGAGTAAGAAACCTGTTGTACTTATGGTTCTGGACGGCTACGGTTTGTCCGAAGAAAAAGAAGGTAATGCAATTTACATGGCTAATACCCCTGTAATGGACAAGCTTATGAGCGAGGCTCCATTCGTTAAGGGTTATGCATCTGGTCTTTCAGTTGGTCTTCCAGACGGACAGATGGGTAACTCCGAGGTAGGTCACATGAATATCGGTTCTGGTCGTATCATTTACCAGGATTTGACACTCATCACAAAGTATATCGAAGATGGTGTTTTCTTTGAGAACGAAGAGCTTCTAAGAGCTATCAACAACTGTAAGGATAATAATTCTGATCTCCACATCTGGGGTCTTCTCTCCGATGGTGGTGTACATTCTCATATCACACACCTCTATGCAATCATCGAGATGTGTAAGAAGAACGGTCTTGAGAATGTTTATGTTCACCCATTCTTCGATGGTCGTGATACTCCACCTGCATCAGGTAAGGATTACCTCCAGGCTCTCGTTGATGAGATGAATAAGATTGGCTGTGGTAAGGTTGCTTCTATGTCTGGTCGTTACTACGCAATGGACAGAGATAACAACTGGGATCGTATCCAGAAGGCATATGACGCTATCGTTCTTGGCGAGGGTGTTAAGGCTACTAACTGTATCGACGCTATGCAGGCTTCCTATGATGCTGGTGTAACAGATGAGTTCGTACTTCCTACAGTAATTACAGATGAGGCTGGTGCTCCAGTTGCAACTGTTAAGCCTAACGACTCTGTTATTTTCTTCAACTTCCGTCCAGACCGTGCTCGTGAGATCACAAGAGCATTCTGCATGTCTGATGAGGATATCGCCGCTGTTGAGGGTGATGCAGCAGATACAAAGTGCATCAAGTATTTGAAGAGAGCAAACGGATTCATGCCTTTGACATATGTATGCTTCAAGAACTACGACGAGTCTATCCCTAATAAGACAGTAGCATTTAAGAAGGTTGAGATTACAAATACTCTTGGTGAGTACCTGGCAGCTAAGGGCTTAAAGCAGCTCCGTCTTGCTGAGACAGAGAAGTATGCTCACGTAACATTCTTCTTCAATGGTGGTCTCGAGGAGCCAAACAAGGATGAGGACAGAACTCTTGTTAACTCTCCTGCAGTTGCTACTTATGACTTAAAGCCAGAGATGAGTGCTCCTGAGGTTTCTGAGAAGCTCAATGCAGCTATCACATCTGATGCTTATGATGTAATCATCATCAACTTTGCTAACCCAGATATGGTAGGCCACACAGGTGTTATTCCTGCAGCTGTTGCAGCTGTTGAGAGAATTGACCAGTGCGTTGGTGCTGCTGTTGAGGCTGTTAAGCAGATGGATGGTGTTCTCTTTATCTGTGCTGACCATGGTAATGCTGAGCAGATGATTAACCTCGAGACAGGTGCTCCACACACAGCTCATACAACAAACCCAGTTCCATTCATCCTCTATAATTACGATGATGCATACACACTTAAGGAAGGCGGTAAGCTTTGTGATATCGCTCCTACACTCCTTGAGATCATGGGTCTTGAGCAGCCAGCTGAGATGACAGGTGAAAGCTTGCTCATCAAGAAATAATTGCTCGCAGTCTTTGCTCATCAAAAGTATTGCTTCGCAGTCCTCGGAGCAAAGCTCCTGCGTATGACTTCGCAATTACTTTTGATTCACAAATATTTACTATTGAAAAAGGAGGTTCCGAGAGGGACCTCCTTTTTGTGTTAGGACTTTTAGTTTGATTAAGAAATTACGCGGTTACGGCCTGATTCCTTGGCAGTGTAGAGGTGGCCGTCAGCAAGGGAGATATTTTCTTCAATTGATTTAGTCATATCAAACTGGATACAGCCAAAACTCATAGTACAGTGTATGTCATTGCCATCTGCATTGATTGTAGAATTCATAATAGAAAGTCTTACCTCTTCAGCCTTCTTAACTGCTGCTTCCAAGTCCATCTCAGGCATAATCATGATGAACTCCTCGCCACCCCATCTGTAGACTGACTGAGTCTCATCACATGCCCCTTCAATTAAAGATGCAGTAAATGCTAATACATCGTCACCTGCATTATGTCCATATGTATCGTTAACACTCTTGAACTTATCAATATCAGATATGAACATACTGATTGTGGATGTCTTGTCTTCAAGATATTTCGAGTACTTGTGAGAGAAGTCGTAGTAGAAGCCCATGCGGTTTTTAAGCTTTGTTAAGCGATCGCGGTGGGAGTCATCGAGGTAAACTTCAGACTCTAATGCGAGGCCGCAGATTAAAGCTGCGAGGGAAAGCTTACGAACATCTTCCTGAGCATTAAAGCCCACGTCTCCAATCTTATTTATGAGCTGATAAGCACCAATGAAATTACCATTAACGTCAGCTACAGGGAGCACCATGATGGATCTGGTTACAAAGCCAGTTGCCTTGTCTACAGAAGAGTTGAAGTCAGGGTCGTTATAAGGGTCGTTGGTAATTACTACCTGCTTGGATGCTATCGCCTTGCCTACAAGACCTGTGTTATCAGGGATAACGATTTTATCAACGCCAGTTGCAGATGTTGTCCAAAGCTGATTATTACGCTTGTCCCATTTCCAGAATGAAGCTCGCTCACACTGGCCTAATGTCTTGCCAAGCTCTGTTAAAGTAGAGAAGATGTCGTTATGATTGTCGTCGAGATTCTCGTAGATGTTGTTATAAAGGCTGTTAGCGATGTCGAAAATCTCATTAAGCATTGTCTCAGAGCTGTTCATAGTTACCTCCATAGATTTTATTGGTGCGAGTTTGATATTTGTGTTCCTGATGATGGAAGATATTTTCTCCTCATCGTCTATATGCATAAGATAAACCTGGGCCCCCTCATCAGTCAGGGAAGTTAGAAGTGGAAGGGCATCCTCAATATATATGTGTACATCACTTTTATGAGAGCTTACTTCTGCATATAATATGCCACCCTTAACACGGGAGAGAAATGGTGTTAGTGTCGCGGTGTCTCCTGTGTATATTACAGTCTTCCCATTAATAAAAAGCTCATAGCCAAAGCATTTATCAGTAAGGCCTGGTGCATGTGTTGTAGGGATAGATTCTATAAGCCAGGGGAAAACTGCATCCTTACTATTAATAAGCGTATACCAGGAATCATCGCAGCCATCAATTACCTTAATGTAGTAAAGGAGATCTTTTCTTACTTCTTCTCTCGGGGCAACTATGGTGATTTTTTTCTTACTAACAAAATAGCAGTAGTCGATGAGCATAGGTATGCCACTTATGTGGTCGCTATGAGTATGCGTAACAAGAATTACAATGTCATCAATTAAGTCCAGGCTGCTGTTTTTTACTTCAACAAATGTAGACATAGGACAGTCAATTAAGACCAGTGTCCTGCCGTCAATATAGTAAGCGCTGTTATGTTTGTCTGTAAATGCGGAGCCACGTCCTATAAACGAGAGCATCTTATACCTCCAAACCATCTAATTTTAATACTTCAAATCCATCAGCCTTGCCCTTAAGCTTTATACTGACTCCAAGGGAAGTAGTTTTAATTCTGTCTCCAAGCTTATCGGCAACTACTCTGCTTATATAAACAGTACCAGCTGGTGCATTGCTCTCCAGCCTTGCTGCAGTATTAACTGTGTCGCCGATAGCGGTGTAGTCCATTCTTCTTTGGGAGCCCATATTGCCGACTACGGCTTTACCGTAATGGACACCAACACCGACGTGGATTTCTTCTCCTATCTCGGATTTAAGTTCATCTGAAATCTCATCCACACCTCGAACTATATCAAGAGCGGCCTTACATGCATTTAGAATTGAATCGTCCTGTGGCAGTGGTGCACCCCAGAAAGCCATAACAGCATCACCTACAAACTTATCGAGCGTGCCGTGATTATTATCGATAGCCTCTACACATCGTGAAAGATACTTATTGAGGATATATACCACCTGCTCCGGCTCTAAGCGCTCAGACATAGTGGTGAAGCCGCGAATATCTACGAATAAAACCGCTATATCGTATGTTTTGCCTCCAAGCGCGAGGTCCTTCTGGTTAGTCTTCAGGATATCCTGCACGATATCAGGGGCAACATATCTCTCGAAAGATTTTGTCACCGCCAGCTTTTCTTTATTAGCTATGGAGTAGCGGTTAATTATGGCAATTACATATGAGATTAAAATGCTCACTGGAATCCAGAGAGGGTGTAGTACCGTTCCAAGGTTATAGGCTACAGCGGATACCAAAACTGAGACAACAATAGATATAACAGCTTCGAGTGTGCACATTCTGACTCTGCTTTGAAGGAAAAGATACAAAAGTGCACTCGTTATGATAAATAATGCTATTAACTGCAGGGTAGCTGATGATTCGGTCTTGAAGTTTCCATCTATTAGACTTTGGATAACATTAGCCTGAAATTCAACTCCGAACATCTGAGTTGAGCGGTCTATTGGGGTAAAGTAAGCATCCTGAAGTCCAGCTGCATATGGCCCGATTAAGACAATTTTGTCTGCATAGTAGCTCGGAGGGATGGTGCCATTAATTAAATCTACGATGGAAAAGCCATCGTAGTAAGTAAATGGTTCAGCAGTAAAAGGAACATAGAACTGACCACGGCTGTTAACAGGAGGCTGGCTAATAGTATTCCCGTGCTCTTCAAGATAAATCTTTGCTGCTGTATAGGCCATTGAATAGATAAATTCGCCTTCTTCTGGCTCTACATACAGCAGAGCATGACGCATTATTCCATCCATGTCTTCCATCGCATTAATATGGCCTACATAAGATACTTCGTTAAGAGCATCAAAAGGAACTTCGTAGTTCAATACTGAATAAGTATTTGCAACCATAGTACCGTTAGAATAATCGTATGAGGTTCCAAAGGTTGCTGCAGAACCGAAGATTATATTATCAAGATTAGAAGCTGACTGTACCAGCATGTTGTCATATTCTTCGTGCGTCTCACTTATGTAGAGAGTATCGACCGCGACGACACATGGTCTATAGTCCGGGTCGCTTCCGAGGACTTCTAAAGCAGATGCCATAACATCTCTGTTCCAGGTATTGTAGGGTCCAATTTGTGACAGGGCTTCTTCATCTATTCCTATGATGACAATATCAGATGATGGAATGGATGGTCTTTGATATAACTCATCCTGAACCCACTTATCAGGGCGCTGGATTAATCCAGCGCCTATAAGTCCTGTTATTGCCAGTGATATAGCAAGTGAGATACAAAGATGTTTTTTATTTAACTTCATTAGCCATAGATAAATTCGCCAGTGTCAGGGTCTGTTCCAATAGGAATTCTCTCTTCAGGATCAGAATCTGGCTGATTAGGAGCTGTTCCTGGCTCTGTCTCCTCTGTTTCTGTTGGTTCAGTAGGATCTGGGTCTGGTACCTGTGTTGGTTCTGGCCTTGGTGTAGGCGTAGGTGTTGGTGTATTTGTAGGCCTTGGCGTAGGCGTTGGTGTTGGAGTAGGTGTTGGAGTAGGTGTATTTGTTGTACCAGAACTACTTCCGCTGCCCTGACCTGACGTTGCAGGTGTAGGAGTTGGTGTAGGAGTTGGTGTTGGAGTATTAGTAGCTCTTGGAGTAGGAGTTGGCGTTGGTGTTGGTGTAGGTGTGTTACCTGGCTCAGTTGCAATTACATCATCATCGTCGTCAACAGTAGTTGGAACTGGTGTAGGTGTTGGAGTAGGCGTTGGTGTAGCCTCTGCTGCAGCAGAAGTTGCCGAAGCAGTACTTTCCTCTGTCTCGAGGGCCTCAATCGTCTCAGTAGCTTCAATCTCGGCTGTTCCATTATAAAGGTTTCTAATTAAATCTGAGCTCCATCCAGTTGCATCACATACAGTAGACAGTAAATTTAAGTCATTACACAGGTGGCGGATGTGCTCGTAACTCAAATCATACTCAGTGATGCTTTCTAATGTAAATTCTACAGAATCACCAACAACATATACTGTGATTCTCTGACCTGGATTAACATCTGTTTCCTTGGTTTGACCAGTAGTAGGGTTTACACCTGAAAGATGAACATGGCCGCTTGTAAGAACCAAAACAGAGTTGCCTTCCTCATCTACATAAACGTAGCCGGAAGTACCACGTATACCACAAATCATAGTTGAAGTTCTGATGTCAAATGACTCATCATCGCGTAAAGGCTTGTTGACTTCAAAAAAAACTCCACCCTGTGACAGTACGAGTTCCATTCTGTTTCTTTCTTTTACAAAAGTAGCACGACTGTTCTCATCGAGGGTAACGATCTTATAATCATCGAAAGCTATGGATGCCAGGCTGTCTATACCTGTAGTAAGTGTCTGGCCGTTAGCAAATCTCATATTGTCAAAAATTGTAGTCTCGGTACCAGCCTCGTCGATGAGCGTTACATAACCTTCTACGCGTAAGAGGCGCATCGACTTCGCGAAATATCCTGTGTTGAGGAATAAACACAGTACAATAATTCCAATTACGACTATTGCAGTAATTCCAGAGACAAGTATCATCTGAAGTCTGGATAATGAATTCCATTTGTCTAATAATTTGCTCATACATTCCCTCATTAAAAGTAAATATTATTTAATATTAACGGATGTAATAAATATTTGCTATCAAGAATTGATATAATGTGCTCAAAAAATTACTTAAACAGGGGGAATTATGAGGTTTTTTAAAGAAAAGGGACTAGGAATACTGCTATGCGTAGCAATTGCTTCGTTGGCGACATTTCTAGGTGGTCTTAAATTAGGTAGTTTTTCATTTGAGGTTATAGGTGCACCTGTTTTTTCAATTTTGGCTGGTATGATTGTCGCTTTGATTGCGCCTGATTTATCAAAAAATAACAGATTCAGTGGCGGAATCAAATTTACATCTAAAAAAGTTCTTCAGTGGGCTGTTATTATTCTTGGTTTTTCAATGAATCTCGGTACCGTTGCCAAAGTTGGTGCTCAAAGTCTTCCAGTAATAATATGCACAATCTCCACGTCTTTAATAGTTGCTTTTGTATTAAGTAAAGTTCTTAAGATGGATAAGAATATTGCGACGCTGATTGGAGTAGGATCGTCTATTTGTGGCGGTTCAGCAATTGCTGCTACTGCTCCGGTTATAGATGCCAAGGATGAAGAAGTTGCTCAGTCTATCTCGGTTATTTTTCTCTTTAATGTACTGGCAGCTTTGATATTTCCAACTTTTGGACATGCTATAGGAATGGGTAGCGAAGGTTTTGCTATATTTGCAGGAACAGCGGTTAATGATACATCTTCAGTTACAGCAGCTGCATCAACGGCTGAGGGACTTTATATGTGTGATCAGATATTATCTACAGCTGTAACGGTTAAACTTACAAGAACACTTGCAATAATACCAATTACACTCGTTCTGGCTCTGCTTAAAATGAGACGTTCGAGAAGAGACAGCGAAGAAGGCAGTAATTTTTCTTTTAAGAAAATTTTTCCTTTCTTCATACTTTTCTTTATAGCAGCTTCTATGATTACAACTATAGTTGGCTTTATGCCTTCAAGCTCTTTTACTGCTTTTTACATGGGTACTGTAGTTAAGTGTATGAAGTGGTTGGCTAAGTTCTTTATTGCTATGGCAATGTGTGCAATTGGACTTAATACGAATATAGTTGATTTGATTAAAAAAGGTGGTAAGCCAATTCTACTGGGATTTAGCTGCTGGGCAATGATTACGATAGTATCGATTGGAATCCAGCTTGCTATGGGAATCTTCTATACGAACCTTTAAGGGAGGATTTTATGAAGAATAGTATCTATGAGATGAATGACAAGGATTTAAGAGTTGCTTTTGGAGAGTTTGGTAAGACTAATTATGGGAAGATAGTTTCAATTCTTTCTTTTATGATTCCTAGCGTCATGTTCATCTTAAGTGTGATAGCTTTCGTCATGCAGTTAATTGGTGCTATTCCACTTCAATATATTTATTTAGCTCCTGTTATGTTTGTAGTTACTTTGATTTGCTTTATATGCGGCAACAGGTATTTTTACAAGGAGCTCAAAGCTTTTATTGAATACAAGAATTGATTTGATAATGTAAAAAGATACAATTTGTTCAATATTAACTATTAGTACGCGTGTTAAAATCATCACAATAGGGTAGGTGTGCCTTGAAAGGAGTTTTAATGCGCGACGTAGCAATGATGGTCATCTATGTAGTTATATCCTCTTTTGCTTTAGTTGGCGATGGATATACTGCCTATAGAAGTTTTAAGGAAAAGCAATTATCTGCGTTTTTCCTTGGATTAACCTGTATTGGTGCGGCTCTGACACAGACTTTTTATCTATCAAGCATCTTCTGTGTTGATAAGTTCTGGTTTTCTTTCCTTTCAAGTTTGTACTTTATGTCAATCTCATGGGAACTGGTGTCCCTTTTTATATTCTTCCGCATCTATATGAAGGATTTGTTCACATGGAAGGATAAGACAACTTTTATTGCAGTTATTGCCTGCCTTTTATTTGATACAATCATACTTGGTTTAAACCCATTTAATAATGTAGCTATGGATTATGTGCCTAATGGTCACCTTTTGGCTCCTTACACCTATCAGCAACAGCCTCTTTACTGGTTGCATCTTGCTTTTGTATACGCTTTGGTTGTAACTGTATTTGTTAACTTGCATCGAGGAGGAATACGTGTACCTAAGGCTTATCGTAAGCCATATTCTTTATCAATTGTATCCTTGTCAGCTGTCGTTGCTCTTAATGCAGTATTTTTATTCTTCCCTAATGTTATGGGAGCGAGTAACCTGGATTATTCTATCTGGGGCTATAGTATTGCTGCATTTACTATTTACCAGTTCTGCTTTACATATAGAACAGGTGGCATGAAGCACAGTTATCATTCCTGGATTGTAGAGAATATCAATCAGGGTGTAGCGTTATTTGATTACACCGATAAGCTTACTATTGCTAATGAGAAACTTAAGCAGTTATTCCCTGATATTAATTGCGAGAACGATCAGACCTTGGATTCATTTACTGAGCAACTTGGAATAACACTTAACTCTGAGAAAAGGGAGTATAATTACTCCTTCCAGTTCTATTTAAAGAGTGATGGCAAGTCCAGAACAGTACGTCTTGATCATAGAAGTCTTAAGGGAGCTCATAATGAGTTGTTAGGTGAGCTTCTCGTATTTACTGACGAAGTTGGCGATATCGATTTGCTCACATCATTTTATAACTGGAGCTATTTTAAGAATGACCTGATGAATATACCAGGAAGCTTTGAAGATGATTCAGTTATTGCTGTATTGGATATTAATGGACTTGGTATCATTAACAGCGAATACGGCAGAGATGTTGGTGATAAGGCAATCACAATGCTTAGTGAGCATATGCGTAAAGTATTCCCTATGGAGAGCCACTTCATAAGAGGTCATGAGGCAAGCCTTATTGTTGTTACATATAACCTGACGATGGCTGATGTTGATAATAAAATAGATCTTGTAAAGAGAAATCTGGCTTCTGACGACAGACTTGGATTTGATGTAGACATTCAGAGCGCGACTAGTATTAAGCATGAGGAACAGTCAATTTACGATGCTATTAAAGTGGCATTTAAGGGCCTTCAGAATAAGAAACTTCTCGATGTTAATTCACCTAAGTCAGAGCTTGTAAGATCTATCGTAAAGGCCCTGGAGGAAGTTGATTCTGAGACTGAGGAGCACGTTAAGAGAACTCAGGCTATGGGTTACGAATTAGGCAAGAGATTAAAACTCTCTGATGTTCAGCTAAGTGACCTCGCGCTCCTGTGTCTCCTTCACGATATCGGTAAGGTAGGTATTCCACTTAATATCCTTAATAAGCCAGGTAAGCTTACCGACGAAGAGTGGGTTGTAATGAGATCTCATACTGAGAAGGGATATCAGATTGCCAGAAGTGCCAAGGAGCTTGTTGATATCGCTGACATGATTTTGCATCACCATGAGAAGTGGGATGGTACAGGTTACCCTGATGGATTAAGTCATGACACGATTCCACTTTTGTCACGTATCATCTCGGTAGTAGACTCCTATGACGCCATGGTATCTGATAGAGCTTATCGTAAGGGTATGAGCGTCGATAAGGCAGTAGCAGAACTTAAGCGCTGCTCCGGAACTCAGTTTGACCCTACTATCGTAAGTGAGTTCGTCGAAATGCTCCCTGATGTAGTTCCAGAGGAGACGGTAAACAGGACAGAAACTCTGGCTATGGCAAGTCAGGTGTTCCGTAAAGCAGAGCCTGTTCATTACGATACTTCAAGAGTTCATAGTGTTAATTACTGCAGATATTTGCTAGACGATAACCAGTTTATCGTGGATGTTAATGATGCATTTATGAGCCTTACAGGATATTCCAAGGCAGAGGTTATTTCCAAGATGAAGCAGGAAGATTTGATTCCTGAGGAAGACCGTGCAGGTTATACAATGCTTGTTACAGAACAGCTTAGCAAGAATCCAATCGCATACTTTGAACACAGAGTTAAGTGCAAAAATGGACTTGTAAAAAATGTATTGTGCTTAGGCAGAGTCTATTATGACTCAGCAGCCCTGGCTCAGCGTTCTGAGATTTTTGTAGTAGAGACAGCAAATACATATGCTGTTCAGGAGATTATCGAAGAGGAGAAGCTTAAGGTACAATCAAAGTTAAGTCAGTGGTAACTAACAAAAATGACAATAAATAAGTTTTAAGTAGCGCCTGTAGGCGCTGCTTTTAAGTACAGAAGGAAAAGAGGATCATAAAATGAAGCAGGTATTTAATCCATTTTTACCAATTAATGAATACATCCCAGATGGTGAGCCACATGTGTTTGGTGACAGAGTTTATCACTATGGTTCTCACGATAGAGAGGGCGGATATACTTTCTGTATGGACGATTATGTAACATATTCTGCTCCTATAGATGATCTTACTAACTGGAGATATGAAGGCGTAATATATAAGGCTTCTCAGGATCCTGATTATGAGAATCATCCATATATGTATGCTCCTGATGTTGTTCAGGGCAATGACGGAAAATACTACCTCTATTATGCTATGTCAGGTATTTATGGACAGGGTGGATACACAAATACGATTCATGTAGCTGTATGTGACACTCCCTGTGGACAGTTCGAATACTTAGGTGAGGTTAAGTATAAAGACGGCACTCCGATGTGGAAGTATGTCTGCTTTGATCCTGCTGTCATGAACGATAATGGTGTAATTCGCCTTTACTATGGTACACAGTATAATTTCGAAGAGCAGGACGATTTTGATGCTAATGAAGAGTATGTCGAAAGCGAGATGAATATGTTCGGCAGAACGCGTGAGCAGATTTTGGAGTACCGTAAGTATCCTGAGAGCTGCCCTGACGGAAAGATGGGTGCGGTAGATTCAATTATGGGTGCAGTAGGATGTACTCTGGAAGACGATATGCTTACCATTAAAGATGAGCCAAAGCATATTATTCCTTATGCGGTAAGAGGAACGGATTTTGAGGAGCATCCATTCTTCGAAGCTTCTTCTATGCGTAAGGTGGGAGAAAAGTATTATTTTGTTTACTCTTCTTTCCAAAATCATGAGCTCTGCTATGCTACAAGTGATTACCCAGACCGTGGATTTAAGTTCGGAGGCACAATTGTATCTAATGGTGACGTTGGATTTGAGGGACGCCTGGAAAAAGACAAGCACAATATGACAGGTACAACTCACGGAAGTATTATCGAGATTAATGGTCGGTGGTATGTTTTTTATCACCGCTTAACACATAAGTCGGATTACTCAAGACAGGCTTGTGCTGAGAAGATTAAAATCGAGGCTGATGGTTCTATAAAGCAGGTAGAAATCACATCATGTGGTCTTAATCCTACGCCACTTAAGACTGGCCTTGAGTATCCAGCCACAATCGCTTGTATTATCACTAATGGGCATATGCCTCACGGCTGTAATTCTATTTATAAGGATTCGTTCCCTAATGTTTCTCACTTAGGAGAAGACAGATTTATTGCAGAGATTTGTGCTGATACTTTAATCGGGTTTAAGTATTTTGATTATAAGAGTGTAAGCAAAATTACAGTTAAGACCAGACTTTCATCTGATAAGAATACTTTTGTAAATGATGGTCCAGAGAGAATTGACAGAAGATCTGGCTCAGGAAATAAAAAGGTTGAAGTTATCAATTCCTATGACGATATGGTTTTGGAAGTAAGAACAGTCGAGAATGGACCTGTAGTTGGAACTATTAAGCTTGAAGGTACGGATGAATGGACTGAATTCTCTGCTGATATATCAATTCCTGATGGTGTGGCAGGATTATTCCTGACATATAAGGGAAATCCTCAGATTCAATTGCTAACAATTAGTTTATAATTAGATAATCAATAATCTGGAGAGTGTCATGACATACGAGATAGCTGATATCCTTGAATTTTTAATGATATATACAGCATTTGTTTTTGTGTCCAAATACGTTTTTATGGAAAGCGGGATTCAAGGCAAGATTAGATATGTCTACCATGCTGTTGTTACAGTTGCAATTATTACTGCATATATGTTTAGCAGAGATTTTGCATTTTTAGTTGGTGTAGTGTCTTTTGCTATTTATGTTCTTATTGAACGTCGTACCTATAGGTTATACAAGTCGTTTATCGCTATACCGATGTTAGGTGTTGTATATGGTTTGATTCTTCCTCTTGAGATGATTCCTAATATGGTGTTTGAAATAGGTAGTAACGCTAATAACATCTCGAAGATTATTTTTTTCTCTTTCATGATTACAGGCCTTCTGCTGGTTCAGTATCGTTATGATGGGCAGAGAACCATGAATATTGGTTCTACAATGTCTCTTACCAGTAGTCGCAGAAGACTGAGTAAATTTGAAAAGACTTCGTTGATGATTGTAGGTTACTTAGAGTTTATTTTTGCAACTTTTATTTTGGTTCCTACTGATGAATTAATAGATGCGACAGATTATGAATACCTACTTAAGGCAATTACCCTAATGTTTGGAGCTAGCACTTTTATTTTGACTTTGGTCTTAATCGCTGTAGTGTTAGCAGGTAACAGAAGATCTTATCTTAATGATAAGGTAGCGGATATGCAGTTTAATATCATCGTAACTATGGCTGAAATTGTCGAGAACCGTGATTCTAATACAGGTGGTCATATTCAAAGAACTGCCCGCTATGTTGATATCATAGCCAGACAGTTAAAGAGCAACAGCTCATACTCGGATCAGATGACTGATCAGTTTATTCATGATTTAAGCGTTGCTGCACCGCTCCACGACATAGGTAAGATTCATGTCTCAGATGAGATTTTGAATTATCCTGGAAGACTTAATGAGCAGCAGTTCGCGATTATGAAGTCTCATGCAGCTGAGGGCAAGAAGCTTTTACAGCACTCAAAAATGCATCTTGGTAATTTTTCATATCTTGAGATGGCAATTGATATGGCCGGATCTCATCACGAGTGGTGGGACGGTAGTAACAAGGGTTATCCAGATAATCTTAAGGGTGAGGAGATTCCTCTTTGTGCTCGAATAATGGCTGTTGCAGATGTATTTGACGCTCTGACTGCCAGAAGAATATATAAGGAACCAATGCCTCTTGAGAAGGCGATTAATATTATCCTTAGTGAGAAGGGAACACATTTTGACCCTGTTGTTGTAGATGCATTTCTTGAGTCTATGAGTGAGATTAAGGATGCGTTAGATGACTTTGATAAAGGTTATAACTTCTTCGATAATGATAAGGATGAACACGAGGATTAATAATAAAAATGTATTTCTGATAACCTGCCTGATTATGGCAGGTATTATTTGTTGTTCCTGTGAAGGTGAAAACATTACTCATGAGACCTCTGCGCCTGTTATTAGCGAGACAACTGTTATAGAGACTACCGTATATGTTCCCCTTGAGACAGAAGCCACAGAGCCTGTAATGACCGCAGAAGATTTATGTGAAATGTTAGTTTGTGACCTAGCATCTGCTTTATTAAATCGTGAAGTTACTAATGAAGAATATAGTAATCAGATAATTTCACTTGCTGATGGTACTTCTGATATTTATTCAGTAGTTAACGATATAGTTTTTTGCGATGAATTCACTTCCAGTGAGTTAGATAACAGCGAGATAATTGCCAGATTAAATAGTGCTCTGGCACGTGGTACTCTGGGTAGTAGAACGATGGAGTTCTTAACAACTGAGCTCGATGGTGGAGTATCTGTGGATTCTATAGTAAATGCTCTTACTCACCAGGTGCCTTTCGAAGAGTATTGCATATCGTATGGCGTTAACTGCGATATAGATGAAGTAGTGGAGAGATCTGTTATTTACGATAATTTGTCGGCGCTGCCTGAACTAGAGGACGCTATGCTGGTATCGTTCGGAGGCTATGTGCCCCGCGATGAGGCTATTACGGCCTTGGGGCAGGTGATGACGGATTTTGAGACAAATTACCGCTATCAGTATAGTTTTTTGCTTGTTGATATTAATACGGGCAGAGGTATTGCCTATGACTATGACAGGCCTTACTACCTGGCAAGTTCCATTAAGGGCCCATACGCTTTAAGTCTTGGAAGATATGATGAAGATGGTGTGAGAACGCATGTAAATTCGATTATAAGTATGCTCGTTAATTCTGATAATGATGCATATACTTCGCTTAATGGCAGATATGGACGCACTTATATTCAGGACTGGTGTGTGGAGTGTGGAGTCGATCCTGCGCCTTGTGCGTATAAGTATCCTCGTCTTGGATGCCGCGATATGGCTAGAATCTGGACTCATGGCTATGAGTATTTAAATGGAGAGATTATTCTTGAAGATGGAAGTGTCTGTGGTTTTACCAGTCCTGTTGATCCGGAGGAGAGCGATGAACCGTTAGCTGTAACTCTTGGCAGCTGGCTTACCTACCCTGAGTACTCTCTTATTCATAGTGCTGTAGGCGAGATGTATGTTACCCAGTCTAAGGGTGGCTGGATGGTCGGTGAAGATTCAGGCTACACCTCTACAGTAGATGCCGGAATAGTCTATTCAGCTAATGGGCCATATGTAGTGGTTATAGAGAGTAATATTCCTATTAATTATGATTTATTAATGCCTCTTATGTTAGAACTAGATAATATCCATAATGAGATAACCGAATAGCAACGATTTTACAACAGTAACCACGTTAGTATCACCTCATAAACTGATTTAAGAGAGGGAACTATTGTGGAATATATATATCTTGGAATCTTTATTATAAGCGTCATTTACATAAAGATTTATCTGCCTATGTATGCTAAGCAGCATGGAATTCATTACATTGCTTTTTTGATAATGGCTTCAATGTCAGCGCTTAATTATTATTTCTTATATAGTGCGACATCATCAGAAGCAGCGTTCTTTGCCCAGAAAAATATATACGCAGTAATGCTTTTTATTCCACTTATTTTCTTAAGTATTTTGAGTGAGCTTTGCAAATATCGTAATAGATTTTTGTATGAGATTCTGACCGTATTTGCACTAATTATTAATATCGTAATTATCACTACAACCCGAACAGGACTTTTCTATAAGGCGTACAGATATAATCCTGTAAGTCACGAGATTATTAAGGCTCACGGAATCTTCCACACAATCTATTATGTCTATATTTTGATTGCATTCCTGCTCACTTTCTATGTTATTTTCATTAATCGTAAGAAGAGAACTATACCAAAAACTTCCGTTGCTCTTGTTGTTGCTATGGAGTTTATTTTGCTAATATCAGTTTTCCTTGGAAGCATCCTTAAGGTTGATTTCAATTTTGATGCTGTTGGTGAACTTATAATCGATGGAATGATGATTCACCTGGCAAGAAGACTGCCGCTTTATGATGTCAATTCTTCTGTAGTTGAGCGTATGGAAAAGGATCATGAGGTTGGTATTATCGCTACAGATAAGAAGTATCGTCTTCTTGGATATAACAAGACAGTAGCGGATGTTTTCACTGATCTTACTAAGGCTTCAATCGATGCACCACTTCCTGAAGAGTTTGATATTACTACTACTTTCGAGGAGATGGCTTCTTGCTATGAGAAGAATAAGCGAACAACAAGAAGAGAGATTTCTATCGGCGAGCGCTGGTATTCTCTCGAAATGTCTGCACTTGTCTGCCGCGGAAAGGAATGCGGCTATCAGCTTTTTGTGCGTGACGTAACTGAGAAGAATGGTTACATTCACCAGCTTGAGATTTACCGTGAGGAACTGATGAAGGAAGTAGACGAGAAGATTACTCAGATTGATATTATGAAGGACGCGTCTTTACTTGGTATCGCGGAGTTAATCGAGAGTCGTGATGGCTCAACCGGAGGTCACATTAAGCGTACAAGTGCTGTTGTAAATATCCTTACACAGTCTTTGGTTAAGAATCATACTTTTGACGTATCACCAGTCTTTTATGCGATTCTCGAGAAGGTTGCTCCTTTGCACGATGTAGGTAAGATTGCTGTCGATGATGCCGTTTTACGTAAGCCAGGCAAGTTTACTCCTGAAGAGTATGAACAGATGAAAAAGCACACAGTTTACGGTGGGAAAATTATCGAGAGAATTCTTGAGGGTATTGAGAATAAAGAGTGGATTGAACTCGCATCTAATATTGCAACTTATCACCATGAAAAATGGGATGGAACAGGTTACCCTAGTCGTTTGGCTGGTGAAGAGATTCCTCTGGAGGCAAGAATTATGGCTATCGCAGATGTTTATGACGCATTAGTAAGCAAGCGCTGCTATAAAGAAGGATTCGATTTCAACAAAGCTTATAACATCATTATCGATGGCATGGGTACACATTTTGATCCTGCTCTAAGACACTGCTTCTGCGAATGTGTTCCACAGCTTGAGGCTTACTACTCTAATCTTGAGAATGAGTGATTTATTAAATAACATATTAAGAGGGGCTGCTTTAGAACAGCCCCTTCTTACATTTTGAAATTTATGAATTAATGAACTTATCCGCGCTCATTAATCATTGTATTGATTCGATTTTCTAAGACTTCGATAATCTGATCTAATGTTTTCTGACCTTCGAAGAATGCTGGCATCTCTTCTCTTATGATGGCATTAATAGCACCATCAGTTGTAACCCATGTACCAGTTGTGGTAATAAGGCTCTCGAATTCCTCGATTGTTGAATAATCAAGAGGATCAGGATTCTTACCATTATTCCTGATGTCGGCTTCTGACATGTTAGCAAGAGTCATCTCAAGGTTAGAGTTATACAAGTCCACAAATGCTTCTCCTACTTCAGTGAATGCATTGCGATTGATAGGGATACCTGCCTCGATACCGAGCATGTACTGTGTGTTGTCGTCAAGTAAGATGGACACGAAGTCGAGACATGCAGCCTGATCATTAGAAGAAAGATTAGCTACAATACCAACAGAACTGAAGTTAGATACAATTGGCCCTCTGCCATCATATGTTGGGAGACCTAAGAGTACGCGATCTGTTGCGTAGCCTTTGATTGCATTGAGGTAACTGAGCATATCATTGATGTGCTGAACATGTGCAACTGGTTCTTCCTCAATATAATCTTCTTCAGTCACGATAACATTGTTTATATGGTCTCTGGTGAATTCAGCCAACGCGATAAATGCATCATTGTTGTAATTAACGCTTCCATCTACTGTCATAAGATCTGGCATAAGTGATAAGCCTAATAAGAAGAATTCTGTCTGAGTTCTGGCATTTACGGCATCAGCGCCATTACATACAGTATTTACAAACTCCAGATATTCATCATATGTGAAACCTGTCTGGCCAGGAGTTACGTTAGATGCGGCGGTAATTATACCTTCAACATAGTATGTAACAGGCAACTGGAAAATCTGCCCATCTGTTCTTGCTTCATCGATGATATTAGTGAAGTAATTCGAAGAATCAAGACCAGTGACATAATCACTTAAATCGAGTAGATAATCAGCATTATTAAGCTGTGAGTAGTAAGCACCATCGACAATGATATCAGGGCCAACGCCAGCGATAAGATCTACAGTCAGCTGGTTACCGAGAGCCTGCTGAGCTCTCTCAGATCTGATTGAATAATCTGTGCTGATATCTGTTTCCATGAATTTATCGATTACATATCGTGTATCAATCTCGATGAAGTAATCAGGATTTGTATCATTAAATCTGCACATACTGTCGCAGACGGAATAACTGTAAGACCCAAGGCTAGCAAGTTTTAATACCATTCTTCCTACATTAGGATTGCTGTCAGCTCTGTCAAATACATAAATGGAAGATAATCTGGAAGAATACTCAATAGTAGGTGCGTGATTGGATCCTTCTAGAACGATTCTGTCATCACTAATATATACAGGATATGTGTCTTTTACATCGAAACGATTTACATTTGTATTATTGAAGTCAAGAATTGAATAGAGGTTATGATTATCAAAATCAATTCCTCTGATGCCTTCCTGATCAACTACTACAGTGCCGTAACCATTTACATATCTAAGCTTGTAAACCGAATCTTCGAGCCATGTCATATCTTCTTCATAGATAGTTAAGGTAAATGCATTTAAGTCCAGAACAAAATATGCACTAGCTACTCCGTCCGTTGATGCAAAAATAAGAGCTTTTCCATTACCCATTTCAATGATATTAGTAATACTGTAAATATCCATGTTAGGGAAGAAACGTCTCATATCGATAATAGTTTCAGTATGAGAAGAGTCTGTTATGAGAAGGAAATTTGAAGTTACATCACCTGAAGTCCAGTAAGTCTTAATAGAATAATCATCAACATAGAATGTAGATTCATATGTACCACCCTCGTTGTTGATAATATCTATCTCAGTCTCGCTCTGTGTTGCTTCTGTAAATGGAAGAACTTCCAGGTTTGTTAAATCAATTACAGCGTTGTATTCAGTCCTGTCAGAGTAGTCAGGTGCATACCTTGTAATGCTGATAATATAATCAGAACCTTCTTTGGTTACAGTATTTACAGATACTTCTCCATCAATATTTGCATTTTTATAAGCTTCAATTAAGTCAATAGAACCAATCTCATTACCGCTATAGTCATATACAATAATCTGTTCAAACTGATAAGGAGAGCGATCATCATTATCAAAATCAAAATTCTCTGGTAATGGGTAATTGCCAGAAAAATAGTAGACCAAATTGTCTTCGCTGCTACCAACAAGTCTTGAAGTTATGAAGTCAAATTGTGTCGAATCAATATTGTTTCCAATTGAAGTCTTGGATACATTAAACCAGGGTGTATCATCTGTGATTTTCTCTCGACCACCACTGCCAGAGCAGGCAGTAAATGATGTCAACATTAGTGACACTATAAGGCCTATGGCCAGAGCACTTTTAATGAATTTTCTCATCTATTATCTCCTTGTGAATAATTATGTGTATCACATGTGATTATATACCAATAGGCAGGCGGATTGAGCGTAGTAATTGGAATTGCAGTTGGAATTGCTGTGGTATACACTATGTCTATAGTAATGAGTATTCATTTGAATTATTAACAAATTGGGAGGCAAAAAATGAACAAGTCATTAATGAAGACAATCACATGTGTAGTTGCAGCATCTACAATCATCAGTGGTTTGATGATGACATCTAATGCTGCAGCGTTAAGCGGACGTGCAACTTTAACTTCCGCAGCTGCAACACCGGCAGCAGCTCCACAGATTATCGCTGCACCTTCTCCTGTATACAATCTGGTAGATACAGGAACATGGTACTACCTCGCATATCCTGGTCAGGCAGCAAACGGTGTGATGGTTTATTCCCTTGACAATACTAACTGGTCTACAACAATCCCTACAGGTATGCAGCCTGGTACTTACAGAATTTACTTCAAGGTAGTAAGCACAGATGGTAAAACTTCAACAGGCGTTAACTACATCGAGACAACAATCGCTAATCCTGGTCCAAGAGATTTTGTAAATCTTATGTATGTAAAGCTTTTGAACAGAAATGCTGATGTGAACAGCCTTAATGCTCTTACACATGATATTACATATAGTGGTAAGACAGGTGCAGATATCGTGCTTTCAATTATCTCCAGCGCTGAGTTTATAAATCTTAATCTTAGCAATGAGGATTTTGTAGAGAGACTTTATGCAGCACTTGCAGGAAGATACTCTGATCCAACAGGTAAGGCTAACTGGGTAAATCTTCTTAGAAGTGGTGCAACAAGACAGGATGTAGCAAGAAGATTCATTAATGCATATGAATTCGCAGATATCTGCTTAACATATGGTGTAAGAAGTGGTAGCACAGCAGCTCCAACAATTACAAAGAGCGCATCTTCTTCCGTAAGATTCTTCGTAAACAGACTTTATACTTCCTGCTTTGGCAGAAATGCAGATGAGGGTGGAATGGAGTACTGGTCTTCACAGCTTGCAAACCTTCATGTGACAGGCACACAGGCTGCTTATAACTTCGTCTTCAGTGATGAAATGAACAGGGCAAATCTTAACGATACACAGTTCATCACAGTGCTTTACAGAGCACTTCTTGGCAGAGAGCCAGATGCAGCAGGACTTACAACATGGACAAATTACCTCCAGTCTGGTGCATCAAGACAGGATTTGTTCAATCAGATTGCAGCAGCTAACGAGTTCGGCGGAATCTGTGAGACTTGTGGTGTAATTAGATAATTACCAGTTAATTAATAAATGACATGACCCTCCTGATTGGATATCCAGCCGGGAGGGTCTTTTAATTCCTGATTTTATAAATAATATTATTGAGCATAAATCAAATACTGATATCTTTGCTGCTTGGGTGTGATTCCTTTCCATTCTTTATATGCCCTTATAAAATGACTACTGTCGTAAAATCCAGTCTTGGTAGCTATATAAGATATATCGTAATTCGTGTGCATAAGAAGTTCGTCTGCTTTATTAAGGCGTATATAGTTTATGTATTCTTTACATGATCTTCCGTAGTTATCCTTAAAAAGCCTCGCGAAATGCGAATAGCTTAAGTGACAGCGGGAAGCCAAGTCTGATACTTCAAGTCTTTCAGACGAATGCATATCTATATATTCGAGTATATGATAAAAGGACAAAGAAACATCGCTTTGTTTCTCATCTTTTTCTTTGATAATTTTGCTGCATGTACGTGCGATAAATATCAGAATACTGAATATATTAGACTGCATCTGAAAAATATTAAGCAGTTCTCTGGACTGGTATTCATGCACGGCTGATATAACTTCTGATTCGATGGCAAGAGCATTTTTTACAATAATGCAATAGTCCTGTTCTGATCCTCTTGTTACAAAATAATCATACATCTTCTGAACATATGCATCTGGTATGTTAATCGTATGTATGTCAAACTTTATTACTGCATAATTTACAGATTCGTTTGAATTAATTACTGGTGCAATCTCGTGCAGCTGCAAAGGATAGATATAGCATATATCGCCTGGTTCAAGCGTAAAACTATAGTCGTTACAGATTAAGTTAATTTTCCCACTTTTAACATAAAGAATCTCTGAATAGTAATGCCAATGCTTCGGCGAATTGACTGATGAAGTGTAAAAGACATCATAAGGTGTGTCCTGTCTGTCTATGTATTCAAATAATTCCATTATGCACCATTAATTACTCGTGATAGATTTGTACAATTTTATGCGATTTTTATAATACATTTATATCACGTCTTTTCGGATAATTAAAGCAAGTCAATAAGGCGGAGGGTGGAAGATGAATAGTATGCTTCTTAATGGCAATTGGACTATGAGACGAGTTGGTACAGATGAAGTTATACCAGCTACAGTTCCAGGCTCTGTTTATAACGATTTGCTTAACAATAACTGTATGGAAAATCCATACTGGAAGGACAATGAAATCGAAGCGCTTAAACTTATGGACTATGACTATGAGTATGAATGCCATTTCGATGTTGATACCACTTTTTTGGATAGTGATGATACTTATGTAAGATTTGATGGCTTAGATACTATCGCAGACGTTTACTTTAATGGCAGCTTGCTTATAAGCGCGAATAACATGCATAGAATCTGGGAAGAATCTGTTAAGGATATTCTTAAAAATAAGGATAATATACTTAAGGTTATTTTCCATTCCCCGACAAAATATATCCAGGAAGCTTTCTTAAAAGCTCCTACATTAGGTACAGAAGATGCCATGAATGGATTTGTTCATATTCGTAAGGCTCATTGTATGTTTGGTTGGGACTGGGGTGCTCATTTACCTGACATGGGAATCTGGAGAGATGTTAGTTTAATTAAAATTGAAAAAGCCAGAATTACGTCAGTTGAAATACTACAGGAACATAAAGGTGGGAGTGTAAATCTTACAATAACAGAGGATTTACAAAAGTATTCAGATGATTTTGTAGTGGAGTATGTAATAGAAGATCCAGATGGATTTACAACAATATCGAAGTCAAACCAGTTCATTATAGATAAACCAAATTTTTGGTGGCCTAATGGCTTGGGAAGTCAGCCTCTATACAAAGTCACTGTTAATCTTAAAGACAGTGACGATAATTTAATCGATTCTATGACCAAAAGAATTGGATTAAGAACTTTGATAATGGATAGAACACCAGATCAATACGGGGAGAAATTCTGCGTAAAAGTTAACGGTATCAATATCTTCTCTATGGGCGCGGATTATATTCCTGAAGACCATATTCTTGCCAGAGTAACGCCTGAGACAACAAAAAAACTTTTGCAGAAAGCCATTTTCGCAAACTTCAACTCAATTAGAGTCTGGGGTGGAGGTTATTATCCAGACGATTGGTTTTATGATTTATGTGATGAGATGGGAATCATCGTGTGGCAGGACTTTATGTTTGCCTGCGCAGTTTACGACTTAACTCCTGAGTTTGAGGAAAATATAAGAGCTGAATTTAAGGATAATATCATTCGTCTAAGACATCACGCTTCCTTAGGACTTATGTGCGGCAATAATGAGATGGAGCAGTTCGTAAAGGAAGGTAACTGGGTAAGTAAGCCTAGCGAGATTGATGATTACGTAAAAATGTATGAACAAATCTTGCCTGAGATAATGGAAAAGTATGCTCCACAGGTATTTTACTGGCCAGCAAGCCCTTCTTCAGGTGGAGGATTTGATGATCCTCAGGACGAGAATAGAGGAGATGTACATTACTGGGATGTGTGGCATGGTAATAAGCCTTTTTCTGAATATCGTAAGTTTAAGTTCAGATACTTATCAGAATTTGGTTTCCAGTCTTTCCCTTCAGTTAAGACTATAGAGACTTTTACAGATGATAAAAAGGATATGAATATCTTCTCTTACATAATGGAGAGGCATCAGCGTAATGGATCTGCTAATGGAAAGATAATGAATTACATGCAGCAGACTTATAGATACCCTACTAGCTTCGACACGATAATCTATGCTTCTCAGCTTTTACAGGCGGATGCTATCAGATATGGTGTAGAACACTTCAGAAGAAATCGTAATGAAGACAGATGTATGGGAGCTGTTTATTGGCAGTTTAATGACTGCTGGCCGGTAGCTTCCTGGTCGAGTGTAGATTACGAACATCGTCTTAAGGCTTTGCATTATTATGCCAGACGCTTCTTTGCTCCTGTACTAATCTCCTGTGAAGAAGAAGGAATGCTTGGAAGTAATCAGGAACTTGTAAGATTACCATTTGAATTTCCTAAGTCGATTAAGCTTTGTGTCTCAAATGAATCGTTAGAAGATAAAGAGATTGAGATTAGGTGGCAGCTTAGAGATAGTGAAGCCAACATATTAAGAAGTGAATCTTCGACTGTTTTAGTACCTAAGTTAACTTCAAAATGGGAAGAAAAAGTAAATCTAGATGACGTTGATATTTATAGTGAATACGTAAGTTTCCAGGCTTTGTATAAAGGAGAAATAGTATCCGAAGGAACAGTTATTTTCTCTCTTCCAAAATACTTTAAATATAAAAATCCGAATCTTCGTTATGAGATTAATAACCAGAAAATCACAGTCTTTGCAGATGCATATGCAAAGAGTGTTGAGATAAGAAACAGCAACGATGACCTTGTATTGTCGGATAACTATTTCGACATGAATGCGGGGCAAAAGACGGTGGAGGTTATAAGCGGACAGCTAGATAACCTTCGCTTAAGAAGCGTGTACGACATTAATTAGGAGGCTACACAATGAACGCGAAATACATTATTGATACAGAAGAAAATAAAGCTTTTATGAGGGAGCTTACAGAGGATTTGTTAAGCTTTGGACATCAGTTTCCATCGCCTAACGGAAGCTCTTATTACTTAGGTTATGACGGAACTCCATGGACTGACAGAAGCAGAGAAACATGGATTACATGCCGTATGTCTCACGTATATAGTATTGGTTCGATTCTCGGACACGAAGGTTCAATGGAACTAGTAAAGAAGGCTCTTACAGGCATTAATGGTGAACTTCACGATACAGTTAACGGCGGATGGTTTCCAGGTGTTACAGCACAAGGTAAGATTCTTCCTAATAAGCAGTGCTATGCTCATGCCTTTGTTATTTTGGCTGCGGCATCAGGAGTTTTGGTTAAGGCACCTGGAGCAGACGAACTTTTAAAAGAAGCATTAAAGCTTTACGACGATAAATTTTGGAACGATGATGAAGGCCTTGCCTGCGACACATGGAATACAGAATTTACAGAGTGCGATTCATACAGAGGCTTAAATGCTAATATGCATACAGTTGAAGCTTTTCTGGCTGTTGCTGATGTAACAGGTGATGATAAATATCGCACAAGAGCGGGAAGAATCATTAATCATGTAATCTCCTGGGCAGAAGATAATAATTGGAGAATTCCTGAACACTTCACAAGCACATGGCAGGCTGATCTTGAGTGTAATAAGGATAGACCAGCAGATCAGTTCAAGCCTTATGGCGCGACTCCTGGACATGGAATTGAGTGGGCAAGACTCATTACACAGTGGGCTGTGTCTACTTATGGTCTAGAAAATGATTCATGTAAAAAATATGTGCAGGCTGCTTGTAATCTTTTTAATAGAGCTATAGCTGATGCCTGGAATGCTGACGGTAATCCAGGTATCGTCTATACGACAGACTGGTCTGGTAAGCCTGTTGTACACGACAGAATGCACTGGACTTTGGCTGAGGCTATTAATACCTCCGCAGTGCTTTACAGAGCAACAGCCGACCGCAAATATGCTGATGATTACGCCTCTTTTATGGAATATCTTGACGCTAAGGTATTAGACCGCGAGAATGGATCCTGGTATCACCAGCTCGATATGGATAACAATGTAATCGGAACAGTATGGCCTGGTAAGTCTGATATATATCATGCACTTCAGTCGACACTTATCCCTTACTGCGATATTTCTTTATCTATTGCAGCTGCATTAGCTCGAAAGTGAGGCAAAAATGAAAACGGACGTTATTGCTTTAGGCGAACTGCTTATTGATTTTACGATGAACGGAATAAGTTCTCAGGGTAATCCTCTTTTTGAGGCCAACCCTGGGGGCGCGCCATGTAATGTCTTGTCCATGCTACAAAGACTTGGAAAGACTACAAAATTTGTAGGTAAAGTAGGAGATGATCAGTTCGGTAATATGCTTCGCCGTACCATCGAAGAAGTTGGTATTGATAGCACATATCTTTTAAAAGATCCGAATATTCCTACTACTCTTGCATTTGTACATACGCTTGAAGATGGTGATCGCGACTTTTCCTTTTACCGTAAGCCAGGCGCAGATTTGATGCTAAGAGAAGATGATATTTGCGAAGAAATGTTTGATGATGCATCTGTATTCCACTTTGGAACACTTTCCATGACTGATGCTGAAGTTATGAAGGCTACAATTAAAGCTGTTCAGATTGCCAAAAGCAAAGGGATGATTATCTCGCTTGACCCCAATCTTCGTCCTCCTTTATGGAGTAGTCTTGATGATGCCAGAGAGAAGATGCTTACAGCTATTTCTATGTGCGATGTGCTTAAGATTTCTGATAATGAAATTCAGTTTGTATCTGGGCTAGAAGACTATGACGAAGGAGTTAGATTTCTTCAGGAGAAATTTGGCACCAGATTAATCTGTCTTACTCTTGGTAAGGATGGAAGCCGCGCATACTATGATGGTATGAGAATAGAAGTCAAAGGGTTCGAGCAGACTAACATAGTTGATACGACTGGTGCAGGGGATACGTTCTGTGGATGTATGATTAATTATATTCTTGAGCATGGAATTAACTGCTTAACGGAAGGCATGCTTCGTGAGATGCTAACCTTTGCAAATGCAGCCGCATCTCTCGTAACTACAAAGCGTGGCGCTATTAAGTCGATGCCTGTAAAAGAGCAGGTGATTGACCTGCTGTCCGGGTCTTAAAAAGTGACCATACCTTAATATGTGTTATATTAATTTAATACCAGATTAAGGAAGACAAATATGACTACAGCAGAAAAAGCCACTTTGATAATTAATGATATAAAGAAAGAAACCGGTATAAATCCGGTTAGAATTTTCAAAAACATTGCAAGTCATGAATACGTTAGTATTCATGGACCTGAGCATCATATTTTGGATGGTGCGAGCATTCTCGTAGCTTATAAAAATGCGGGTGGCGATATAGACTTAGATTCTGCTCTTACCAAAATAGTGTACGAAGGATTACGCATGCCAGGTGCGATGTGTGGTCTCTGGGGAATTTGTGGAGCTATTACTTCTGTAGGAGCTGCATTATCAATTATTGATGGCACAGGTCCATTGTCGACGGACGGATCCTGGGGTAATCATATGCAGTTTACGGCGACAGCGGCAAGTGAACTCGGAAAAATTAATGGGCCGAGGTGCTGTAAGCGAGATGCTATGATCTCTTTTAAAAACGGCATCGAATACATTAATACACATTATGACGTAACTCTCGAAATAGAAGATATTAAGTGCGAATATTCAGATTTCAATCAACAGTGTATCAAGGAGAGATGTCCTTACTATTAAGTGCAACAGTGTTGCAACGATTGTTTTTTTACAATGCCTTTGCCAAAACAAAAGAGAAACAAAAAATTATTAAAGGAGGATTTAGTTATGGCAAAGGTAGTATTAGTACATGGTGGTTGGTGCGGTAAATGGTGTTGGGATTACAATGTCAAGGCAATTGAGGAAGCAGGAAATGAAGTTATCTGTCTCGACTTGCCAGGTCATGGAGAGAACAACCCAGAAGCAATCGTTGATGTACATTTGAAGGATCATGTAGCTTATGTAGAAGAGCAGCTTCAGAAGATTGAAGGACCAGTAGTGCTCGCAGCTCATTCTATGACAGGTATGGTAATCTCACAGGTTGCAGAGGATATGCCTGAGAAGGTAGAGAAGCTTGTTTATGTAGCAGCATTTATGCCAAATGCAGATGGACAGAGAATGGTTGAGTTCCTTCAGGCTGATGAATGGACAGGAATTGGTTATAAGAGTGCAATTACTCTTCCTAACAAGACTGTTGTATTGAATCCGCTTTACGCTAGAAACCTTGGTTTCAGATTCTGTGATGATGAGAAGTTCATGTTTGGTCTTCAGCATATGCAGAGTGAGAACCCAGCTATGTGGGCTGAGCCAGTTCATCTCTCTGACAGATATCACAGCGTTCCTAAGTATTATATTCACACTCTTAAGGATAACTGCCTCTCATACTATATGCAGAGAAAGATGGTTCATGAGGAGCCTGTTATTAAGCAGTATTACATTGATACAGATCACTGCTGCATGCTTAGTGAAGTAGATGAGTTTAACAACGCAATCCTTGATATCGTTAATGATCAGTATCTTCCAAGAGCACTCGCTATGATCGAGCAGTTCAAGATGCAGCTGGTAGTTTCCTGTTGATGTAGATATATTCAAGACTTAACGTTCATGAAGAGGCGCATTAGACGCCTCTTTTATTTGTCAGACAACAATTCTGCAACAGTAATATTTCTATAATTGGTTCACAAAAAACTAATTAATAAAAGGAGTATTATTATGAAGAAATTTTTAAAGGTCGCAGGCGCTGTTTTATTAGCAGTTGCCGCAGTTGCTGTTGCAGGCAGATTTGCTTTGCTTAGTAGTGCAAAAACGAAGACAGTTGTAGAAGAAAAAATGGTTGTCGGTGCAGATTATCGTCTTCCTTATTTTGAATTTGGTGAAGGTGAGAAAAACTTTATTCTGCTTCCAGGAGCGTCAATGACTTCTATCCTTAATTCTGAAGATGGTGTCAAAGCTTTGTTTGCACCATATACTGGGGATTATCACATTTATGTTTTTGATGTTCCAGAAAATCTTGAAGCAGTCACTGGACTTGATCAGTTTGCGGATATTATTGCAGATGCGTCTAATGCTTTAGGAATAGAAGAAGCAGACGTTTATGGTGCGTCTATGGGAGGAATGGTTGCTCAGGAACTGGCAATTCGTCATCCTGACCTTGTCCACTCTTTGACACTGGCATCTTCAATGAGCAGAAATAATGAGTTTAGTAATCGAATCATTAATGGATGGGCAGAGATATCAGATCCGGAAGAATTGGCAAGAGTTGTAAATACGCATGTCTATTCTGAAGAGTATTACGCTACATATAGCGACGCTTTCCATGCGCTCGAGAGTATGGCCACAGAAGATGGAGTTAACCGCTTACATAATCTTACGCGACTAATCGAAGACTTTTCTGTTTACGATGAACTCGATAGAATTGAGTGTCCAGTCTATGTATTTGCAGGAAGTGCTGACAACACATTAGGTGTTGAAGCTTCAATTGAGATTGCGCAGAAGCTTAACTGTTTTATCAAAATCTATGATGGCTATTCACATGCAGTATATGATGAATATCCCAATTTCTACGATGCTGTATTTGACAATATTAGGTAACTGAATTGCTAATTCGCAGATGTTTAAAAGCAATAATTAAGGGGGTCACGAGTGTGACCCTCTTTATATGCATTAATCTGGACAAAAAAAGGATCGCTATGCGATCCTTAATCATCTCTCTATTTATTGAGATTAGTTAACTGTTAATCAATTCTCTTCTGTCAGATAATAGTATCCAATACCAACTGCAGGCGTGACAAAATATACTAATACGAATGATGCAACTAAGTATGCCATATAAATTTCCTCCTTTCTTATAGGTTATGAGTTAAGTATAGCGGAACACATGTTGCAGTTCCGTTGGTAGATATAGAGTTCTTTGCTGGTTCGAACAGGGCTCGATGCTTTACCAACGGTCCTACAACGAACGATTAGTTATACTCAGCTTATGATTAAAAACGAAAGGAGGAATAACAAATGCTAACATTTCTTGGAGCATCTTTGCTTGTTGGAGTAGCTGGAACTGCTGGTGCAGTCACAGTCGTTGGAATTGCCTATGGAATTGCGTCTGGAATTGATTCGCTCATTCACGGCTAATACCAACAGTAATTAACTAACTGAAATTATATTATTAAAAATGAAGTAACTCAGAATGAAACTAATAGTAGTGGGTTCTTTGTTTGTTTGGCAGAAGTATTGGGTGTTACCCTCTCCAAGATTACATAAGGTTATTAAGAACTGTTCGGATAAATCGAAGTTAGTTTCAGTTTAAATGAGTGTTATGGAGGATCACGATGGTCCTCCTTTTTAAATTATGATTTAATACAATATGAAAGTGAGATTGTCTTATTCTGAAGAATAAAATGATAAAGCTTATATATGAGGAGGATTTTATGAAAAGGTTTGGATTGAAGATTATGGCGGTTGGACTTATTGGAGTAATGGCATTTTCTGTTGTTAGTTGTTCTGAAAAAAACAGTGAAGAGGAAGATATCATTGAAAGCATTGAGACAGAGGTTTCTTCAACTGAAGTTACAGCTATAGAAACTGTGGAGGAGACTTCTGTTACAGCAGATGAGAATATAATAGATTCATATATTTCTGATGAAATGGCACTTGATGCAATCATTAATCGCTGTTGTCTCGATAATCCTGCTTTTGCCGACCTAGGAGCTGATCATTGGGTGGTTATTTCAAGCACAGATAGTCAAGTAGTAGTTTTGTTTACATCATATACAGGTGCTGAACTTCGTTACTATATTGACAGAACTACTGGTGATACATCTGTTACTGAGCTTGTTCCAGGAATCATTGATGAAGAGCAGGCTACAGATGAGAGTTTCAACGCAAGAGATTATATTACTGCAGAAATATACGGATGAAGAATTATCACTTTCCAGTATTGTGAGGAATTTATGGGCATATATCGAGTTTTATGAGGATTTTGATGGAGATGCTTTGTATGTTGGGGATGCTTATGCAGTAATCTCTGGCGTGCCTTATGTTCTTTAAATATTAGAATAGCTTACAAGGTGAATAACTATGACTAATCTTACAATTACTACTGAGAATTTTACCATTAGAGATTGGTTCAGTTCTGATTTGTCTGATCTTCAGGAATGGAAGGGAGAACAAGCTATTGGGCTTCTCGACAACTATATGGCAGATGAACATATATTGGCAGTTCAAAGCAACTTTGATTTGAAGGTTGTGGGATTGTTTTGTTTATCTTCTTTGGATAACGAAGCAGAGGGCTTGGATTCCAATTTGAGTGGTGGAAAAATAAGTTATGATTTTATCTCACAAGACATAGTTGAAGTGTATTTGCCAGAACTACTTAAAAGCGTGGTGCATTATTACTTTACACATGATGGATATGATTTCTTAATATGTAAGCCTGATACAACTGGTTATGCTATCGAAGATGCTATGAAAACTGTGGGCTTTTCTCTTGTTGATTCTGCTGAGAATCTATATTTATTACGTAATGATGATGTTGCTGATTTTGGAGTTGCAGCAAAAAATTTACTTACTGAATTTATAGTTAAGACTTATAAAAATGCGAGATTAAGTGTTTTAGTCATTTGCTTACTCACATTTGCTTTTTCTGCTTTGCTAATATACATGATGGCATTATTATATCCACCTTTTGCAGGTATTTGTATGGCTATTGGAACAATTATTATTGTTATAGATGTTTGCATTTCTCAATTTGTAGAGCTTCGAATATCTAACAGACAAATCACTGTGGTAAATGTATTTACCAATATGAAGAGGACCTATTCGATGTCTGATTTTGCCACATGTATGGCAATCTATAATGCAAAACAGAGAAAAAGTTTAGAAGAGTTCAATTATGTAAAAATTAGATTTAAGAGAAGCATTTTTACTTATGTTTTGCGTGATGACAAATATTCAAACTGGCAGAATCTTGTAGATTATCTTGAATACGAGCACGTTTTAAAATCTTATGACGCGAGAAGTTCTTTTGTAAAATAAGTATTGAAAAACTCTTATATCAACAATACTAAGGATTTTACAAGGTTGCGTATAAATATAAGGATAAAGTAAAGGATCGCAGTTGCGATCCTTATTAAGTGATAGGTTTTAATCTGGAATCCGAGTGATTATTTAAACATTCGAAGAATCCATTGTACGAATTGATCATTATCGGAATTGCGTAATTCCATATACATTTGCCTTTTCCTCCTTTCTTTTTGTTGTCCAGTTAAGTATAGAAAAGAAGGTGTTGCAAAACAGTTTGTCATAGTGATTAGCTAACCAGGACTAAGAGTTTTATGGTTCCAGCATATATACTGCAAAGTAGTCAATGTTACGATTCGTATCATAATGTGACGGATAGATTCTTTTAGCTATTTTTGTTCTTTGCTAACTTAATGATTGCCATAGGCAAGAAAGCGAGGATAAAAGAATGAATAAAAAGGGAAGAAAGTATTTCTGGAAAGGAGCGCTATTTGAACTGCTGTTTGTAATATGGACAGTTCTTATAAAGACGGTTGATGTAAAACCTCTAGGACAGAATGGAACTAATATCGGTTTTGCAACTGTTAATATATGGTTTCATAGTATAAGCGGTGTTCATATGTGGCTTTATAGTGTAACTGATTGGCTTGGGCTTGTTCCGATAGCAATATGCATTTCGTTCGGTATTTTAGGATTTTCCCAATTAGTAAAAAGAAGGAGCCTGCTTTGTGTAGATAAGGACATAATCATACTTGGAATATACTATGTGATTGTTATAATGGCCTATCTCCTTTTTGAAACAATACCTATCAATTATCGACCAATCATTATAAATGGATTTATGGAAACGTCATATCCATCATCGACAACCTTATTAGTGATGAGTGTTATGCCATCTCTTGTTTTACAAATAGACAGAAGAGTAAAAAGCGATTTCATTAAAATAGCAGTACGAATATCGTCGGTTACATTTACATTATTTATGGTAGTAGGAAGACTAGTTGCAGGAGTTCATTGGCTGACTGATATTATACGATCTGTGTTACTCAGTTTGGGTTTATTTCTGCTTTATGCAAGCTGTGTTGAACACATAACAAACGGTTATAATATAGGTGGTGAGTAAGATGGAATTTCATGAAAAATTACAGGAATTACGCAAAAGTAGAGGAATTACTCAAGAGGAATTAGCAGAGGAATTATTCGTATCTAGAACAGCAGTTTCTAAGTGGGAATCAGGCAGGGGATATCCAAGCATAGATTCTTTAAAAGCAATATCAAGACATTTCTCAGTAACTATAGATGAATTGATTTGTTCAGAAGAAATTATGATTGCTGCAAAAGAAGATAAAGAAGATTCAATGCTTAAAAATGAAGTGTTAATTTGCAGTCTGCTTGACTTGATTTCTTTGTTGCTATTAGTAGTACCTGTATATGGTAATGGAAATGATTTGCCGTCAACAGTACAATTATTTCTATTAACAGGAATTCAGAGATGGATTTTATGGATATTCTTCATAATGTTACTTATTATGGTACTGAATGGTATATGTGGAATACTTATTAGTCAACTGGATAAGCCAAAGTGGTCTAAGCGTTGTATGGTTACCGGTATAGTTCTGTTGGCTATCTGTTTGGCAGTTTTTATTATTTCCAGACAACCATATGCAGGAATCTTTTGTTTTGCAATATTGGTAATTAAGTGTGTACTGATTTATACGAGTATTAAGAGCATCTTTTACTAGCATATTTTCAACAAGGTTTTACAGAGGATCGCATGAGCGATCCTTTTTTATCACTATTTTTACTGTGTCCTAGGATTATACATATACAACATTCTACCAATCCATCAGTTTTGAACTTGGCCAGTAAAGTCGAAGGTATCAGGGGTACAGACTGGCCAATCCCTGAAGCAAAGTAAAAGGACTGCATGTGCAGTCCTACATAAACCTTCGTTTGTTTTGCTAAAATTAGTGATACAAGTTGTTTTTTATTAGCATTCGCTATAAATTGTTGCGAAAATGCTGAATGCTATACATCCAAGTGCAATAAATGGCATATATTTGTTCTCCTTTCCTTTGTTATTGGTAATTGAATTAAAGTGTGAAGTTAGCGCAATACCATGCAAGCTTCTCGTTAGTCATTTCTGTTTCCTCCGTATGTTTGTTTTTGTTTGATGATGTAAGTATAGAAAAGCGTGCGTTGCAGAAGTGTTGTAATTTCATACCATTCCTGTGATATACTTTCGATAATATATTCATAAAGGAAGATTGAGATTTCTATGGAAAAGGAAAAGCGTAAGCACATTCTCTTTGACCATCCGTTTATAGGTGGTTTGGTTGCCATGCTATTAATTTTTTATGTTATTACCAGTGTTGGAGTAATTCCTGAACTCGGGTTAGTAGTCCTCAAGGACTTGTCTACAGATAATACTGTATCTGATAAGACTACTTCGTTAATCCATAACGCGAGTGATATTTTGACCGTAATTGCAGCTCTCATTTGCTTATTGGTTCAAAAACTATGGTTCCGTAAAGATGGTTATAAGGGAAGTTACTCACGCCCAGGTCTTAAGAATAAGGAATCCTGGTTATTCGTTTTGTTTGCTTTACTGATAGATGTTATCGTTACTGCTGCTAACGCTATATTCGCAGGAATAATGCCTGTGATGCCTACTATTACTGCATTGCTCATTTCTCTTCGAGCAGGTGTCTCTGAGGAAGCTATTTACCGTGGAGTTTCTATTCCTATAATGATGAAAAATAGTCCAAGCCGTAAGAGAATGTGGATTGCCGCTATAGTTACCTCTTTCCTTTTTGGTTTCATTCATATGGCAAATGCAGGTTCAGAAGAGGTAGTGCTTGTAGCTGCACTTATACAGTCGGTTAGTGCTGCGTGCTTTGGATTGTTGTTTGTTGCTATCTATCTGCGCTCTGGAAATATCTTGATTCCTATGCTGTTACATACACTTCACGATGTCATCTCTTTGATGGATCCAGCTCAAGCTACAGGTTTATATACCACATCTTCATTTAGTGCTCTTGATTTTGTAATTCAGGGGGGCATTGCTGCACTCTATGTAGTTGCAGGTGTCATCATGCTACGTAAGTCTAAGTGGGAAGAAATCAAAGCAACGTGGGCAAATATTTGGGCGGAATAAACCAGAAATCCAAGTAATATACAAATAATTCAACATATACGGGCTGTCTCAAAACGTGATGGCCCTAATTTTTGCAAGAAAAAGAGGATCAAACTTGAGCCTCTTTTAATTAATTAGAAAATCAATTGCCATAATCAGTTGCAGTTTTGTAGATACCAACACCCAATGTACCGGCCATAATTGCATACATAACAAGCATTCCTACTAGTTCCATTACGCGTTACCTCCTTTCGTTTTGTTATGAGCTGAGTATAAAGAAATGATTGTTACAGAAGTGTTGGTTAACACATTTTATAGACTTATACATCGTATTACAGAATCTGTATAAATTAGATTTTATTGTTATAATACAATGATCTCAATAATTCTATAAGCTGTATTAGAAAATATGATTTAACAAATAATCAGGTGATTAAATGAAAAGAATTCTCATTTCATTAATAGTAGGTGCGATGCTTTTATTTTCTGGCTGTTTTGCTTTTGATAAAGGTACAGTATACAAATACGATAATCCTGAATTGATTCCTGGGCTTGTGTTAACAAGTGCAGTATACAAAGAGGATACGTTAACCATTTATCATGACGGTACAATTGATGAAGATTGTTTATTATATTCGGAATATTACGATTTTGATTATGAGATCGATGATGAATGTATTGTTATTACATACGTAAATATAGAAGAAGTAACCAGTTTCTCAATTGAACACAAACAACACTATAAATATAACTTAAGATACCTTAATAGCAATCAGTATGCGGTATTAGCTTATGAGTTTGCTACTGAGATTGGTTGGAATTATATTGGTGGAGATCCTGACAGTTACTATACCGAAATTGAACTAGAACAGCAGGCTAGAAATCAGGCAGAACGCCAGGCCGCATTTGATGCTTCATGGGCTATAGTTGAAGGCTACTATGAATCTCAGAATGGTAGCCATATTGAGTTTTATATTGATGATAATGGAACACCTCTACTTAGTGAAAATAATCATAATAAGCGAGTATTCAGCTTTGGCTCGAGTGGTTCATCTTGGGTAGCTAATTGTTTAGACGATCCGTATGATTATACTTTCTATTTTGAATTAGCCGATGATGCTTCATATATAGTAGTTACTGAAAATGGAGAAGATGTAATCTATTACAGAAGATAATAACGACTTAATGTAATTTCAAGTATTATGACGCTACCAACGCTGGTAATCGCATCTGCGTTCCATTTTGAAGATTTGTCAGGGATGGATATCGATTATAGAAGAAGTTGTACTTGTAACATGGACTAATTATGTCGTTCATGAAAAGAATATCTTCATTTTCTTGAAGGGCTCATTAGTAATATATGCTTTGAAATCGTCAATGGAAAATCCAGCTGAATGACCCACACTTCTGCAACGCTCACTTTTCTATACTTACATCATCAAACAAACGAAAGGAGCAAATAACAATGGATTCTACTATGAGCATCGTTGGCGTTAAGTTTTGCCGAATTGAAGAGTTGACACCAGAATTTTTTAACATTATCTGTGGTTAATTAACAATGTACAAATATGATTCATAAGAAATAATAAGAAAGGAAAAATCAATATGGGTATACTAATTTGTGTTGGAACTATTTTAGTTGGAACCATTACACCAATCGTCGCACTTTGTATCGATTGAGATGATGTGTTTCTAAGATTTTTCTTAGTAGAAACAACTGAATAAGGTTTTACAGAGGGACTGTGAAAAAACTTAAGGTTTGAAATTAGGTTTTTGAAGTCCCTATTTTATATGTATAAGCATCTATGGCAATTGCATTTTTGCTCGGATGATGAGCCTATCGGCAAAGAACTCAATTTATATATTGGATTTTATAAATAATCGCCTTGAATGTTACGGCAGAGACATGTGCAAATCCGACTAATTCCGTTAGCTAACTGCACTTAGTGCAGTTTGAAGCGGAACGGCATGCAGTTCTACTGGAATCAGCATGCCGTTTTTCCGGAATTTGCATTTAGCTACTATATCCATTTTATAGATAAAGGTTTATAAAGGGGCGCTTGCGCTCCTTTTTGTGCCATAGCTATAATTTAGTCTTCGTTCTCGTTCATCATCATCTCGATACCAACTCCAATACAACCAAGACTTGCACCTGTAGCTGCGCAGAGCAAACATAATCCTAATGTAAGCATGTTCAGTTATCTCCTTTCATTTGATTTTGATATGTGCAGAATAGATAACTCTGTGTTGCTATATCGTTGCATCCATTTTCTTTGATGTGGTTAAACCTACATAGATTATTACTACCAACACATCTGAAACAGAAGCTCTTCTATACTTACCTCATCAACAAAAAAGAAAGGAGAAAAAACATGGCATTAATTACAACGAGTGCAGTAATTCTGTCACTACCATTCTTTGCTTACCTTGGCAAGAGTGCGTGGTACGGAACATTTGACGTTTAAAGTCTGAGAATATGAATAATTCATCACACTTATTTTTTAAGCAGAAAGGAGAAAAGCATGGTTTACGGAATTATACTTGGCATTGTTGCTGTAGTAGATATCACAGCAATCGGTGGCATGATCAGTGTATTAGTTTAAGAAGTATACAAACCGATTGGTTATTAATGAACCTATCTCGGAGGATCAAGTTGATCCTCCTTTTTATGTCTTACTCTTAATCTGAGGATGATGCTATGTTCTTCGTAGCATCATTCGTAATCAAGAATTAATCTGGTAAGTATTTCACAGAAGTGTATTTCACAACATTCGAGGCGGATGATTTTGGAAGCAGAGATTCTCGGTGAGAACACTTCACTTACAGACGGAGAGGCGATTATATATCACTCTCACATATACGGATAATAAAGCTGTAGCATACCACTTAAATAGTTATGGAGGCCACGCTAATCCTTCTTTTAGTTTTTGTCATACACTTCTGCAACGCACATTTTTCTATACTTACGTCATTAACAAAAAAGAAAGGAGAAAATAACAATGGGATGGTTTTGTGATTTACTTCCAGATTGGCTTAAGCCATATGTACCACATCTACCAAGTTATCTAGACTTGACAGGTGTTATCGCTTAATTAGTTATGGAGGATCGCTTTGATCCTCCTTTTTTTATGAGACTTCATAAGCATATTTGTGGTCATATGCACGAGCTAAACGTGGAGAATGGTATTGAACTAACTTCACACGTTAATTCATTTATTAAATCTTGTATGAAATACTAAAGTAATTTTCCCACACTGCAATTTTACTTGTGACAAACGCTTCTGCAACAATCATACTTTTATACTTACATCATCAACCAAAAGAAAGGAGAACTAACAATGGATTTTCTAAAGTGGCCTATCGTACCAATCGTACCAATTGTACCAGTACCAATTGGACCAATTCATCCAGAATGGCCTGATATTTTCGCCTAAATAGCATTGGAGGATCGCGATGATCCTCCTTTTTGTACCAATGGTTCTGTAACGAACCTCATATACAAAAACAAAAGGTGAACAAACAATATGATTAGAGCACTTTTGGGAATTTTTGTATTATTCCAAATCTGCATGGCTATCAGTATCTCTGTAGGCTAATCAGTAACTAATGAGATTTAAAAAGCAATTCACACACTAGAAAAATATGAAAGGAGAAAAACAATGATTGGAGCAGCAATTGTAACTGTTTGTGTAATAGTTGGTACTGCTGGACTCACAGGAGTAATGGCAAACCTTAATTGGTTCTTAGGCTAATTAATAAATAACATAAGAAAAGTTATTATTGGAGAATCAAGTTGATTCTCCTATTTTTTGCATCCATACGGTTTATCTTAAGTGGTTCTGCTTATTTGCATTATTAAAGGACCGCATACTGCGATCCTTTTAAGTCTTTATAAGAAGTATTTGTTACTGTTGGCTCAGTAACCATTTATTAATCTTCGATTGCTTTATAGATGCCATAGTTAATTCCTGCAAGGCTTGTTAGTGTCAAAAGTACAATAATATCAAAACCCATATTGTTTTCTCCTTTCGCTTGTTTTTGTTTATGAGCTAAGTATAGAAAAGTGATCGTTGCAGAAGTGTTGGTCAAAATATCAACAGGAAGTTAGTTTTGCAAATTTGACGTCAAAATTGCAATTGAGCTTAGTGAGTTAAATCGATTCTATTGATTGAGTTAAAGAATGATTGAATATTAGACTTTGGATTAGCCCATTGCTTGGCTTTGGAATTTCCTGAATATAAACTTTGGAAAATACTAATTTGTGGAGTTTTATATGATACCTCGCCAAGCATATTCAGCGCTAATAAGATTATCTGAACAGTTTCCAGTAGTAGCTATTACAGGACCTAGACAGAGTGGAAAATCGACATTAACTCAAATCTCTTTTCCAAATAAAAGATATATATCATTTGATGATAAGAATTATAGAGAATTGGCTAAAGCCAATCCAAGTGACTTTTTAAAGGCTTCTCCTGATGGTGTTATTATTGATGAGGCTCAGAAATTTCCTGAGATTTTTGATGCAATAAAACTAATCATTGATAAGGAGACACACACACCAGGAAAATATATCCTTACTGGTTCAAGTCAGTTTAGACTGAAGCAGAATATTTCTGATAGTTTAGCAGGACGTGTTGGTTTGTTAAAGCTATTGCCATTCTCTATGCAGGAATTATACGAATTACCATCAGTTACAGTCAGACGGATGTAAGGTTGGTAAGGAATTTTGTGTATTTTCTTTTCCAATTTATAGCAATACTCATATTGAACCGTACGCTACCACACCTAATCACTATGTTGATTCATAGTAGTTAATAGAATTCGATTAATCTAACTACGATAACGACGACAACTTCATCAGTTATATCTCTTATTGCCATTGGAGCGATTGCAGAATTAGTACAGCTTATACTATGCATAATCAGCAAATACATGTATAGATCAATTGATATTACTGATTTAATCTTGAATGTATTAGGTGGATT
>JAZRYF010000036.1:0-6115 GCA_045600625.1 Saccharofermentans sp.
CTGCATGTAATTCATGATCTTTCCATTAGCAGAACCGTTACGCTGATGCCTCTCCATAATGTAGGAGAAGATATTCATGTCATGCTCATCGTCCGTAAAAGTCTCAACTGTCTTAACAGAAGGGAAAGACTGGAACCCAAACTCAGACAAATACCTGAACTTAAACTTGCGGTACTCTGAGAAAGGCTTATTACCATGCCATACATCCCAGTAATGAACATCACCCCTGTTCTCATCCTGAGGATTATCAAAACCGCCACCTGAAGATGGACTTGCAGGCCAGTAGAAAACCTGTGGTGCATACTTTCGCATCATTTGAGGAAGAATCTCCTCATACATCTTTACGTAGTCTTCAACTTCGCTTTCCTTGCTTACCCAGTTCCTCTCAAGAACGAACTGCTCCATCTCGTTGTTACCGCACATAAGTCCCAAAGAAGCGTGATGGCGAAGCCTTATAATGTTGTCCTTAAACTCAGCTCTGATATTCTCTTCGAAAGCAGGAGTCAAATCATAAACAGCGCACGCAAACATGAAATCCTGCCACACAATGATTCCCATCTCATCGCAGATATCGTAGAACCAGTCATCAGGATAGTAGCCGCCACCCCAGACTCTAATAGAATTGAAGTTGGCAAATACTGCCTTCTCAAGAAGACGGCGTGTAACCTCAGGAGTAACTCTTCCAAGAAGGTGATCCTCAGGAATATAATCCGCACCCATGGCGAAAATATTAATTCCGTTTACTGAAACACAGAACTTCTCACCATACTGATCAGGTGTACGATCCATGGTAATTGTTCGAAGACCAATTCTCTTTGTCATGGAATGAACGATTCTCATAGATGAATCTAGAAGGTTTACTGTCACCTCATAAAGTGGATGATCACCAAATCCATTTGGCCACCAGAGCTCCGGATTATCTATAGTAATTCTGTTATCGTCAGAAGTAAGAATCTCACCATTAGGAGCTTTAACAACATACTGAAGTTTTAAATCGCATTCATATGCTTCGATTTCTGGATTAACTGTTAGGTTAACGCTGTTCTCGTTATGTTCCTGGAGAATCTCAACAGAAAGAATTCTTCCTTCGTTAACGGCAAAGATACTAACATCACGCCAGATTCCCATATCAGGAAGATGTGCTCCCCAGTCCCATCCAAACATGCAGTGCGCTTTACGGATATGTACAAATCCGTTCATGGCATCTTCAGTTCCAAGAGTAGGCGCCTTCTTGAATTCTTCCTCGATAAACTTTGTTGGAGAATGGAAAACTACCTTAAGTTCATTTGAACCTTCCTGAATAAAACCCTTAACTGATTTCTCCCAGATTCGATGCATATTGTTAGCATAGAAGAAATGCTGACCATTAAGATAAACATCGCAGATTGTATCGAGACCTTCAAATCGTAAATATGTCTCTTCACTTGTAAGAAAACTACTGTCAGCATCAAAGATACATGTATATTCGTAGTCGTAATCCATAAGTTCAAGCGCTTTAATCTCGTTATCTTTCCAATATGGATTTTCCATACGACCAGAGTCTAATAAATCACAATAAACAGAGCCTGGAACCTTTGCAGGTATTATGTCGTCAGAACCTACTCTTCTCATTGTCCAGTTACTATTAAGAATCAGTGTATTCATTGATTTGTCCTCCACTTGTTTCCTATGCTTCAATTATCGTTATTTGCGTGATATAAATGTATTATGAATCTTGCAAAAAATTGTATAAATCTATCATGAGCAAGTGAGGGCACTATGGAATTATTTGAATATATCGACAGACAGGATACGCCATACGACGTTTTTTATACGTCGTCAGTTAATTCGCCAAAGCACTGGCACTACTATTCTGAAATTCTTTATATAAAAAGCGGCAAGATTAAACTCATCTGTAATGACTATAGTTTTGTATTAGAGCCTGGAGATATCTGCTACATCTACCCTTTGCAGCTTCACGAAGTTGCTTCTGTCCCTGAATGCACAGAAGAAGTTTCTTACGCTGTAATCAAGTTTGATATCCATACAATTAATATCCCTGACGCTTATGTTCAGAAAATGTACGACTATTTCGTAACGAGAACTTCTGAGCAGGATTTCTGCCTTATTGTAAAAAACGCCCTCGAGATATCGTCTGAAGTAATTTCCGCTGTAAATGAATGCCATTCCCGTGAACTTTTACACACATTCAAAATGCAGTCCAATATCTTCAGCATTCTCATATATATCGCCAGAATGTGCGACAAGAAAATTCTCGAAAAGAACGACAAGCAAAGTGACGTATCCTTATCCTTCTTCCATATTCTCGAATATATAGATACTCATTCTGCAGAGAACCTGGAAGTCGCAGATCTCGCAGCGAAATGTCACTTAAGTTATTCGCACTTTGCACGCCTCTTTCGAGATAACTACGGAAGATCTTGCAAAGAATATATTAACTACATCCGCCTTAATAAAGCGGACGAACTTCTTATGCACACAAACTACGATGTATCCTATATCGCGACGCAGACTGGATTTTTTGACAGCAGCCACTTTATAAAGGCGTACAAAGAGTGGAAGGGTATTACTCCAAAGCAGCAGCGTTTCTTATATACGAAGTAACGAGATATCGGCGCCGTAGCCACTATAGGATGTGCCGATAAAGTCAAACGTTTCCTTAATTTTTGAATCGTTTGCAAAGTCTTTAATATCTACTGCTTTATCCTTAAAAACAACCGCACCTGAAGTCTCATTAAGGTGAGTTACAATGAGCGTATTTTTTGTCTTATAAGAAAGTGTTTTGAGGTCTTCGATAACTGGCTTTAATATGTCATCTATAGAATCATATTTACCGTATCTGATTGACCCCTGCCATGCATTATGGATATTAGTTTTATCCATGTTAATACTTCCAATATCTTCTGGCTTGCACTCATTTTTAAAATATCCTGCGCCATGCTTTGTAACGTAACTTCTTGTTACATAGTAAACTTCATCGATTGTAAGATCTAGGTTTTTAAGAAGATTAAATGGGTTAGTAAGTCCTGTCTTTGAAGCTGTCACGTGAGGAAGACTTTCCTCATAATCAGCGTCTAATAAAAGGCCCTGACCACTTTCAAAAATCACGTGACTATAACTACAGATAAACTCCTTAACGTTATCAACAAGACTAACAAGACTTACGTTCTCCTTAATCTTTGACGCAAAATTATAAAGAACATTATCGTCATAAAGTAAGTCCTTAAATTCACCCATATCATCTTCAGAAATATTAAGTTCCTTAAGTCTTACAGGGACATATTCATTTAAGATTCTTAGAAGCTTAAGAACTAATTCACTAGTAGTATCATATGCTACTTCACCAATTGTAAGGCCAAACCCAGCCTTATTTCTTAAGTCTGCTTCATTAATTCCCATGCCGCAGCTTCCGTGTCTTGAATCACCACGGGAAGTCTCGATAATCATGTTAATAAACACATCGTAGATAATTGTGATATTCGTTTTTTTATCTGCAAAAACCTTCGGAGCAAACCCTGTAAGCTTTTTAAAATCTTCAAGTTCCTCCGATAGTTTAAACAAATCAGGAAGATAAGTAGACGCCCAGAAAGTATCGCTTTTTCGCATCGATCCTGAAGACAGTTCATGGAAAACAAATCTTTTATCCTCAAGTTCAACTGTATGACCTGACTGAGCTCCACCATTATGACGAATTACAAGTGAATTCGAACTATATAAAGAATCAGCCGCAAGATAGTCAGTGACGAGGCCTTTACCCTCGTCACCATATCCGCGACCGATTACAACTGAAATTCTTGGTTTCATTTAATTAAAAGAAAAAGCCTTTCTTCTTCTGCTTTGAAAAATCCAAATCCCTAACAGCTCTTAATACAACTGGCTTTGTTAGTGCATCCCACTGATCAAGAACCTTATCAAGGTTATCACCAAGACTTAACTGAATGATACTTATGATAATCTCAGGAAGTCTATTGATCTCATTACGATCAACTGAAGCAATATGACCTGGAAGAAGTTCTTTGAAATTATTAAGTGATGATCTTCCAGCAATATTAATGTGGAATACTTCGTACTTCTCCTGTGCCATTTTAAGAAGTCTCTTACTTGAATAAGGGAACTTGCTATCGTTAAAAATCTTGGCAATATTATCGCCGGTTACGTCTGTATGCACATCAGCATCACCGATTGTGATAATGAAGCCCTTCTTGCCTCGCTTTTCGAAGCTGTCGATAGAAGTATGCTTTGCTGCAAAATACCAGAGAAGCTCAAAGTCTTCAGGTGCATCTCCACCTCTGTTCTCAAGCCACAAATCAAGAAGCTGCTCACCAATTCTGATATCTGACTCAAACTGAGTAACCTGCAAAGGAGCCCTGTCGATTACATCTCCAATAGCAGCGAACATAAGCTGAGGATCTGGAACAACACCTGTTGAATAAAGCTTCATCATTGTCTCATTAAGAGACTCCTTGGCAATCTGTGTTGCCAGATAACCCATTGAACCAGTTACATCAAGTCCAATAATAATTGGAGTTGAATCAGGATGCTCCTCACTGTCTCTTGCTTCTCTTATGTTAATAAACTTAGGATCAAATCTCTGATCCATCTCTGTTCTTTTAAAAATCTGATTTGAAGTTGCAGCTGTTGAAAGCTTTCTACTTTCACGAAGTCTGCGCCAGTCTGCACCTGTATAAGATCCACCACCCATTTTTAAATCTCCTTATTAAGTGTATTTATATTCATTTTATGGAAATGTCTTCCACCTAAACCATGCTCAATTACATTGTCCCACATATCAAAGTCTTCGTAGGCATCCCGGCCTGGTTTATTCTTCAAAAACGCCTTGAAAGCATTAGGAACTTCGTATTGATTCACTCCCATGACCCTGTCACAGACTTTACGAATCGATACGAGGTCATCCACTGAATTTAAAGGCTTTGTAATAGTGTTCCACCAGCCTCCGTAAAGCGCTGCCTCATGCATAAACGGATTTATGTACACTGATTCCAGATTAATTCCGTTATGCAAAAGCTCACTATACTCAAGGATGCAACAGATATTCTCAAGTCGCGACAAAATCCATGCTGCATGCTTATAATCGAGGCTTCCGAAGGCTCCAAGAGGATACATATTCTCTTCCCTCTCAAACGCAAGAAGTATTCCGTCACTAAGTTCAAGTTCTGCTTTAAGCTTTGGAATGCATCTGTCCAGATTCTTAACATCAGCTCCAGGAAATTCAACTCTCTTAATAGCATTAAGCATTCTCGCGGCCTTGGCTTTATGCTCGCCTTCAAAAATATAAATGACGCTGTCTTTGCACATAAACATGTTTACGCCATCGTCATTAGCTCTGAAAAGATACTGGATGTTAACGTCTTCTCCGTCACTTGTTTCATAAAGAGCTGTCTCAGAATAGCCCCAAAGTGTTCCTGTTGCTTTCTCATCTGCCTTGTTATCAGCAAGAGCCTTCAGATAAGTCAGCATTGTGGTTCTGAACTCGCGATAATTCTTAAGCTCACTGTCCGAGAAATTACTCTTGTTTCCACAGTAAGAACATGTAAGACTACCAGATGCTGATATAGACATCTCTCCGCCACAGTTATTACATTTGTAAGTAATCATATAAACTCTCCGATTAATTTTTATGTATTAATTTTACACCAAAATATATGTGTTTTTATCAGGAGGGAAAGAAAAACTGCCCCGATTCATGTTAAATCGAAGCAGTCTTCAAATACGTTATTATTTTGTTGCTGATTTTAATCAGATCTCGTTTGTTTCAGCAAGCTTTGCATTCTTCTCTTTCTTATCCAAATCTGCGAAGCCACATGTAATTACAGCGAACATGATTGTCATTAATGAGTAATCCATTCTTGTACCCATTCTGATGCTTGTGATAAGTGATAATACAAAAAATGCAACTGCTGCAATAAGTTCGATTGTAAGTGCTGTCTTAATTACTGAATTCTTCATAATAGTTACGTATATTCTAATCATCAGTTTTGGTGATTAGATTTTCCCTTTCTCCTAGTGCTACTAGGATATTTTTATTTTTCAATTCCAACTCTGATATAAATTAGAAAGGCACTGTGGATCTGTATCTATATTTTTACAGTTTTAA
>JAZRYF010000037.1:0-25600 GCA_045600625.1 Saccharofermentans sp.
ACCTAATGTCCATACCATCAACAATAACAGTTCATCAATCTTATTCTTATTATCGTTAAAATATTTAAATTCGTCACTCAAAATATCTGTATAAGAGATTTTTGGCATTCGCATAATTAAATCAAAAACATAATTACGTTCTTCCATAAAATCTGTATCACTCATCAGAGCAAGTGCTCTTCCAGGGATATTTGAAGAGAATGAAGAATAGAACTTAATTTTATCATCAGCGATAGTCTCATTTGAATTAGCAAGCAGAATTCTCTCCATCTCCTCATCTGTATAAGACTTCATTGGAAGCTCTGTTACACGCGATAAAATAGTCTGTAGAAGCTTACTCATATCAGAGCACAGAAGAATATATACAAGATGTTCCTGTGGTTCTTCAAGTGTCTTAAGCAGGAGATTTTGGCAGTCAAATGAGATTTTATCAGCATTAATAACAATAACCTTGGAGCTTGATATCTGAGGCTTAACTTCAGCATCTCTGACTACTTCTCGAAGATCTGCAATACGAATATTCTTACGACCTTCTGTTGGCTCCACAACAACATAATCAGGATGAGTACCAGCATCTATATACTTACATGAAGCACACATAGCACATGCGCCATCTTGTGTCTTATTCTGGCATAAAAAAGCCTTCGCAGTCTCACGTGCAAAAAGATGCTTACCAATTCCTTCAGTACCAGTGAAAAGCAAAGAACCAGAGTTACCTCTGTTAGTAATAGTTCTTAATCGAGATTTAATCTCTTCCTGTCCTATCAGGCCATTAAATCCCATACTTTACCCTTAATCGTCTCAAAAATAACTTCAGGAGACTTAGAAGCATCAATCTTAATCACTCTGTCATCAGAAGCTTCAATCTCCAGATAACCAGCACGAACCTTATCCTGATACCCAAGTCCCATCAACTCGATACGATCCTCTTCTTCACCACGACCATTACGTCTCTCATATGCGGTCTTAGGATCGATATCAAGAAGAAAAGTAGCATCAGGCTTTAATCCACCTGTAGCAATCTCATTCATAGAAGATACAAGTTCTGCTCCCATTCCATTTGCATAACCCTGATAAGCAGAAGACGAATCAAAAAATCTGTCACAGATTACGCATTTTCCAGAATTAAGAGAAGGCTTAATAACTTCTTCAACAATCTGTGCTCTGGCCGCCTCGAAAAGCAAAAGCTCCGCCATAGGAACCATGGAATCATTCTTCTTATCAAGAAGTACAGCTCTTATCTTCTCGCCTATTTTTGTTCCACCAGGTTCACGAACTTCAATATACTCAACATTATTAACGTCAAAAAACTCCTTAAGTAAACGAAGCTGTGTACTCTTGCCACAGCCATCGATACCCTCAAAAGTTATAAATAATCCCTTTGTCATTCGAGCTTAATTGTATGGATCTCAGCGATATCGATCCAAATCTCCTTCTCAATTCTGTCATTAGCAGCCTTGATATCCTCGAGTGTCTCTTCTGCAGGCTTAATCTGCTTCTTAGGAGCATAATCAGGTCTTTCCTGACGGCGATTAGAATTACGACGGTCACCATTACGCTGATCGCGATTAGGACGATTATCATTACGCTTATTACCCTGATTGTCGCGACGCTGATTCTGATTCTGCTGGTTCTTATTAGAACGCTGCTCTGAATTAGCCTGAACATTATTAGGCTTATTTTCAGATGGCTCACGACCTTCTCTATTTACATCTCTGTTATTACCATTACGGTTTCTGTTACGATTACCGCGATTTCTGTTTCTATAATTATTACGACGATTACCGCCGTTACCACCCTGAGCGTTAGGCTCCTGGAAATTAGCATTCTCTGCCATTACGAATACTCCCTATTCTTTTTCTACTTAAAAAATTATAACATACCAAAGTCTTTATAAAAGCGAACTTCCTTATCATTAGGAATATCCAACTTATAAAGACCTAATTCCTTCATAGGTACCAGCACAAAAGCTCTCTCGTGCATTCTTGGATGAGGCAGAATCAGTTCCTCATCATTACTTTTTAAATCATCAAATGTTAATACATCCAAATCAATGGTTCTTGGTCCATTTTTTATTGTTCTAACACGGTGTAAATCAAGCTCAGTTTTCTGTAAGACATGGAGAAAATCAAGTGGTTCAAGAATTGTCTCAACAATTGCAACACCATTCAAAAAATCGGACTGATCAGCAAATCCTACAGGTTCTGTCTCATAAAGTGAAGATAATCTCTTAATAGAAATATCCTCACGGCTGTTAAGCATATCCAGAGCAGTTCTTATAATCTCTTCTCTGTCGCCCATATTACTTCCAAAGCCAATTACAGCTTCATGGCGCTTAAGACTAATAGTTGTCTCCATGCATTCAAACTCGCCTTCAACTGGTGCTTCTGGCTTATGTACAGTTACGGATACAAGACTAGCCAGACTGTAGTTAAGTAAAACACATTTTCCAATCTCATAAGCAAGCTTCTCGATAAGATTAAACTTATATTCAGTAACAATACTCTTAATTCTCTCAAAAGCATCAGCATAATTAACTGTGCCTTCCAAATAATCAGTTACTGCACCAGGCAAATAAGAACACCCAATATCAACAGTAATTACAAACCACTGTCCATTTTCCTTCTCAAAGTCCAGACATCCGTGGTAACCATAGAACTTCATATTACGCATTACAATGTGATGCATCAGATACCACCCGCAAATGTCCACGCTCTTAATGCGCCGACAGTCTGTTTAACATCATGTACTCTTAATGCAGTAGCACCAAGATTAAAACCTAATAACGCCAAAGCAATAGATGCGCCATCACGCTCGTTGGCTTCAGTCTTAACAGGATAAAAGGTACCAGTTATTCTCTTACGTGACACACCAAGTAGAACTGGAAGATTAAATCCATCAATAATCTCAGGAATGCTATTAATCAGCATCAAATCTTCTTCTCTGGTATCAGTAAATCCTACTCCTGGATCCAAAATAATATTCTCTGACTTAATACCAGCTTCATAAGCGCGCTTCAGGCTATTATTTAAAACCTCTTCAAAGCCGGTCATAGACATATCAAAGCCATTACGCATTAATACAAGTCCAGCATCATAAGCAGCAACAACAGAAGCCATATCAGGGTCGCCAAGACCAGATACATCATTGATAATCAAAGCTCCAGCATCAAGTGATGCCTTGGCAACACTGGCCCTGAAGGTGTCTACTGAAATAACTGCATCAGGATTTTTCTCAAGAATTCCTTTAATTACTGGAATTACTCTTTTAATCTCTTCTTCTACTGGTACATCGGAAAAACCAGGACGAGTTGACATACCGCCGATATCTATAACATCAGCGCCTTCCTTAATCATCTGAAGACCTCGATTTACAGCAACGTCTACATCGACATAATTACCGCCATCAGAAAAAGAATCTGGAGTAACATTTAAAATTCCAAAGACAGTAAATTTGTTTTTAAAAGAATTAAAACCCATGAAAGACATGATTAACTCCTAGGTCTGTTGATAAGAGCGAGAGCTTCATTACGTGTTCTGGCATCAGTTCTGCAGCCTCCACGCATCGCAGATGTAACAGTCTTTGAACCAGGCTTACGAATGCCTCTCATAGTCATGCAAAGATGCTCAGCCTCGATTACAACACATACAGCCTTGGCATCAACAGCATTAACGATTGTATCTGCAATCTCACTTGTAAGCCTCTCCTGAATCTGAGGCTTACGAGATAAAGTATCTACTATGCGGGCAACCTTAGATAAACCGAGAATCTTGCCTTCACTTGGAATATAAACTACATGACACTTACCATGGAATGGCAACAGGTGATGCTCACACATAGAGTAAAATGGAATATCACCAATTAAAATCATCTCGTCGTTACCAGACTCATTAAAAATCTTGATATCCTTATTGATATCTCTATGAAGTCCAGAGAATACTTCGGCATACATTCTTGCCACACGCTTAGGAGTCTCCTTCAAGCCTTCTCTTTCTGGATTCTCACCAATAGCTACAAGAATATCTCTTACTGCCTTCTCGAGAGCAGGCAAATCCATATTCTTACGACTCTCTTCTGGAATCTGGAAATCATTCTCGTAATCGTACATTATTATTACCCCTTAGTTTTCATTTTACGGTACTCAAGCGGAGTCATGTCCATCTGCTTTTTAAAAGCAACATTGAATCTCTGCGGACTTGAAAAACCAGCCTGAGAAGCAATACCAGAAACCTTAATCTCTGGATTAGAAAGAAGCTCGCACGCCTTGGCAATACGCTTCTTCATAAGATAATTCATTGGACTTACTCCAAATTCATCTCTGAAAGCTCTGGTAAAGTAGCCCTGACTTAAGAAAACATATGAAGCAGTCTCAGCTACAGTAATACCACGCTCGTAATTTTCATCAATATATTCCTTGGCAATTAATACAAGCTCACGAGCTTTACCATTCTTAACTCGTAATGATTCCTCCCACTCATGCTTTAATGCACGTGACATGGTAAGCAGAAGCTCTACTGTTAAAATCTCAATCATCAACTCGTGATTAACTGCAGTTGTATTTTCTTTTTCTTCCAGGATACGATCCATTACATTGTTAATACTCTTCTTATAACTTCCAGAAATAACAATAAATGGTTGCGACTTATAACTCTCTGAAGCTTCAGAAGCCTCATTTCCTGCAAAATCGAGAAAGCTCTCGAGAGAAGGCTGAGCTGAGCCAAAATTTACAGGCTTTGAGAAACCAAAATACAAAGCAACAGTATCAACTGTATTAGATATTACTCTAATCTTATGACCCACATTAGGCTTGATAATAACTGCAGTATTACTCTCAATAATCTGCTTTTTGTTCTCAGTTATAAATTCCAGACGTCCAGAACGAAGATAAAACATCTCATGAGTGTTATGTACAGACATCGAAGTAGGAGCTTCTTTTTTCTCACGAATCTGCTCGATACCTGAAAATACAACAGGCATAGACCCACTGTCATTCTTCATACTGTTCTCAAGTGCTGGAAGTAACTTATCAAACATGACTCTGCTCCTTATAAGAATCGAATATTATCAATATAAATCTCGCCGTTACGCTGTGAATCCTTAATAGAAAATTTAAGTGAATCAAGCACAATATCTCCATCACCGGACCAGTTAATCTCTAATGTCTGCCAGTTAAGGGACTGCTTAATCTCGGCAGAACCAAAACCACCTACCTGCAATTCCTTCCTTACTGTATCAGGGTTAAATACATCAACCAAAATCTTAGACTTACCACGAATGACAATAGGTCCCATTAAGGAAGCATACTCTAAGTTAGGTTCAAATCCATAAAGAGAATTCTCTGTCTCATAACGAATATGAAGTGAACCATTACCCTCAGACTTATTAAGAGTATCAGAATAAATTACGCCATTACCCTTGAAGTTACGGTAAACCTTAAGCATTTCGAAAGGCTCATCCCAGGTCTTCTTGCCTACGAACTCAAGGTTATCGCAGGAAGAAAAGAACAAGTCAGGTACATAGAAAGATGGTGCTCTGTCGAAGCGGAACGGCATTACAGGCAAATCATTAAGGTTTTTAAATGTAGCTGCGTGTGGGAATGGTGTAAAGCCATAAGTAACACTTACAGGATCAAGGATATCATCTCTCCATACCATTACACGAACGCCGTGAAGAATTCTGGCCTGAGCTGGAAGATAGATTCTGTCCTCACCGCAGACAGCAAAGCCCTTAAGCTCTGTCTGTCCCTCAGCCAAGCGTAAACCATCAGTCAGGTTATCAAATTCTAAGATAAGCTTATTACCAGCCTTCTGAGCGCCAACGCACTCTGGGCAGGACTTAGGCATCTTAGGAGTAATGTGGTTACCTAAGGCGATAATAGCGAGACGAACACCTAATGTGAAAGTCTTGGTTTTATCTGGAAGAAGTAAATCATGAAGGCTAATCATTCCTGAAGGCATATTAAGTCTTCCCATAAATGCTCTTACATCTTCATTAAACTCGATAACCTTATAAGGGAATTCCTTATCTACACAGCTTGGATGCATACATACAAACAGGAAAGATGGCATAAGGCTGTCATCAAAAACTTCCTTAGGCTCGAATGTCTGAGACAAAGTACCAAGAAGTCCCATCATAAGAAGATCATATCTGCCAAGCATCTGCTCCTCTTCTTCTGGAGAGAAACACATACCTCTAATGGCAAGACCTTCTAAAGCTGCAAGCTTACTTCTGTACATTATTGAAGGTCTGAACTTCTTCTTAATATACTTGGAGTCATCAATCTTCTTACCAGACTTAACAGTCATACTGGACATCATATTAAAATCGAGTGTCTTTGCTGAAGATGAAGCCTCTTCCTCAGAAATCTTAACAGCACTGTTAAAAGAAGAATTCCTAGAACCAGGGAAATCGAGATTAACTGCTGCATCAATATTTTCCTGAGCAGTTTTCTCGCCCATAATCTCACCATACTCCTGATCTTTCTTAAGATCGAAGTCTAGATTTTTCTTACCCTCTGAAATATCAGTCTTAAGCTTATTCTCACGACGAATCTCACGATCGCGACGGATAAGAGACTTATATATATCCTCATCTGCAAGAATACCCAGTTCAGCAAGATAATCCTTAAGTGCAGTCTGAGCTTCAATTACATCATCAGAAATCCAGTTGAGGATTGTAGAATCCTCATAGGACAAGTCTACAACACCAATTGGATAGTTAACCTGATCAGCAATTGTATAAGCAAATGAGAATGCTGATGAAGATACCTCTGCTAATTCCTTAGTATCAGTTATCTTAATCCATGTAGCATCCTTATAATGTGTCTTCTTTTCAAATGCAATATCTTCTTCACCATTCTCCAAACCATCACGTGAAGGACTAAAGAATCTTAAGTGACTCATTACCTGACGCTTAAGAGGTGCCTTAGGAGCATTAGCGTTCTTCATCGGAACATGAAGGAAGTCATTACCAAGAAATACCCATACATCACCACAACGAATATCATTGAAGCTGATTACATTCGCAAAACACTTAAAAACAAAAGTATATGTATCAGTAGATGCCTTATACGCAGGAATCTCAAAGCGGAATCTTCCCTTATCAGAAGTTGTAGTCTCCAGGCTTAAGATGACACCATACTCCTGGTCAAGCTTGGATACCTTACGTCCGTCGGTAGGATCCTTGGAGATTTCCAAAGTAATTGTTGCAGAAGGAGCTGCTGTTCCTTCAATTACAAAAGGAACATTCTGCTGGAATACGGCTTTGTTGCCAATCCAGCTTGGTAGAATTATTGGATTAACCTGGATCACTTATGATCCTCCCCTGCTATTAATAAGTTAATACCCTTAGATCTAATATAATCTGCAGTCTCGTCAGAAATCTCATCATCAGTAATCAAGTAATTAATCTTATTAGGTGTGATAAATACAGAAGAAGAATCATCACCAATCTTAGTTGAGTCAACCAAAGCAACGATGTTACGGCTTTGTTCGCCACAATTCTTCTTCAACTCAAGTTCATAAAAATTATTACCAGACAGACCACTGTCTGCAGAAAAGCCATTACCTGATACAAAGTAATACTCAGCAGACAATCTCTTAATCATCTCCTTACTCATAAGGCCCTCGATTGTACCTGAGTGTGGACGAAGCATTCCGCCAATAAGAATAATAGACTTAAAGTTATTATATCTTTGAAGCTCGATTGCAGTATTAATACCATTGGTAATAACTGTAACGTCTACAGTATTAGCCAAAAATGGAATCATATGATAAGCAGTAGAGCTTGCATCCATGAAAATAGTATCGCCATTGCCAACTAAGGAAGCGGCTTTTTTACCAATTCTCCTCTTCAAATCGGTATTAGTGATGGAACGAACCATATAATTCTCAGATACTTCATCACGAGGCTTCTCAGGAAGTCTTACACCACCATGAAATCTGACTACAGCACCCTCGCGCTCTAAGTCTCTTAAATCAGTTCTGATAGTAGCGCCTGTAACGCCTAATCTGTCAGACAAGTCATTAGTATTGATAGATCCTTCAGATGACAGGATATCAAGAATTTGTTTTCTTCTCTCTAAATTAATCATAGAATGAATTTTAACAAGCCGATTTTTACAAGTCAATCATATTGCTTTTATTTGCTTTCATATGGAAAGTATTGTAATAATTCAAAAAAATATCGGTCCTATTGCTAGAACCGATATTGGTGGGAAGAGATGGATTCGAACCATCGAAGTCACTGACGACAGATTTACAGTCTGTTCCCTTTGGCCGCTCGGGAATCTTCCCATATATACTATTGTAAGCGTCAGGCGGTGTTATGGTGGGCCTTCAGGGACTCGAACCCAGGACCAACCGGTTATGAGCCGGGAGCTCTGACCAACTGAGCTAAAGGCCCACGCCTCACCTGCGCCTTCAAAACGCTTAGATAGTATATTAATACTTAAGACCTAAGTCAAGTATTTTTTTTAAGCAGTTACAATTTTACTTGCATTCTCAAGAGAATGGCGTGTTACAGCCTCTTCTCTCATCTTGTACTTTAAGATCTTACCAGCTGCATTCATTGGGAAACTGTCAACGAAGTCGACATATCTTGGGCACTTATGCTTTGCCATATGTGCAAGACAGAACTCCTTAATTTCCTCAGCTGTAGCCTCTTCACCAGGCTTAAGAATGATGCAAGCATCAACTTCCTCACCATAATCCTTATCAGGTACACCAATTACCTGAACGTCCTGAACCTTAGGATGTGTATAGAGGAAGTCCTCGATTTCCTTAGGATAGAGGTTCTCACCGCCACGGATAATCATATCCTTGATACGGCCTGTAATCTTGAAGTATCCATCTGGAGTTCTTCTAGCGAGGTCACCAGAGTGGAGCCATCCGTCAGAATCGATAGCAGCTGCAGTAGCCTCTGGCATCTTGTAGTAACCCTTCATGATGTTATAGCCACGAGCACAGAACTCACCATCAACGTTATCTGGGAGTTCCTCACCTGTCTCAGGATCAACAATCTTACACTCAACACCAAAGAGAGCCTGTCCAACGGTACTTACACGTTTCTCAATAGAGTCTGTTGTCTTGGACATTGTAGTAGCTGGAGATGCCTCTGTCTGACCATATGTGATACAAATCTCAGTCATATGCATCTTATCTAATACTTCTTCCATTGTCTTAATTGGACATGGAGAACCAGCCATAATACCTGTTCTCATGTGAGAGAAGTCAGTTGTTGGGAAGTTATCGTGACCAAGCATAGCGATAAACATTGTTGGAACACCATGGAAGCATGTAATCTGTTCCTGGTTGATACAAGCAAGACCCTTACGTGGAGAGAATGCTGAGATAGGAGACATAGTTACACCGTGAGTAACGGACGCTGTCATAGCAAGTACCATACCAAAGCAGTGGAACATAGGAACCTGAATCATCATCTTATCGTGTGTTGAGAGATCCATACAGTCACCGATAGCTTTACCATTGTTAACTACATTGTAGTGTGTAAGCATAACGCCCTTAGGGAAGCCTGTTGTACCAGAAGTGTACTGCATGTTACATACATCGTGCTTATCAATTGTACGACGAATCTTCTCTACCTCAGAATAAGGCACCTCAGAGGACTTTGCCATTGCTTCTGTCCAGTTATAACATCCAGGCTTATCCTCACCCTTACAAACAATAACGTTCTTAAGGTATGGAAGTCTTGCTGCATTGAGCTCACCAGGCTTGGAATCCTTAAGTTCTGGACAAATCTCATTAATAATCTCGTTGTAATCGATATCCTTAAACTTATCAATCATTACAAGAGTGTGTGTATCAGACTGACGGAGGATATACTCAATCTCGTGAATTCTGTAAGCTGTATTTACTGTTACGAGTACGCAGCCAATCTTAGTAGCAGCCCAGAATGTCAGATACCACTGTGGAACGTTAGTTGCCCAGATAGCGATATGATCTCCCTTCTTACATCCCATAGCAAGGAATGATCTAGCGAGATTATCAACATCATCACGGAACTCAGAATATGTTCTAATGTAATCAATATCTGGCTCTGTATATCTGAATGCATACTGGTTAGGCCAAAGCTCACAGATTCTGTCTAATACATCAGGGAATGTCTCGTTGATGATTGTCTCCTTAGGCCATGGGTAGTAACCTGTACCGCGGTTATCAGTCTGAACTGGATACTGAGCCTTAGTCTTATATGGCTCCATATAGCTTGCAAAGTGTGGCACTACAACACCAGCACTCTCCATATCCTTGGACCATCTTGCAACCCACTCTAAGGATACATAACCAAGATAGTTAATAGTCTTAAGAGCATCAAAGCACTCCTTAAGAGGCATATCACCAGTACCCATAAGCTTATAAGTTACAGTACCATCTGCGCCCATTACGGAATCCTTAATATGTGTGTACTTAATATGCTCACCGAGGTTAGCTACAGTTGTAGCAGGAGATTCATTCATGAATCTGTATGGATGATGCATATCCCACAAAGCAGCTACCTTACGACTTCCGATAGCATCGATTACCTTACAAAGTCTCTTTGTATCAGCATAAACACCATTTGTCTCCAAAAGAAGTGTTACATTGTACTGCTCAGCTAATGGAACGAGCATCTTCATTGTCTCGATAACAACTTCATCATCAATTTCAGTTGTTGGAGCTGCATTACGGTCACCAAGAACACGAATATATGGTGTACCTAGCTTGGAAGCAAGCTCCATATAAGCTGTAATCTCAGCAACAGCCTCATCTCTTGTTGTTCTGTCATTAACTGGCTCGCCGGAAGACAGACAAGGAATCTCAAGTTTAAGTTTCTTAAGCTTCTCAATTGTATTAGGAAGCTCCTTATCTGTGAAAGGTGCAGCCTTAACAGAGAAAATGTTTTCTCCAAGACCTCTTACTTCAATACCATTGAGATTGAAGTCCTTAGCCATAGAGTAGATGTCCTGCCATGAAAAGTCTGGACACGCGATTGTCGAAAAACAAGTTAACATTTGTTTATCTCTCCTATATATAAATAATTACAAACTTAAATTAAATAGTACCTGTGATATGTCGGGCTACATAAACACCACTTGCTGAAGCATGTGACAGAGAATGTGTAACACCAGAGCCATCACCGATAATATAAAGTCCCTTATGCTTAGTCTCGAGGTTATTGTCGATTGCAACCTCCATGTTGTAGAACTTAACCTCTACACCATAAAGTAAAGTATCGTCATTAGCAGTACCAGGAGCAATCTTATCAAGTGCATAAATCATCTCGATAATACCGTCTAATACACGCTTAGGAAGAACCAATGACAAATCTCCAGGAGTAGCCTGTAAAGTAGGTCTTACAGTAGACTCGGCAATTCTTTGTTCATTAGATCTTCTGCCTCGCATAAGGTCACCGAATCTCTGAACGATTACACCGCCACCTAACATATTAGAGAGTCTCGCGATTGACTCACCATAACCATTAGAATCCTTAAATGGCTCAGAGAAATGCTTGGCAACTAATAAAGCAAAGTTTGTGTTGTCAGACTGCAAATCAGGATTATCGAAGCTATGACCATTAACAGTCACAATTCCATTAGTGTTCTCATTAACTACATAACCATAAGGATTCATGCAGAATGTTCGAACACGATCCTCGAACTTCTCAGTTCTGTACACAATCTTGGACTCGTATAATTCTGAAGTAAGATGTGAGAATACGACAGCTGGAAGCTCAACTCTGACACCAATATCCACTCTGTTAGAATATGTCTCGATATCGAGTTTTTTGCAGATATCCTGCATCCAGCCACTGCCAGATCGACCGACAGAAATAATTAGTTTTTCCGAAGTATAGTCTTCTCCGTTAGCCGTTACTGTATATGAACCATCTTCGTTAACAGTTACATCATCAGCATGACAGTTGAACTTAATATCAATCTTATCGTTAAGCTGATTATAGATATTACCAAGAACTTCATAATTCTTATCAGTACCTAAGTGTCTTACTGATGCATCGAGTAAGAAGAGTTTATTCTCGAGACAAATCTTCTTGAAGGAAGAACCAGCAGTTGAAAACAACTTGGTTCCCTCTCCACCATTAGTAAGATTAATCTCGTCGACATATTTCATTAACTCGAGAGCCTTTTCCTTGCCGATGTGCTCATACAATGTTCCACCAAAATCATTAGTGATATTGTACTTACCATCAGAAAAAGCTCCAGCACCACCAAAGCCACGCATAATGGCACAGGATGAACAATTGATACAGGAGTTAATCTTCTTGCCATCAATTGGGCACTTACGATTCTCAAGAGGTTTTCCCGCCTCCATTAAAAGAACCTTAAGATTAGATTCCTTAACAAGTTCATAGGCAGAAAAGATTCCGCCAGGACCTGCACCAATAATTATTACATCATACTTACTATTCAAAATGCTTACCTCTTAGTTCTCAGCAAGCTTTGAATCTGACAATAGTTCTTCTGTCAACTTTGCATCAGGCTTCTTTGTGAAGGAAGATACGATTGGAACGATGATGAGACCACCAACCATAGCGATAACACCAGAGTTAATAGAAGACTTAAAGATATAAGCAATTACAGGACCCATACCGCTTACATCTACACCACCAAGAGTGATGATGAGCTGAGCGATAGCGATTCCACAACCCCATACGAAGCAAACATAAGCAGATGCCTTAGATACACCCTTCCAGTAAAGGCTGTAAAGATATGGAGCTAAGAAGGAACCAGCAAGAGCACCCCAGGATACACCCATCATCTGAGCAATAAATGTTACCTGTGGGTTAGCGTCCTTAAATACTGCGATGATAGCAGATACTGCGATAAAGAATACGATGAACACTCGCATGATAAGTACAGTCTTCTTCTCATCGATATCCTTCTTGGATACTGGCTTAATTACATCGAGAACTAATGTAGAAGAAGAAGCAAGTACCAGTGAAGAAAGTGTGGACATGGAAGCTGACAATACAAGTACGATTACGATAGCAATAATTGCATTAGGTAATGTAGAAAGCATTGATGGAATAATTGTATCAAAGAGAGGCTTTGTCTGCTCAGGATCAGCATACTGAATCTTATCAGCATAGAGACGGCCAAAACCACCAAGGAAGTAGCAACCACCAGCTACAACGATAGCAAATACTGTAGAAATGATTGTTCCTCTGTGAATATCCTTCTCACTCTTGATGGAATAGAACTTACCAACCATCTGAGGAAGACCCCAAGTACCTAAGGAAGTAAGCAATACAACAAAGAGGAGAGCAAGTGGGTCAGGTCCTAAGAAGGATGAGAAAGCACCACCAGTCCAACCTTCTGCTTCAACTGCGGAAAGAGCCTGAGTTGCTGCAACAAGACCACCATTATCGTGAAGTACAGCTACGATAACAGCAGCGATACCAAATAACATGATGATACCCTGAATAAAGTCATTAACGGCAGTAGCCATGTAGCCACCAACGATTACATAAATACCAGTAAGAACTGCCATGATTAAAATTACAACCCAGTAAGGAACTGAGAAAACAAGACCAAACAAAGCTGAAAGTCCGTTATAAAGGGATGCTGTATAAGGAATAAGGAATATAAAAACGATAAGAGAAGCAATTACCTTGATTGCCTTAGAACCAAATCTCTTACCGAAGAAATCTGGCATTGTCTTAGCGTCTAATCTCTGAGTCATAACTCTTGTTCTTCTACCAAGGATGCTCCATGCAAGAAGTGATCCGATAAAAGCATTACCTAGACCAGCCCATGTGGAAGACAAACCATATCTCCAACCGAACTGACCTGCGTAACCTACGAAGATAACTGCAGAAAAATAAGAAGTACCGAAGGCAAAGGCTGTTAGCCAAGGGCCAACAGAACGACCACCCAATACGAAACCATTTACATCAGTAGAGTTCTTACGGCAGTAGATACCAACACCAATAAATACTGCAAAGAATACCACTAACAACACTGCTGTGAGTACCATAACAACGCTCCCTAAAATTTGATAAAAATGAAAAGTTTCCCGACTATAAATAAGCCGAGAAACTCCTTTATAGCATAGCAATTTTAATGGCTATGCAACTTTATTTCAATTATTTAATAATAAAAATAATTAATTTATTTTGCCAAATCAGCAATAATGTCTACACACTTATCCATACCAAGCTTTGATGAACAAAGACAAATATCATAGTTAGGAGCATATCCCCAGTCTAAGTCTGTAAAGTGCTTATGATTAGCCTTCCTCTTCTTATCCTTGTCTTCAAGTCTCTTCTCAGGCTTATTATCAGTATTACCATATAGTCTGACAATTCTTTCCTTACGGAATTCCATATCCGCATAGATGAAGACATTAAGAACATCATCATATTCTCTAAGAATATAGTCTGCTGAACGACCAACGATTACACAAGGTTTGCCGGAATCTGCAATCTGCTTGATAACCTTACGCTGCTCAGACCAGATATAGTCATTCATAGTCATACCGTTCATAATTCCTGGAACACCCTGACCATCGAAGCCATAGGAGAAAATCGACTTTCCTGGTGCCTCTTCTCCTCTCGATGCTACAACATCCTTGGTAAAACCAGTCTTCTTAGCAACTTCCTCGATAATCTCCTTATCGTAATAGTCGTATCCAAGCTTAATAGCTAACTGCTTGGCAATAGATCTACCACCGCTACCGAACTGTCTAGAAATAGTTATAATTTTTGCTGACACAACAATCACCTCTTCTCTTCGTGATTATTTTATAAAAATATTTTACTATAAAAATGACTGATTTATGATTGAAAATATCAACACTCTGTTTCATAATTTAAAAGATTTTTATATTTTCGGAGGCATTATCAATGGCTATTAGAATTGGTATTATTGGCTACGGTAACCTTGCAAGAGGTGTCGAGAGCGAGATTAGAAGATGCCCTGACATGAAGCTTTGCGGAGTTTTCACAAGACGTGATCCTGCAACAGTTTCTATCAAGACACCTGACGTTCCTGTATATTCTGTTAACGATCTTAAGGATAAGACAGCTGATTTTGATGTTATGATCAACTGCGGTGGTTCTGCTACAGATCTTCCTGTAACAACACCAGAATACGCTGGACTTTATAACGTAATCGACAGTTTTGATACACACGCTACAATTCCAGAGCATTTCGCTAAGGTTGATGAGGCAGCTAAGGCTAACAATAAGACTGCAATCATCTCTGCTGGTTGGGATCCTGGTATGTTCTCCCTTATGAGACTTTATGCTAACTGTGTTCTTCCAGAGGGTCAGGATTACACATTCTGGGGTAAGGGTGTATCTCAAGGTCACTCAGATGCAATTAGAAGAGTTCCAGGCGTTAAGAACGGCAAGCAGTACACAATCCCAGTTCCTGAGGCTTTGGACGCTGTAAGATCTGGCTCTAATCCTGAACTTACAACACGTCAGAAGCACACAAGAGAGTGCTTTGTGGTCGCTGAAGATGGTGCTGATCTTGCTACTATCGAGAAGACAATCAAGGAAATGCCTAACTACTTTGCTGATTACGATACAACAGTAAATTTCATCTCTGAGGAAGAGTTCAATGCCAATCATGCAAGACTTAACCATGGTGGATTCGTATTCAGAACAGGTACAACAGGTTTTGATGGGGAGAACAAGCACGTAATCGAGTATTCCTTGAAGCTTGATTCAAACCCTGAGTTCACAGCATCTGTAATTCTCGCTTATGCTCGTGCAGTATTTAAGCTCTCTTCCAAGGGCGAGTACGGTTGTAAGACTGTATTTGATATCGCTCCTGCACTTCTTTCCCCACTTTCTGGCGAGGAGTTAAGAGCTCATCTCCTTTAATCTTCTAGGATTACGGATAACAAACTATCGGGGTCGGAGCAAATAACTTCGGCCCCATTTTCTACCAAAAATTCGTGAGTTTTAAAGCCCCAGTCGACACTTATAGGCTTAATACCAGCTGCTATTGCAGTCTTAATATCAACTTCGGAGTCTCCTATATAAAGTGTCTCCTCTGCTGTAGCTCCCTGATTTTTCATAGTCTCATAAACAAATGTAGGATCTGGCTTTACAGGAATGCCTGGAACATTGCCGTGAACTTCCTCTATAAGCCCGGCGAAATGCTCCTTAATCAAAATCTTCGCTGGCATATCAGGCTTATTTGTAACTACAGCACATTTGATCCCAAATTCATTAAGTTTTATAAGCATTTCCTTAATTCCGTCGTAAGGGAAAGTATCATACGTACAGTTTTCTGTATAAAACTTACTATAGTCCTGGAAGAATTTTTCCTCTAAGTCCTCCCTGTTATCAAGTTTAAGGCTTCGCTTAATAAGATTACGGGTACCATTACCAATCATGGAAGCAACCAATTCAGAACTTTGTGGTTCTAATCCATTCATCTTACGCACTTCATTAACAGCGTGTGCGAGACCGCCAATTGTATTAAGAACAGTTCCATCAAGATCAAAAATAGCAAGCTTATATTTCATAATTATCCCCTTAAAATTCGCGAAGTTGCTTACGACGCGCTTTATAATCAGGCATTATAGATTCTACCTGAGCCCAGAACCCTGGTGAATGGTTAGGTTCAATCAAATGTGCTAACTCATGTACTACTACATAAGCTATAAGTTCTTCTGGTACTTCAAAAAGATTTATATTAAAAGTCAGCTTCCTCTTTGAAGGCATACATACTCCCCATCTGCTTTTCATGGTGCGAAGAGTAATAGTATTTACAGGCTCTACGCCCTTAGAAGCAAACATTGGAAAATAATACTTATACATCTCTAAGATTTTTTCCTGCAAAGTCTCGCGGCGCCATCGTTCATAAGTTTTAATTACTGAAGCCTCATCCCTGGCTTTAATATAGATGTCAGGATAGTTATAGTCGATTACACATCTACCAGGATTAATCAAAACATGCAAAGTAACCTTATCTCCGAAGACCTTGACTACTTCTCCCTCCTTATACTCAACAGGACGACTGCTATTTTGTTCGCGCTCAATCATCTTATCTACGCCGTTTAAAATAAAATCTGCGTGTGATAACAAAAATTCTTCAACCTTTTTATCTGAAACTCTTGGTGACGCAGAAACTGATACCTTCCCACCCTGTGTTATGCGAAGGTTCATATTTTTAACTTTTTTACGGGTTAATTCATAGGTAATAATTCGCCCATGAAGAATAATGCTCTTCTCCACTTTACTTGGCACGTGAATAAACAGCCTTAATATAATGAATAATCTCAGAGGGATTTAAATTACATGCTCCGTAAACAGTATGCTTTTTATCTGCATCTATTGAACATAACTTATATGTCATACGGCCCATTGCTTCATCTGTCTCTACTGTAAAGAACATATTGTTATTCATTGATGGCGAGAAAACATAAACTATAGCAGCACACAGCATAACAGATTCAGGATTAGGAAGAGTAACATAACAACCTAATGTGCCATCATCAAACTTAAAGCAGTTGGTCTTAAAATGTTCAGGAAGATAAGGAGAGACTTCACCTGTACGCTCAATTAAAGTCTTATAAAGCTTATAAAAAGTATTATTTCCAGGCTCTAAAACGCTTCTTATTACATCCTTAGGAGTCTCGAAGAATGTAGTAGGAAGACTATCCTGCTCAATACTATATCTAGTTCTGTAAACGTTCTTATTAAAAGCCATGATTAAATTATATCTTAATCATGGCTTTCTTATATTTCTATTATTTGACAATACGTGATGTTTTTACTGAAGTGATAACTGCTAATACAAGCTTCACAGCATCAGGTATTAAGAAAGGAATCACACACCATCCCAATACCGTACCAAGTCCAACTGGGCCTGTATTCTTAGTATACATAATCATAAACCAAGCTACACCGAAGACATATAAAACTACCTCACAGATTATTCCTTCGATGATGCCTGTTATGATTGACTTAACAGCTGAAGTCTTAAACTTCTTAGCTATTTTTTCCATTCCCCAGTAGGCAAGTCCTACAAAAATAAAGCCAACAATAAATCCACCTGTCGGACCAATTAGAGCTGCAGGTCCAGCTTTAAACCCTGCAAAAACTGGAACACCAATGAGGCCTAAAAGAATGTACACAACTACAGCGATGGTACCGCGCTTACCTCCTATTGTCATAAGCACGAGAAATATTGCGAATGTCTGTAGAGTAAATGGTACTTCCATAACCTGCAAAGAGATCCAGGAACAAATTGTAATTAGTGCTGCACAGATAGCTTCGAGGCAAAGGTTATAAGTGTAGCTCCTTGTCTTATTTATATCATTACTACTCATAAGCAGAATGATACATCAAGCGCAATTGTAAAGCAATACCAATTTTAGGTTTACAATAGATAATCTACTACTAAAATTACAACACTTATACTTATCATTACGCTTCCTGCTACTCGACTCAAAGTCTTTGCAGGAGCCTTATTGGCAATGACAGCAGCTATTCTCGCGAATATGAAAGTGAAAATTACACAAAGAATTAAACTTGTAATATCAGGAACACCTGCAACAACAAAGTGACTTAATCCACCAGTAAAAGCTGTGAAAGCCATTATAAAAACACTAGTACCAACTGCCATATGAAGTTCGTAACCTAAAAAGCTAGTAAGAACAAACAGAAGCATCATTCCTCCGCCAGCACCCATAAAGCCACAGATACTTCCAACTATAAGACCACCAACAATAGCTTTAATAGTTCTCTCTTTCTTACTCATAGAAGAAACTATTTCCTTAGGATTGTTTACTGGCTTAATTAAAAACTTAAGACCAACCATAATTAGACCTATCTGAGTAGTGGAACTCATAGCTCTGTTAGGCAGCAGACTTCCCAAATAACTTCCAACAACAGTCATAACTAATACGCTTATAATTAGTGGGAGAGAATTCTTAATATCGAGATTATCATTTTTCTTATATGTCCAGGCACTAATGGCGCTGGCTAATACATCACTGGCAAGTCCAATCCCAACAGCCTGATATGCTGGAATCCCCAGAAAAACAGTAAGCATAGGACCAATTATAGCTGCAGCACTCATACCAGCAAAGCCAGTTCCTATTCCGGCACCTGCACCAGCGACAAGGCAGATAATGACTCTTATAATATTGTTCATAGGCACCTCCACCCTAATAAATTAGTTCAATTAATAATACATTAACTTGCTATTATTAAAAATATCGTATAATTAACTTAAATTATGCAGTCGTGGGGATATATGCAAAACTTACCGCTTATTTCAATTATTATTCCGACATACAACAGCAGTATGTATATAGGAAAATGTCTGCATTCTGTTGTGACGCAGACATATTCTAATTTGGAAATAATCGTTATTAATAACAACTCCACCGATAAGACCAAAGACATTTGTATCGAATTTGCATCCAAGGATAAAAGAATAATAGTTACAGATGAACTACAAAGAGGTGTTGCAAATGCTCGTAACAAAGGCCTTGATATTATGCATGGCGATTATTTCTTTTTCTTAGATTCAGATGACTATATCAAAAGTAACTGCATAGAGGCTTTATTTAACTCCTTAACATCTAATGATACAAAAATTGCTCTTAGCAACTTCTTTTATGATCTTAACGACAAGAGCATTACTTATTACGCTGAGAGCAAAGTAATTAACGGCAGAGATTTTCTTAAAGATGCGCTTTGCAGAAAATTCAACTTAAATCCATGCTGGGGAATTTTGTATGATACGAGCACTTATGGACACTTAAGATTCGACGACTACAAGTTATGTGAAGATGAGCTTTATGTTATAAAACAGATGGCTATTACAGACAAAATCTCTTTTATCGCTGATACTTTACTCATTTACCGCGATAACAAGACCAGTTCGATTACTGCTGGTAAATCAGAAGTTTTCCTAGATGGCATGAAAGCTCAGGAACAGATTTTGGACTTCATCACAAGGGAAATCCCTGACTACAAACCATATGCAATCTGTAATTATATAACTCTCGCACTTTTTATCTACTTCAGATTAAAAGATTCAAAATGCGCCAAATCCATTACTAATCCAATCGTAAGCAAGATAAAAAAATACAGACGTGATGTAATTAAAACAGAAGGAGCATCTCTTAACACGAGAGAGGTATGTCTTCTATCCTACTTTGGCTTTGACTTTACTTACAGAATATTTAATCTATACAGAATTTTACAGCATGCTAATAACGAGATTGTTCTTGAGTCTAATACAGATTCTGTAAAGATGGATTCAATTCTTATAAGTGTAATCGTACCTGTATTTAACTGTGAGAAATATCTCAACAACTGTATAAAGTCTATTCAGAATCAAAAGCACAGTAAACTCGAGATAATAATAATCGATGATGGATCTAACGACAGTTCTCCTAAGATTTGCGATGAATTAAAGAAGAAGGACTCCAGGATTAAGGTTATTCATCAGGAAAATGCTGGACTCTCAGCTGCAAGAAACAGTGGTATCAAAGCATCTACAGGCGACTATATAGCTTTTGTAGACTCCGACGATTATGTTCACTCTGAATTCCTGTCTACCCTTCTTAATGATAGTTTTCTCTATGGATCTGACGTGGCAATTTGCAAATTCCATAAGACATCTAAAAATAATGGAATTATTCCTGATAAGATTATCGAGTTAAAAGACACTTCAATTCTAACTCGTGAACTTGCCATCGAATCTCTTATCGAGAGTGACTCAGTTAATATGATTGTTGCATGGAACAAGCTATACAGACGTGAAATTTTTGACAACATCTTATTCCCTGTTGGTAAATATTGCGAAGACAATTATGTTGCTTATGAAGTTTTTGCAAAAGCCAATAAGGTCACATACAATGAGCAACCTCTTTACTACTATTATCAGAACTTAAACAGTATTACTCATCAACGCGACGATTTGTCAGACTATGAATTAGAAGCTCTCGATACATACGATAATTATATTAAGACGAACTTCCACGATAAATCTAAGAGACAGGATATTCTTGATAAATCTCTTCTTAAGCGTACAAATATGATAGTAGAAGACTACTACGCCGCACATAAGCTTAAGCATAAAGACAGAATGAACATGATGGAGATGCATTTCGAGGAGCTTAAGGCTGAGTTTAATAATCGTAACTTAAAGCTTAATCACAAGCTTGGACTTTTTGACAAGAGCCGTAAGTTATTCCTTCTTGAGAGAAGAATGATAGAGTTAGTCGGAAATTTTAAGGTAAGGCATAACCTGTATAAGTAAATGGAACCTCTTATTAGCGTAATTATCCCCGTTTATAACTGTGAGAAGCATCTGACGAACGCTGTAAAGTCAGTTCTTAATCAAAGTTACAAAAATACTGAGATAATTCTTATAGATGACTGCTCTTCCGATAATTCTTATAAAATTGCTATGGAACTTAAGTCTCAGGATGAGCGAATCGTGTTACTTCAAACGCCTGCTAATGGAGGCGCGTCTGTTGCCAGAAATCTAGGGCTTAATTACTGCCATGGCGAATATATAGCTTATGTCGACAGCGACGATTATGTACATCCGGAGTATCTGACCGAGCTTTATAAATCGATTACGTCTAGCGATGCTGATATCGCACTCTGTGGTTTTTATAAGACATTTAAGATTTCTGTTAAGGAACACGAGAAGCTTAATGCAAAGTCTGGATTTACAAGGCCAGGAATAGAGTGTGCTTATCATCTTATCGCTCGTGATTCGATACTTTATGTAGTTCTTTGGAATAAGCTTTATAAGAGAGAATTATGGGAGACTCTAAGATTTCCAGAGGGAATGGCATCTGAGGACTTCCATGTATGCTATAAGGTGTTATCAAACGCTCGTAAAGTAGCGTTCGTCCCTTCTAAGTTATACTACTACTATCAAAACCCTAATAGCGTTATGCATACCTGCACTGAGATTTCCAAGTTCAATGACAAGACACTTGATGAGTTTGATGCTTTCTTAAAAGAAAATGTAAGCGATGAATCAAAGCTTAAGGAATTATTAGCCGAGTCTCTTAAGTACAGAACGGACAGCGTTGTCGAGGATTACTATCTGGCTTATAAGAAAAAAGACAAAGAGCGAATGAATTCGTGTGTTAATAAGTTTGATGTTCTATATAGCAGAATGAAGAATAATAATGATCCCCTCCCTGTTAAGTTCAGACTTTTTGCTGGTAACAAAGCTGTCTACAGGCTTGGTCGTGGGTTAATAGAGCTTAGGGATTCTATTTTAATCAGGCAAGGAAGCGATAAGCAGGGTGAGATTTTATGAGTATACCTAGAATTATTCACTACTGTAATTTTGGTCAAGGAAGCGATGAGAAGACTCTTAATCGTATGCTTGATTCTGTCAAAAAGCACTGCCCTGACTTCAAAGTTGTCGTATGGAATGAAGAAAACTTCGATATTAATTCTATAAACTTTACAAAGGATGCCGCTAAAAATAACAAGTGGGCTTTTGTATCTGATGTCTGCAGGCTCTATGCGCTTAAAACCATGGGTGGAATCTACCTTGATACCGATGTAGAAGTAATAAGATCACTCGACTCTTTACTACAGCATAAGGTGGTACTTGGATTTGAGAGCAAAGAAAGAATATGTACGGCAGTAATCGGAAGCGAACCTGAAAATGAATTTATAAGCGAGCTTCTTAAAGTTTATGATAATCTCGAGTTTAATATGACTCCTAATGTTGAGATGATTACAGACAAACTCATATCTATGGGACTTAAGACTAATAATTCTATGCAGGAGATTAATGGTATTACTATTCTTCCTCAGGAATACCTAAGTCCTAAGGATTATGAGACAACACTAGTTAATGTCACAGCAAAGACATTAACTATTCACTACTATGTTAGTTCCTGGAAAACTCCTGAAGAAAATATGCGGGATACTTTGTTTTTTAAGTATCTTGGAATTATGCCCAAAAAGCTTGCATGGAATCTCGCGAACTATCAGGCTGTAATGAAGCATCGTGGTATCATTCAGGGGCATAAAGACATGATTAAGGTATTAAAGAAGAAAACCTGATATGAATAAAGTTAGTGTTATTATTCCAGCTCAGAATAACGAATCAACGATAGAGAGATGTATAACAAGTATCTACGGTAATATTACCCCTGAGAACTTGGAAGTCATTGTTGTTGTAAATAATTCCGTGGATCTTACTTCTAATATTGTCTCTACACTTCAGGAAAAGTATTCTTCCCTTATTTTAATCGAGATACCTGAACCAGGTGTATCACATGCGCGTAATACAGGTCTTAAAAAAGCTACCGGGGATATTATTACCTTTTGTGATGCTGATGATTATTTTAATCAGGATACTATAGAAACTGTAATCAAAGCCTTCAGCGAGACTTCGGCTGACATTATTTATACAGGATATACCGAGCATTTTGAGACAAAATCGAGAGAATCAGTCTTAAGATACCCTGACAGTGTCGTTAGCCTTAATAATTTCAGAAAGCTTTTAATCAACGACGTAGAAGTTCTTGGAAGTGTATGTAATAAGTTTTATAAGGCATCCTTGTTAGAAGGAATCTTCTTTGATGAGAGTATTGTCTTATGCGAAGACACACTATTTAATATACAGCTTCTTAAGGACAAAGATTATAAAATCTATTCACTTAACTCTCACTCATATAATTACGTAAAACATTCTGATAGTTCCACATCAAAGCTAAGTAATCTTTTTGATTCAGATAATAATCTTAAGTATTTACATACATTCGATATTATTAGTAAGCTTTATCCTGAAGACATAGATATGCAGATGCAGATAGGATTTAAGAAGTTTACTCTGGCAACCGAGAACTATATCAGAGATTTGGATAGCAAAAAAAAGAACAAACTTAAGTTAGTAATGAAAGACAACCTTAAGTACGTGATTAAAATTAAGGATGCTCCATTAAAGAGTTACTACTTAACTCAGGCATTGAAGGTATTACTAGGTAAAAAATGACAGGTACAACAAGGACACAAAAGGCTGCTCGTAACTTTATGTTTTCAAGCGTTGGAAACATAATCGGTTATATCGCGGCTTTTATCCTGCAGACTCTGTTTATTCATTATTTAGGCCTTGAGTATAACGGAGTCAAAGGGCTCTTCTCTAATGTACTTGGAACACTGTCTCTGGCGGAGTTGGGTATCAGTTCTGCTATCACCTTCAGTCTCTTTGAGCCACTTGCCAGGAATGATATTAAGAAGATTCAGGCTATAATCAATTTTTACCGTAAAGCTTATCAGGCTGTTGCACTAGTTGTATTAGCAATAGGACTTTCTCTGGTTCCATTTTTAAAATTTATGGTTCACGAATCAGATGGAATATCGCACCTCACACTAATCTATCTTCTGTATCTTACTGATTCTGTTCTTTCCTACTTAATCATTTACAAATCGACATTGCTTGAAGCTGATCAGAAGTCGTACTTATTTACTAATATTTATACGATTGGAAATCTTGTCTCCTTAGTTGTTCAGGCATTTATCATTATTCTATATAAGAACTTTATCCTCTTTTTAGTCGCACAGATTGTAATAGGACTTCTAAGTAAAATCGCTGTAAACATCTACACTGGTAAAGAATATCCTTATCTTAAGGAAGGTCTTAAGGAAGAACTTAATCCACAGGAACGTAAAACTATCGTTACCAAGATCAAAGCTCTTCTTATCCATAAGGTTGGCGATGTAGCAATTAACCAGACAGATAACATCATCATGTCCTCTATGATCAACCTAACTGCTGTTGGTCTGTGCGGTAACTACACGATGATTATTAGGATAATCACCACTATGGTTACTTCATTCTTCGCATCAGCTGCTCCTGGACTTGGTAATGTAGTAGCTACAGAAGACAACGAAGTCAAGCATGATGTATTTACAAAATACGATTTCCTTGGTTTTGTATTCTATGGCTGGACCGCTCTATTCCTTTACTTCCTGTTAACTCCATTTGTTACTGTCTGGATTGGCAGTGATAAGCTGATAGACGGACTTACTCTATTACTTCTTTGTGTAAACTATTACTTTACTGGCCAAAGAATTTCCCTTGCCAATATGAAGACCGCTGCAGGAATATTCGAGCAGGGTGCCTGGCTCTCAGTAATTGAGTCGATTATCAACATCTTTGTATCCATTATTGGAGTTAAGCTAATCGGCCTACCTGGTATTTTTCTCGGTACTCTCATCAGCAGCATGATTCAAAACTTCTGCCAGCCATATATTCTTTATAAGTACTTATTCAAAAAGTCCTGCAAAGAATATTTCGAGCGCTATTTTGTGAGAATTTTTGTAATGATACTTTGCCTATTCTCTATTATTGGAATTAACCACTTAATCCCATATACAAATCCACTGGCTTTACTTGGCTTAAGATTTATCCTCTGTCTCTTAGTCCCTATCTCATTAATCTGGCTCTTTTTCCATAAAACATCTGAGTGGAATTACTTCGAAGAGACAATTAAGAAGGTCTTAAGTGTTAGCGCCCGGAGACTTTGACCGCCACGGGACCATCCAAAACGACCAATATAAGCTCACATAAAAAAGCCATTGCGTTTCCTTTATACTGATAAAGTCAACACATCAGCAAAGG
>JAZRYF010000038.1:0-193076 GCA_045600625.1 Saccharofermentans sp.
TAGAGACGAAGGGTCATTCGCGGTACCACTCTAATTCATTCATAAAAGAATGCACTCAACAGATACGGGATACAAATCCGATATCCTGCCCCTCTAACGCTGGGCATGCGTCCTAACCTAAAGCAAACACTCTCAGCCGGATGCTCCAAAGTGAGTTCCTTCTATAAGCTTCCACTGTCTCGCACCATCCGACAGCTCTCTGGAGGTCACTTAATGAAGTACTATTCTTCATCAACGCATAAATATAAAACTGCTAGAATCTTAACAAACAACTATATACCGGTCAAGCCTCTACTGCATTTCCGTTCAAATCATATTCAAATGAACCTGGCATAAAGTTATAAGTAGTAATCTTATCGCCAAATCTTCCAAGATAAGAAGAATTAATACTAAGTCTTGTCTTTGTATTTCTAATCTTAGGCTTCAATTCTAGGTCAAGATTACCAATAAACAATGCATCATGTCCGTCAACAATGGCATCGATTGTCGAGGAATCAATATCAATCTTGGCACTACCAGAGTGAGAACCAATCATAACACCTGTCTTTGAACTTCCATTATATTTAATATTTGAATCAGAAATATTGATAGTAGAGAAACCACCAAAGTTTCCAAGACCAATGCTGTATCTTCCAGCTGTTTCAAGCACGATGCAAGCATTACTGATATTGATATTTCCACCCTTACCAGAACCAATCGCACAACCTCTGATACCAAATGTATCAATGCTGACTATACCAGAGAATTCTTCAATATTGATATTGCCATGTGCATCATCAGGTCCAGCGCCAATTCCAAATACATCAGAAAAATCAGACTTAATATATAAGTCTCCATCTCCTTCAATACTAAGTGAAGAACCAGGTGCTACTCGAATACCACTGAACAGCTTATTTGTTCCCTTGATTACTAATGTAACATCTGAGTTACCATCAATAACAATTGCACCATCGTTACTATTTATACCCATTCCAGTGTTCTCAAGTGTGATACGACCAGAATAGTTATTAGTAATCTTCATGTGAATATTGGTAAGAAGTCCAGGAGTACCTACAATCGTAAAATCGTTAAAAGTAGCTTCTCTGTTACTTACAACAATTTCCTCAATCTTATCTTCATCAAGACGATTAAGATTAATTCTTCCCTCACGACCTGCTACAAGTAGCTTATCGGATGACCTCTCTTCATACTTAACTCGAGTTTCCCTGATTTCTTTACGAATAACAGGATTAATTTCTGTTACAAGTTCTGCTGAAGGCTTTGCTGTATAGTAACCCTGAATAAGATCAACACCGAGCATAATTACAGTTCTAAGTTCATCTGTTGTCTCGATACCCTCAGCTAAAGTCTTAATGCCATTATCATGTGAGAAGTCAATAATATCCTTAACAAAATGCTGCTTTTGTGGGCTGTTCTGAATATCAGACAAAAGCATTCTGTCAATCTTTACATATTCTGGCATGTAACGGATCAGGTTAGAAATATTAGAATAACCTGTACCGTAATCATCGATAGCTGTCTCTAAGCCCATTCTTGAATATGACTTCTTAATGTCAGCAAGTTCAATATCATTAAGCTCACTTTGTTCTGTAAGTTCAACTACAATTGAACCATTAAGATCTGCAGCCTTAGTTGAGAAGAACTTCATATCTTCATCGTTAAGTCGCTGATTAGGAATAGAATTGATGAACACCTTACGCGAACCATCAAATACATCTCGCCTCTTCTCTACAATTCCAAGAACGTTACGGAAAGTAGCTCGCTCAACATCATAAAGACGATCTGAAAGTTCTGCATACTGCAAAATTACAGGTGGAGCTACATAAGGATTAGTATCAGCTCTCATCAAAGCCTCATAAGCAAAAATATCACCTGTATCTGCAGTAACAATAGGCTGGAAGTGATAATTAATTCTATTATTATCAAGGATGTTATTAACAATAATAGACTGCTCCTGCTCTTCTTCAGTAAGACCAGAGCGAAGAGCTTTCTCCACCTTGATTTTACTGTTGTTTTTCTTAGAAATAGCAGTATTAACAAGTCTTTCTAACTCATTAACATCCTCTGGAACACCACTCTCAATTCCATAGTATATGTTAATCTTAGCCTTTACCTTAGTGTCATCGTTATAGTTCTCAATTCTCTTGTGGAAAGCGTCATACTTCTTAAGGATTACAGACTCACCTTCATCACTTGTAATAAAGGCTACAACAAACTCACCATTGCCCAAGCAAATACACATAGCGTCTGATCCAAAGAAAACAGAATCAAGGAAGCTGGCTGTATTCATAATTACCTTGTCGCCTTCAGCTCTGCCATAAGTCGCATTAATGTTAGTTAAATCCTTAATATCGATAGCAAGGACATTTAAGTGTCCGCCACGGATATGCATCTTAGAGAGAATAGAAGATCCACGCTCGACAAGACCATTGTAGTTATAAAGACCAGTAAGACGATCCTTAATAAGTGTATCCTGAGACTTAATCTCGCTATTAATCTTAGAATCAGCTCTTCTTAAGAACTCAAATCCACACATGCATCTTCTTATCCATGTACGATAATCAAGATTGATACAAATATCCGGATCAGTAAATGAGATTACTGAATAACCAAAAACCTTATCGTCAAAAGTAAGCGGAGTAAAATAGAAAACCTTCGGTTCTTCTCTCTCCTCCTCCAACTCAGGAATCATCTGAGTAAGATTAAAAATTCCATCGAAGTTAATGCTGTCCTTAGTCTCAACATTTTTACACTTAATTACTTCAGTCATCTTAGGAGTAAAGTGATCCTTCACCTGCTCCCACTCATCGTTAATACACATCGAGAAAGAATCAAAAGGTCTAATCTGGAAAATATAAGAAAAGATTGTATTAATAAGACCATTAAAGTTGGTAGCATTAACTACATCTTCACTCATGTGACTGAATACTGAGAAAACTCCTTCATTGGAAAGTTCTGTTCCCCATGTTTTTCTGATTTCATAAGTAGGAACGATATCAGTATCATCACACCCACAGGACTTACCAATAAACATTGTCGCATCTGATACGAATTCAGTAATATCATCACCATTAATAAGACGGAACAAATCCTCACAGCAGTGACGGCCAAATTCTCTTAGTGGCAAAGTTGCTGAAGTAATAGGAATTGGAGAATGCTGTCCCTCTTCGTTACTATCGTAACCTACAATTGCAACGTCTTTTGGAATGCTATATCTCTTGGATACCAAAGTCTTGGCAAGACCAATAGCCATAGCATCATTAGCACACGCTATTGCCTGTGGCATCTTATATCCAGACTTTGTAATCTTCTCGGCAACAGTCTCACCACTTGTATACCAGAAATCACCATAGAAGACTCTGTCACTCTTAACTCTTAAACCATGCTCATTAAGTGAATCTATATATGCCTGAAGTCTCTTCTTGGAATGTGGGTGCCATGACTTACCAGTAACAAAAGCAATATCTGTGAATTCGTGATCTTCAATCAGGTGATTAATAATCTTTTTAATAGGATAATAGTTATCCTGCAAAATAACAGGGAACTGATCAGATTCTCCTTCAATAAAAAGGACAGGACCATCATACTCATCCTTAAGTCTCATCTCAATCTTATTGACAACACCAGAAGTCTGGATGGTATCGCACATAACAGCAACAGCATCAAACTTCTTGAAGTTAATCATCTCAAATATTGAAGAATCACCTATTTCTCTTGCAGGAGAATCCTGATATTTCTGAAACATCGCGAATACGCAGACATCATATCCCGCCTTAATCGCTACTTCGTTAAATCCCTTAATAAACAGTTCCTGACAGTACTCCTCAGGCTGACCACATAACAAAGCTAATCGCTTCATAGATATAAAACCCCATTCACACAAATATAGATACTAGGTATTATAGGGTTTTATAAACAAATAAATATTGAAAAAAAATAAACAATTATTAAATATTATTTTTTCTTCACTCTGTTAATTTGAGGGACTACCGATAGTCTGGTTACACATCCATTCTTAAGTTCGATAGCATTCTTCAATACCAAAGCAACATCGAGTGGCTCTAGGTATGCCCTTGGATCATCATCGACATTGAAATCTGCATTACGATAGAGATTAGTCGCAGTCATATCAGGACAAATCTCAATAACTCTAATATTATGCTTACGTGATTCTTCAAAAATACTGGCTGCAAAACTTGATAATCCAGACTTAATAGCACCATAAGCAGCACCATAAGTATTGGTCTTAAAAGCAGTAACAGAAGAAATAAAAACTATAGTCCCTTCACCCTGTCTTTTAAATTTGGGAAGATAATAATTCGTAAGAATCATAGGAGCTTCAAAATTAGTTCTTGTCATTAACTTAATTGAATCAACCGATAAATTCTCATGAAGACCGTAAAAGCCTAAGCCTGCGCAGTTAACAAGCATAGTAACATTCTTAATATCCTTTACAGTCTCAATCAGTTTATCGGTATCTGTAATATCACAGACAACAGTCTTAAAACAAAAATGAGAACCATCAAAAGTTCTGCCAAGGCCAACAACATCGTAACCTTTCTCCACTAGCATATTAGCTATAGCCAAGCCAATACCGGAAGATGCTCCTGTAACAATAGCAGTCTTACTCATTAATAAATACCTTCGAGCCAAGGCCCTCCCTCTCTAATTCTTTTACCAGCACTGAAGTAATAGCATTTCGAGTAGCTTCAGGGTAAACACAAAAGCCATCTTCCTTACAAAACGGGAAAAGAACTGCAGATGAATTTGGTGATGCTTTGCGAAGATTAGAAATGTAATCAGCTGATATTCTGAAGGTTCCTACCCCGAAGTCGCGAATTTTATATAAATCAACCTCAGTTTTAACCTGATTAAACATCTCTTCATATATCGCAGCGTAGTTCCTAATATATAGCATAGGATCAAAGCAAAGTCTTACATTAGCGCCTGCATCCAGGGCCTTATTCACGCTTATAAGGCGTCTTGTTAATGATGGAGTCTTCTTCTCGTATGCATCTATTACAGCCTGAGGTGAGATTGTAAAAGCGTATATTATGTTTTTATCTGCTCGAAAGGAACTACTAGCAGCCTTCGTTCTAATCTCAAGCGTTAAATTAGGATTATTACTAGCAAATTCTTCCCATATACTTTGCCAGTTGCAAATGGCAGAAATCGCTGACAGATCAGTATCAAACGAAGAACAAAGATACATAGGACCTTTTTCAAGATATAATCTACATTCTTCAAGATAATCCTCATAGTTAACAAATATGACTACATTAGATGTCTTATACATCCCCTTCAGGAAACAGTAATCGCAGGAAAAAACGCAATTCATTGCAGATTGAACATAATAAAACTTTCCCATACCAAAATCCTGACAAACAGGAGAAGCTTCAAAGATTTTCCTTCCATTATTAACGGCCAAAATCAAAGATTTACTCTGATTTTGAATAAATGAATCCTGACCAGGACGATTAAAGACATCTTTATAATGCTTAATTTTTATTACAGAAGAATCAGTAAATCTGCTTAAAATATCCCTGGTCATCTGATAATTAAAAGCCAGCTCTTCTACATATATGTGGCTAAAGTTCTTAGCTAATGAGGTATTGTCTGACATTATCAATAACCTCCATAGTTTCTCTCTTATTAAGAGTATCCTTGTCATCAGTATATTTTTTGAAAATAGTATTGATATTTATGCCCAAACTATTAGAAAAGCTGACAAGCTCATTAAGCTGAGACTCAATTGAAGAAGTAATATAAAGTTTTGATCTTTCATCAAATTCCAAAGAAACTTCCTTAGCAGGAGAATAAACATCAATAATTTTCCTTACATAATCAACACCTGATTCGCAGGCTTTAATTATCGAATCTCTCGATACTTTATCACTTCCAGAATCACTAACGCATTTAATTAAAAATATTCTATCAGGACTTATATGCTTTGAAGTGCTTTCAAAAAAAGCAGATCCCTCCATATCATATAATCTGTCGCAATCAGGATTAAGGACAACTAAATCAGAAGTAAACAGATGTGCTTCATTGCTATCTGGGATTCTAATCATATCAGGATAAAAATCTCTACCAGACGAGATATCGGTAATTTTATTTACAAAAAAGCATCCTTCAAGATTTTTGCTACAGGTACAACCAAAGTTAATTACAAAATCATTAGAACAATCCGTTCTTGATTTATTACCTAACACTTTGCCAACAGAATATGCCATATTAATCTTACCTACACCGGTAATAACAACGGTGCAATCTTCAGATACAAATGATTTAAGGCAGTCTGCCTCTTCTTTTATGGCACAAAAAACATAAACCATATGATTATTATACGCTTTTAAGGCAACAAAAAACCATCCCTAAAGGATGGTTTATTAGTGGTTGCGGAGGCGGGACTCGAACCTCACGACCTCCGGGTTATGAGCCCGGCAAGCTACCAACTGCTCCACTCCGCGATATCAAACTTGTATTTGGTGCTCGTGACCGGACTTGAACCGGTACGGATTTTACTCCGACGGATTTTAAGTCCGTTGCGTCTGCCTATTCCGCCACACGAGCTCTTTTACAAGCGCTAATGAATAATAACACCGTTATAATTAATTGTCAAATACATTACAATCATTTAATTCAATTGCACAATAAAATTGTAATAAATATAATTATTAATATGAATTTATAGTGAGGTATCAGAATGTTTGATGACCCAAATGATAATGAGAATAATAATAGCGGAGATGAATATGTAGATTCTTCATTTATGGTCTCTTTTAAGGCCAATGAATCTACTTCTGTATCCGATAAAATTAAGGAGGGTAATTCATATATGGACGATATGTTTAAGGATGAGTTTGATGATTTTGATTTTGATCCAACAAAATCTGCATTCAAACCATTGAACAGCGCAGCCGTTACTCCAAAGCCAGAACCAATTGAACCAACACCTCCTGTTACTCCTTTCAGTGACATGGAAGTACCTAAGGCTGATAATTCAGTATTTACTGATGCTGATTTGGATTTTAATGAATTTACTAATAAGACTGCAGCACCTAAGGCTGAAGAGAATATTTTTGCAGCTGGAATTGATTTGGATTTTGCTTCTTCTACTTCATCAAATAGTGATTTTGCTGTTAATAAAGATCAGCTTGAGATGGAACTTAAGTCTGATTCAGAAACAATTAATCCTTTTAAGCCAATGAATGCTCCTGTTATTGATGAGCCTGTTACTTCTAACACTGTAGTTGAAGAGCCAGTTGTTAATGAAACTAAAAAGGTTTCTTCAGAAGCAGGTAATATTAAGACTTATGGCAAGGTTTCTTCTGGTGTTAACGCATTTGCAAGACCAGCAGCTAAGAAGGAAGAACAGCCAGCCAATAAGATTCAGGAGACTCCAGCTGAGCCTAAATCAGTAGAACAAAAAACAGTTGAAGCAAAGCCTGCTCCTTCACCATTTGTTCAGAATCAAACTCCGGCTCAGCCTAAGGGAGAAGCGCCATCACCGTTTGTTCAGAATCAAACTCTGGCTCAGCCTAAGGAAGAAGCACCATCACCATTTGTAAGTAACAACGCACAAAGCAGCGTTAAGACTCCTGTTTCTCCTGTTAAGAATCAGGCTGTTGTTACAAACAACCAGGAAGCTGCTCCTTCACCATTTGTTAAGAAGGGCGAAGCAAACAGACCAGTACCTACATCAAATACCGCTAGAGTTGCACCTGCTTCAAAGCCAGCTCCAGCTAAGCCTGTACCTGTTAAATCTGCTCAGGCTGCTACAAGACCTGGTGAGAACACTGCTTCTAAGGTGGCACCTAAATCCTCTTCAAATGCAAACATTGCACCTGTTCAAGTAAATAAGAAGAGGTCTAAAAAGATGGCTAAGGCCGATAAGCCTGTTAAGGAACCTGGTAAGGGTGGCTTAATTGGTCTCATAGCAGTTCTAGGAGCTATATTTGTTTTACTCTGGGTTGCAGATAACTATAAAAACTGGTTTGGTGCAAATGATAATTCAACAGCAGCTACTCAGGTTACTGCAGTAGCAACAACAATTGCTACAGTTCCAGAAGTAATAGAAACAGAAGCTACTACAACAGAAGCTACGACTACTGTAGCAGAAGAAACAACCGTAGCTACTGAAGAAGAAATCATTGAGACTACTGTTGAGACTACAGAAGAAACAACAGAGGCTACTACTGAGTCTACTACAGAAGCTACTACAACTACTGAAGCTACAACAGAAGCAACAACAACCAGAAGACCTACTACTACTGGTGAAGTACATGCGAGATACAATATCTCAAATCCTCGTACAACAAGCGATGGTTTCCACTTTGATTTGGAAGTTACCAATACTGGAGATAATAATTTCTCAGTATCTCAGCTTGATCACTTGGATATCTCATTTAATACTTCTTCAACAATTACATCTCTCACTTCTGATTACTTCACGTTCACTCCAGGTGCAGAGCCTAACTCCTTCGTTGGTACACCTAGAAGCGGCTCCTTCCCTGCTGGTGAGACAACAAACTGTACAATTACTGCTGTTACTGAAAATTCTGTACAGCACTTCTATATTTCTACTTACCACTTCGAGTGGAACTAATAACCAGTAGCAATATGACCAAAGACCCGGCATCATGTCGGGTCTTTTTTATTAGTGTTTAGCAGGCAAAAAGTAAATTTTGTGTTATAATTTATACGAATTTTTAAGGGGAGGTTCTGTTATGAAGAACTTTAAGAAGTTTATTGCTGCAGGTCTTGTTATGACAATGGCTCTCTCAATGGCTGCTTGTAGCAAGGTTAAGTTCGATGAATTTGACTGTGACGATGTAGAGGATGTATTTGAAGATTTCGACTGCGAAGACTGTGGTTGGGGTGGATACTACATGGATAAGGGTGAGTATTTTATGACATCTGATTCCTACTCCTGCTTCGATGCTAATGAGTATGATTATGATACAGTTATTGCTGGCAGACTTGATCATAATACAACTATCATCTGCTTTGAGTTTGATGATGAAGACGATGCTTATGAATACTTCACAGAAGTTATCTATGAAGAGTTCGAGGATATCAAGGGAGACAGAAGCTTTAGCGGTAAGATTAGAATGTCTAACTCCGAAGGTTTCGGTTATGTTCTCGTAGATGCTGATTATGATGATGACGTATACTTTGGTGATATCACATACATCCCTGGCTGGTGTGATTTCGATTATGAGCACCTCTATGGTGGTGTTTATTACATCAACAATACAGTATGTATCATCATGAACTACAATGATGGTTCTTCCCGTGAGATTGATGAACTCAACTCAGTTCTTGAGGCACTCGTGCTCCCACAGCCATAATCAAAAATTTGATTTAAAGCTTTTAATAAGGCTCTACTTTTACGGTAGAGCCTTTCGTTTGCATTAATTTTTAAGCTTATGTTATGCTGCTTTTACCTTCCATCTTCCTGAGAGATAATAAACACCACCTATTAATAGTGGAACGAATCCTGCGAGAGCGTCACCCATCCAGAATCCCTGAGGTCCCATACTTAATGTCCACCCCAGAAGATAAGCAATACCTATTCTGCCTATGATACCGTCAATTATAGCTACCGCGAGATTAAGCTTTGAATTACCAGAGCCATTAATAATCGCGAAAGCAAAAGTACGGGTAGCAGCACCATAAGCACCTATAATACTTGGAAGAATAATTATAGTGGCGTGAGTAATAATATCTGCATCCGAAGTAAATAATTCAAATATCATATTTGGAATCGTAAGCAAAAGAACAACATATATCGAATCCAAAACAAACGCTGATATAAAAGCACAGAATAAAATCTTAGGTATACGATCATATTTATTTGCACCTAAGTTTTGACCTACCATTGAACCTGCTGCTGTTGACAGAGAATTACTTAAGATACCAACCATCATATTAAGCTTGTTAAGGATTCCAGCACAGGCAGATGCAATAACACCAAAAGAATTAACCCATGCAGCTACAACCGTCATCGAAATGCTTATTGCAGCAGACTGCAAAGCCATTGGAATACCTAGTGCACTGAGTTTTTTGATAGTCTCTACATCTGGTATAAAACTATCTTTTTTAAAATCAAATCCAAAGCTTTCTTTATTCTTATACAAATAATAAAGTGCATATATAAAGCTAAAAGACTGACCGATAACAGTCGCCAGAGCAGCTCCTCTTACCTCCATCTTAAAAACTGCAACAAATAAAATATCCAGTATGATATTCATTACTGATGCAATTGCAACAAACATAAATGGACGCTTAGAGTCACCCATTCCACGCATAATTGCGCTAACGATGTTATATCCATAAATAAATATTAAGCCTGCCATACAAATTAACGTATAGTCCATAGTGTAGGCATAAGCTTCCTGTGGTGTGTTAACCCAGCGAAGTAAAGACGATCTTATAAAAAAACAAATAATAGAGATTACAACAGACAATGAAAGCAACAGTGAAAACATTGTACCTATGGTTTTACGGACGCCATCCATGTCCTTCTTACCTACATCTCTGGCAATTATAATCTGACCAGCAGATGAGAATCCCATAACGACAAAGTTAAGTATGCCAAGAATATTACCACCAGTAGCAACAGCAGACATACCTGTACCGCCAATAACCTGGCCTACAACGACCATATCTACAATATTATAGATTGCCTGTAATGCATTAGATATAAATAAAGGTGTAGCAAACTTGAACAATAGCTTTGGCACACTACCATGTGTCAAATCAGTAACCATTGTTTTCTGCTTGTTATCCGCCATTTAATATACGCTCCACATCAGATTTTTTCTCAAAAAGAATACATCCGCCCTTATGATCCTCATTAAGGTATCCTTCTTCGCGAAGCACCCTGAACAACTTGGAATTAAGAGCATCCTTCAGAGAAGTATCAGAGACAATAATATCAGAATAAGGAGAAAATGGACAAGGCTCCGCACCGCCATGAGAGTTAATATGGAAAAAACCTCTTCCTGCAGCAACACATCCTCCAGAAGACTTCTCATCACCTGGGAATGAAACAAATACCATCTCATTTGTATTCTGGCGGATTCTCATCAGTTCAGCGTTCATAAATTCTCTAGATGAATCATCCGGAGCCAGGTACTCAGTTTCTTTACTAACAGGTACATACTCAACATATATAACTGCTTTACAACCTTTGTCCTTAAGATTATTAATGAACTCATCAGAATATACCTGATTAATATTCTCAGTCGTAACAGTTACAGATACTCCGTAGATTAAGTCTCTGGTCTGAAGCTTATCGATGGAATCCATAATTTTCTTATATATTCCCTGACCTCGTCTGTTGTCTGTCGCCTTTTCATCACCCTCAATACTAATTACAGGCAAAAGATTACGATGATTATCAAATAAATCAAGATAAGCATCACCTAGAAATACACCGTTTGTAAAAATCGGGAACAATATATTCTCATGTGTTGATGCCATATCAATAACATCTTTACGAAGAAGCGGCTCACCTCCAGCAAGGAGTATAAAACTTATACCGAGTTCATCAGCTTCAGTAAATATCTTATTCCACTGATTTGCATCGAGTTGCTTGACAGGAGCTTCATCAGAACATGCGTGGTTCTCTCTTGAATAGCAACCCGAACAATGTAAATTACAGCTTGAAGTTATACTACAAATAAGGAATGCAGGAACATGATTACCATCTTCCTTCGCCTTAAATCGTCTGTCTGAAGCATTCTTGGAAGCTAAAGCGAATCTGGCCATAAATATAGCTTCCTTAGGATTTTTAAGAGTAGCCTTAATAGCGTTATTAACTACATTCTTAACACCAGCACTCATATATTCTTGAATATCGAACTCTTTTTGCATAACAATTCCTCACGATTACATTGTATGCAATCTATTATACATCAAATAGAGATGCTGCCTATATTTAAAATTATTGTGGATTTACCAGATTATCGTCGAGATTATACCACTCTACAGTTAAACCATAGATGTCCATAAGGAATCGGCCGCCATCAGTAATCTGGTACTCACCTGGCGCCACTTCAGTTATATTACCTGATACAATCTGTTCTTCAAGACGCTTATCGAATGCACCATAATCAATAACATACTGATTAATAAACTGCTGTTCTAATTCTTCTTTAGTAAACGTCTCGTCAGAGTGGTTATCCATAAAGCCTAGCATATATACAGTTATGGATCGGTCAGCTGTTACAGGCAAATGAGTAAAAATAACTACATTTATACAGCAAAAGCACATAAAAAGAAGAATAATATCTCGATAAATAATAGTATCGTTCATCCACTTCTTTTTAATTACAAGCATTACTACTGAAACAATCAGTCCCCAAAGTACAATCAGTGCTATACCTCTGTAAAAGAAAACACTCAAAAAACTAAGAATAAATGTATGAAAACTTGCTATATAGGCAACTGTTCCCACAACAAAAAGCAATACATATACAAGTAACAGCTTTATTATCTGTTTTTTTGTCATTCTATTCTCACTCATATTATTTTGAACTTCTAACTCTGTTTATCTGAGAGTGTTAATTGTCATAGAAACATTATAAGACAGTAAAACATTATCACCCTCACGGAAAAGACCTTCATTCTGTCTGGCAATTGGATAAGACCTAACTATCAACTTCTCAGGTTCATCAACAATTACTGTGGCATATAGTCTTGATCTCATACGATTTGAATTAGGAGATCTCGTGTAAATCTCTTTAATATTTACAAGTTTTGCCACACAAACACGACCATGACTTTTAACTGCTTTAACAAGTGCAATTATTCCACCAATAACCATTGCAAGGCCAAAAGGAATTATGAAAATTTTAAATGTTGCTACACATATAATAGTAACAAGAACACCCAGGCCAATAAGAATAGACATACCAGTAATTGCCTTTTTTCTCTCACCATTGGCAAGCTCAATCTCGTATGCAGACTGTGGTTCTCTCCAAGGTAAATAAATAGCAGATATCTCACGATAATCGCTCAAATCAGAAACAACGTTTGCTTCGATTTTTCTCTCTTTAAAGTTATTGATTCCAGAATTCATAATCATTGCCTTAACCTCAAAATAAGAATCATGTTAAGTATAATCTATTATTTCTTATCCATCTATACAATAAGATTTAAAATCTTCAATGTCTTCTTTACTTATACCTAACTGATTAACCATATAATTACTAATACCGCCATATTCCCGATCCATAGTATCAAAAGCAGACTGAAGGTAACTTTTCTTAACTATATAAGCTTTATATATCTTTTTGGCAAGCTTGATATCTCTTTTTAAAAGTAATATCAGTATAAAGTATTTAACAGCATCAAAAGAACTATAATTAGTAAGCATATAATCCTTCATTATGTCTTCCTTACTAACCTCCAACATACTAAGAATGAGCATAGTCACCATTCCACAGCGATCTTTACCAGCTGTACAATGCCATAGAATCGATCCCTTACGTTGTCTCATAATAGTTTTTATAACTACTGCAAAATTTTCCTGACACTCAGAATCCATAATTATTCGTTCATACATCTCTGTCATATCAGGAATCATATCTGAAGAAATACTATACTTATCCGCGGGAGTAATCTCTCGGCTTATACCAGGAAGAGTTCTACGGGATATAGGCAGATAGACATATTCCATGCCTTCAATAGTCATATCGGGAGCCTTATTCTTCTCTGCATTAGTACGAAGATCGATAATTTTCATAATTTTATACTTATCTCTTAGTATAGCCAGATCTTTTTCACTCGCTTTATCTAATGCAGCACTACGAAATAGAATATCAGCCTTAATAGGCTTACCTTCTGATGTTTTCAATCCAGAAAGCGTACGTATATTATTAACACTTCTAAGGTATATAGTTCTAATCATAGTTTCCCTCAATTATAAGTACACTATTACACCAACTGATAAATTCATTACAAATTTTATCGTATACTAGAGCTAATACTTCAGCTGAATAAATGCTATAGTCTTCATCAACATATTCAGGAACATAATCATTGATGAAGTCTCTGACTTTTATCAAATCATTTTTGGTAATGTTTACTTCATCTATACTGGATGCCGAAGAGTAGACTTCATCCAAATTTTCAGAGGATAGTGTAAACTTGTAATCCTTAATGAAAATTCTCATATCTTTCCACTTCAATTTTTTGGTCTCAACCGTATTACTAACTAATGCAGCCATAGAAACTCTGCTTACAAAATCAGTCATAATAGACACATCAAGCCACAGATGAAACATATATCCAATATGAAGTGGACTCTTATTTACGATTTCATCTCGATACTTATTAAAGAATCTCTGTGCTTCCCAAAAATACCCCTGACCAACAGTATCAAAATGCGTATCCTTCTGCTCTAATTTTACATCAGGAGTTATAATCCATCCCATATTAATATCAGGAAAAAGATTGCCATATAAAAACAAATCCAAGTCTCTGCCACTAAAAGCCAATGACTCATTTACCTTTGTGGCACAATATAAATGTGTATTCCAATCAGCCATTTAACCACCTGATGTAATTACTATCGAAGACATAAGTTACAGAATCTTATACCCCTTCCCCTGTAGATAACTATCCAAATCATCTTCATCATTAGATTTGAGGATTGCAACAGGAACTGCAGTCTCACGATTAAAAGAAATATAGATATAGTCAATATTGAGATAAGCGCTGGAAATCGAATCCAATATATTATTCAGGCTACCATATTCATCCTTCATCTCTACACCTGTAACCTGATCAAGTCTGCACAAATAGCCAGCGTCCTTCATTACATTAAATGCTTTCTGAGGATTATCAACAATCAGACGAACAATTCCAAACTCAGCACTATCATTAGTAACAAGAGTAATAATATCAATCTCGTTATCCTTCAAAACCTTGGTTATACCATTCATGGCACCGCGCTTGTTTTCTGCAAAAATCGATAACTGCTTTAACATATATATTCCCCTCAATTCTTATATTCAGTTAAATTATAGCGCAAAACATATGGGCTAACTATTTTTTAAAAACACCTTTTACTTCTCCATCTATATACCACTCTTCATCAAGCAGGTCGTGAGGACGTCCACAAAATGGACAAATATGAGACTTGGTAACATCAAAGTTAGCACCACATCCATCACATTTGTAAGTATGTGCTGAAAAGTTAATATTGATTGGATAATTCATATTTTTGGATATCTTAAGGAAAAACTCAGCCTTACGATATAAAATCTTGCCATTAACATAAGCATATGTATCTGCTAAAACCTTACTACTAACAGTGCACTTACCATTCTCATCTATCTTAAAAGATGAGATTTCCAGTCCAATTGGAACGTAGTTGATAATAGTATCGAAGTATCCAATAAAATCAGGACCATCATAGAAAGGACATTCATTAATATTTTCAGCATAAACCATAGCACCAAGAAGGTTATAAACTCTGGAACTAAAATACTGAAAGTTAAACACAGGTCCGTATTTTGACATTGTCTTCTCAAAAAAGTCAGTTGAAACAGCAGTTTTACGGTCTGCCTCTTTCTTTTGCTTACGCTGATTACTATCGTCAATCATTGTTTTCAGGCTGACAAAATAAGTCAAAATAGCATATAAAAAATAAACAGGAATTGCGGCTACTAAAATCATGGCAACATCAAAAATCAGAGCGGCTAAAAAATTGAATTCCTTCCATATAGAAAAGCCAAGAAAATAAAGTGGAACATAAGCTATAGTCCACATGATTAATAAAGGCTTATTAATTTTCCTTGGTAAATCCTTATGCAAATCGGTTATACGTTCCGTATATGAAAAATGCGAAACCTTAGGATATAACTGGGGAATACTAAAATGGGCTCCACAATAAGGACATCCGGTAGAAGACAATTCTTCAGCTGATGACATACTACCACAGTTAGGACATATATAAGCCTGTGAAGGCAGTCTGGATGAATCTATTAAATCAATAACATCTGCCTCAGATTGTATTGAAGAACTCTCGTGTCGATAAAGATAAGAATTATTTTTCTTAAAATCTATGGAATGCTTCATGAACACCTTCTCATGAGACACAACAAATATGTCATCTCTATAAGAATTTGACTCGGCCCAGGTACCAAAATCAAAAAAGCTCTCAGATATACTAATTCCATACTTAGAGCAACGTCTGTCTCGCATAACCAAAAGAGATTCAAGGTCTCTGTCAGCATTGACCAGTTTCTCATTAGGTTTACGAGAATTAAGTTCATCAAATAGTTTCTTACTTTTGATTTCTTTGGTATTCATATCAACATTTCCTCAGCAAAGCAATAATTCTACAGCCATTGAATAAATGCAGTTTTATCACTACTATTGTAGCCAGCATTCTCATAAAATTTCAGCGTCGATTCATCTTTGGCTCCTGTGAGCAGCATCATTTTATAGCACCGATTCTTCATGTAAATGCAAATACAGTTCCAAAAGGCTGGTTAATTCATCTGCGTTTATTTCTCTTACCATCTCGAAAGGCTCCAATAAATCTATTTAACTTTTATCATAGCATTATTTTCCTGTATATAAAAAGTGAGCTCATAAGAACTCACTTGAATTCGTTAAATGATTGATGTATTTGTAATTATCTAATTACGCCACATGTCTCACAGATACCACCAAACTCGTTTGTTGCTGCGAACTGGTTGAACAAATCCTGTCTTGTTGCACCAGACTGGAGGTAGTTTGTCCATGTTGTAAGACCTGCTGCATCTGGCTCTCTTCCAAGAAGTGCTCTGTAAAGTACTGTAATGAACTGGGTATCGTTAAGATTTGCTCTGTTCATATCGTTGCTGAAGATTAAATTATAAGCTACCTGTGTACCTGTCATATGGAGGTTAGCAAGCTGTGAAGACCAGCTCTCCAAGCCATCCTGATCTGCATTTCTTCCAAAGCAGGAAGTGTAAAGTCTGTTTACAAAGAATCTTACGGAAGAAGATGCTCTCTTTGTGATTGTTGGAGCTGCTGTACTGCCACTTGTTACACCATATGTTACACAGATATTTGAAAACTCATATGCATTAATGAATCTTGTAGCAACTTCCTGTCTTGTAGCACCATTTCTAAGAAGATTAACCCAGTTAGCCTTACCTGTTGGGTCAGAATATCTGCCTGCAAGTGCAGCGTAAAGTCTTTCTACAAAATCCTCATTGCTAAGGTTAAGATTTGTGAACTCAGCGCTGGAAATAATAGTGTTTACAATGTCTGCACCAGTCTTACCATTGAATGTAATGTCATGTGTGAGATTGTTAAGGCTGTTAACATCTGCTGCTCTATTCAAAAGCTTTGTATACATAAGATTTACAAAATCTCTTGGACCAGGATTAGCGATTGTTGTCTCGATGTAGTTAACACCTGTTGAAGTTCTACCATCTGTACTTACTACCTTAAAGTAAACCTTGTATGTGCCAGGCTGCATTCCTGTAGGGATTGCTGTGGACCAGTTAGTATTGTCAAGGGAGTAAACCATTGTACCGTTAGCTGCCTGACCAGGATTTGCGAGGTAGTACCAGATTCCTGTATCTACCAGGTTGTAAATTGGTGAAGGTGCAGCGATTACCTGTGGTTCAGCCTCCTGAAGAACTGCTGGATATCTTCTGATTCTTGAGTTATCAACCTCTGCTGCGTTAGATGTGATCATCAAACCGCCGATAACTGTTGATGCTGCGATTACACCTGTGATTGTCTTGATTAATGTTTTGTTCATTTTTTTGTCCTCCAAAATTTATTTTTGTTTTTTGTTTTGTGATGATGTGAGTATAAATTTTGGAGTGTGGCAAAAGTGTTGCTTATCGAATATTAATTAACTCATAACGAAGGATTTTTTCTTATTAGGTTAACTAATCAATGTTTTCTTTTTTCATTCCTTTGATTACTTCTATAAACTGCCAGGTACTAAGACCTGCAAACACGTAGAATATTGATGCAAAAACTAAATTACGAAATTTTCCATCCGCAATATCATTAACAAGTGATGATATGGTAAATAATGCTGATAAAACATTTACAATTAACTTAATAATAGAATCAGCAAGGTATGTTTTAATAAATGCTCGTTCATCATCTTTTTTCTTACGGGATTTGATATTAGTTATTATTCCTGATACAAAAGAAACAAAGTGTATAATAGAAACTACTATAGCCATTGCTGAAGCCATAACTGCAAAGAACCCAGCTATCACTTCACCACTCATCGGCTCGGCACCGTATAACAAAGAATATCCAAGCGAGCCGACTACAACGCCCAATAAAACCCAAATTAATGTCTCGAATCCGTTATAAATTGTATTAATGATTGATAAAACTTTTACTCTCTTCATATTTAAATAATCTCCAGCAAATGATATTAATTATATCAAATTCATTTTGATACAATTAAACAGTCCTGAATCTATAGTTTCAGGACTGGATATATCATACTATACCAAGTTATTCTTACTTATATCAACTTAAATACAGCTGTATTGGCATACGTCAGTGGATCTGTATGCATGAAGAAAACTTTTGACTCTAACGGAGCATACAATGTCTCCATAATCTCACCATCATAAGGGTTTACTATATTGGCAAGTGGTGTTCCTTCACCAACATCGTCTCCTACTTTTACAAGTGGCTCAAAGATTCCAGACTTTGCAGTACGTACAGATACAAGTTCTGTATCATTAAATACTATTGATGGCTGAACTCTTCCACTAGACTGATATTTAACAATACCAAGAGCAGATAAAAACTTCATAACACTGAGTACAGACTGACCTGCGGATCTTCTGTCAATAGCAGTGGTTGATGTTGTATAAAAGCTAAAAGCCTGTGTCTCCCATACCTGCCAGTTATAATTAAGTGTAGCTGTATCATATGGGCGTACTTTACGCACGACAACATACGGCATTTCAAATTTCATAGCATCCTCGATTGTGCTATAACCTTCATCCATCATACGAACATGAGGAATAAACTCACCCGGCATATAGAAAGAAGTAAACTGAATACCATATTTGTAATCCTTTATTTCCTGGAAAACTCCATCAGCAATTCTCTGAGTAGTCTCGCCTAGATCATAACCTGGGAACATTCTATTAATATCAGTATTATCGATAGGCCAAAATCTTTTCTGAATATTAATTGAATATGGGTTACAGCTTGGGATAATTAATATCTTATGATTAGGAGCAATTCTTCCTTCTTCTTCTAACTGCTTAAACTTTTTTACAAGCTGAGAACAACAATATAACTGCTGAATCTCATTACCACGCATTGTTCCTACGATACAGATACTTTTCTTACCCTTACCGAACTCATAACCTGTTACTCGTAAACTATCACGATATAAGCCTTTTAATTCATAGATTATTCTCTTTTTCACTGTTCGTATACCTCCTTACGTAGAAGTCTTCCGACAAGTGATCCTTCATCTACAATCGGATAGTCTCTTATTGTGAAAAGAATTCCATCAACTGGTGAGATAACACTTTCGAGGAGCTGACCTGTAAGAGGATTTATTATTTCTCCAATTAAGTCGCCCTTCTTAAGTTTTTCCCAGTGATTTACACGAGGTATAAACAAGCCTCCTGCACTGGCATTAAGATAGCTTACATCGCGCCAGTCCTTAGATACAATCGCTTCTCTAACAGGATTTACGTCGCCTTCCCAGATCCCCATCTCCTTCATCATATTGAAGATACCGTCAACCATCTGGTCACCGTAAGCCTTTGTTATTCTCATACCCACACCCATCTCTACTACAAGACAAGGAGTGCCAGTGCTGTTAAGGCTATACGCGAATGTTGATTCCAATACCGTGCTCGCTCCATGTACCCAAATAAAGTCTACATTTGCCTGTTTGGCTACAGGTACAAGGAAGTCTTCATGAAGCTCGTTGATTCTAATCTGAGGAATCTCTGTCAGGTAAATATTACTGGCATGAATATCTACAACCAGATCAGAACCAGAGACATCCTTCATAATCTCGGCTGCGAGATACTCAGTCATATTACCCTCGATATTTCCAGGAAACAATCTGTTCATATCCAAATCAAACGCAGGTATACCTCGAGTTATAGAATCAATACCAAGAGGATTCATAGCTGGATATATATCTACAATCCCCTTAAGCTTGCCAATCTCTGCCTCGATTCTTCTACCTAACTCATAACATACATACTGGCCTTCAAGCTCATCACCGTGGATACCAGTAACTACGCTAATTCGTTTCATCCCCTTAATTTTACCTGAAGGCTGGATTCGTCTCTTCTTTATAGAAAGAACCTCATCAACAGGCAAAGCAACTGATGCTACTGTCTTAATCATCATTCTTATCCTTTCCTATTTCTTCCACACTTACTTTAATAATCGGAATATGTACGCCACCACCACGCATAATTCCTCGATTAATCATGCAGTCGTTAGCATCGCGCCCAACTCCAAGCTTTATATGCTCATCAAATACAGGCTTATTATTCGTTGGATCTAATCCGTACCATTTCCCTTCACATAAAACTTCTACCCACGCGTGACTTGCGCCCTCACCTGTAATAAGGCCGGTAACATATCTGGCAGGAATTTTTGCCAAATGCATAAGCGCAATAAAGATGTGTGCAAAATCCTGGCACACACCATAACCTTGAGAAAAAGCTTCTTCAGCTGTCGTATATATATCTGTTGTATTAGGTCTGTACTCGAAGTCTTCATAGAAGCGGTACATAACATTTAAAGCCTTACGATATGGATCAGTTATATCGTCTACCTCAAGAGAATCGTAATACTCTCTAATTTTTTTACCAGGAACATTAAGACCATAAGGATGCTTAAAAATCATAGAGATATCATCATTTTCAGGCTCATCATATAATGCCATTCCAACCGTTACGTCACCTGAAATTTTGTAAATAAAATGATTGTGCGGCTCATCATTTCTACCGTAGATTTGCTGATTATGAAGTCCGTCAAAACCCAGACAATAGTTAGAAGGCGGACAAATTCCTATGGCAAGGTTGTCTGGGATCTGGCGGTTATTCTTCTGAGGTATGCACTTAATAGTGTAACTACAAGTAGACACCATCTCAGCGTAGTTAATCTCCATGGAATACTCGAAATGCAATTTCTTCATAAGCAGGTCCTATCAAAAGATAGTTTCTACCTCACTTACTATTCCATAATAGTTGATGTCATCTTCGTTAATCATATCGTCGATATGGATTAATTTTGCATCATCATACTCAAGTCCACTATTACGCACTCTGGGAACCATTCGGTGTATTTCTCTGGCGAGTTCTTTACGAGGAGCACCTAATCTGGCATACATATCAATTCGTTCAATACGCTTACCAGCCTTGATAATATTTCTTATATTCTCGCTATCAATCTGATCATCTACAGTGCCGTAGAAAGCAAGGAGATTATCATTTACTCTTTGTAAATCAACGAGTGGAGAACTACTCATAGCAGCCTTGTTCATCTCATAAATTGCAAGCTGAATATATGCCAGAGTCTCTGAACCGATACTTTCTCTAAGCATTATCGCATTGTCGTATGCTCTATTCAGATTACTGATAATTGAGTCAGAATTATCTGGATCAAAAGGATAGCGTGTTATAAAATCTTCCTTACTCGCATAGATATTAGGAATATCGATATTTTTGCAAAATTCAATATAGTTATCTGCAATCTCATCAATCATAATATCGAAGCTCTGAGAATAGATTCTTAATGTTGTAAATACTCTTTCCGTATACCTTCCCAGCCAAAATAGGCGGTCAGCCTGTTCTATCGAGATAATACCCATGTGTCTTTAAAACCTCCTCCTTGTGATGAGTTAACGATAAATGAATCTGGATTACGTGAAAATCTTGTAAGACCACTCTTCCAGACTAACGGTTCGTCTGCCATAAGAACGAAAGCACGAAGATCAGCCTTACGTGGAACCTGTTCGCCCTTATCAACAATATCCAGATCCTGGAAATCAATAACTTCCTGTGCAATAAATCTTCTTGGCTCTTTTTTAAGTAGCTCTAAGAAATCAGCCTTCTGCTGCTTAGTCATCTTGTTACCAAATACAACGCCATATCCACCAGCTTCAGCTACATCTTTTAACACGAGATTATCGAAGTTATCTAACACATACTTATAGTCATCTTCATAAAATGGCAGATAAGTTGGTGCATTATTTAATATTGCGTCTTCGCCAAGGTAATACTTAATCATCTTTGGAACGAAATAATAAATACCTTTATCATCAGCAACACCATTTCCAGGAGCATTCATCAAAGCAACATTACCCTTACGGAATACATCATATATATGTGGAATACCAATGAGAGATTCCGGATTAAAGTTCATAGGATCTAAGTATTCATCTGAGATACGTCTATAAACAACGCCAACTCGTTCCTTCTTACCACTAGCAGTAATGAAGTATAACTTGTCATCCTCAACTACAAGTTCAGAACCGTTAACTAGATGAGCTCCAGTCTGCTCTGCTAGGTAACTATGCTCAAAGTATGCAGCATTATACCTACCTGGAGTAAGTATTACCGTATGTCCACCTACGTTAACATTATCCATAGTTCTTCTTAGAAGCTTGGCATAGTTACGATTGTCTTCAATCTTTAAATCAGCAAAAGTACCTGGAGAAGATCTTCTACACAAATCTCTTGCAATCATTGGATAAGAAGCTCCTGAAGGAACACGCAAGTTATCCTCTAATATGTACCAGGTTCCGTCTTTACCCTTAACAAGATCTATACCAGATATGTGTGAATACACATCCTTAACAGGAGTAACGCCCTCACATTCAAGCATGTAACCACTAGAAGCAAAAATAAAATCTTCAGGAATAACACCATCCTTTACAATCTGCTTTTTGCTATAGATATCCTTAAGGAAAAGGTTAAGGGCTACTACACGCTGCTTTAAGCCTTTCTCGAGGTATTCAAATTCATCTGCTTCAATTACTCTTGGAATCGCATCGAAAGGAAACAGCTGCTCGTGAAAGGTATTATTCTTATAGATACCAAACTTTACACCATAACGAGCGAGCAATTCATTTACGGTATCCGTGTGCTCAAGAAGCTTCAATCTATCCATACTTCCTCCTTCTTTCAAGGTAAAAAAACAGGCGCCTGGTTACATAGAACCAAACGCCTTTGTTTAATTACCTAATTTATTAAAAATAAATAGGAGTCCACTTAAAAAGTGAACTCCTTTGTCCTTATGAGTTGATAATACTATATATTTTTTTAATTGCAATACATTTGGATAAATATCAATAAACTCTTATAAATAAAGGATTAAAGGTTACACTGTTCTACGGAATATTAATGGCTCATAGAGTTTTCTAATACGCCTAACTACATCATTCGCATCATCTTTATTTATTAAAACATCATATTGTCCTTCAATAGTTCCAAATGTAATAGTTTTATCAAATGAATACATATCTCTTAAATACTTAAGCATATTCTCTTTGCTGGCACTACTGTCGTATATTTTTATATAAGAATAACCATGAAAATCGCCCGATGGATAAGTGATTACATTAAGATCAGATACAATATCTCTTTCCATAAGTGATAAATAGAATTTTTCTATCTTCTCTGTCTTATCTAATAGCATGAAATATACAACTCTATCTGTATTGGGAAGGGGCCTCTCAATATAATTACGATATGGTGATACCTTCAAATCATTTACAAGTTTTGTATTAATTACATCCTCAACTCTTGAATAGTAGATTAATAGAACATCATCAACAATTACATTAGCATACCAACAAAGATTAGATTCAAGTATTATTTCCATCAATTGACTTGATAGATCCTTATTAATACTTGAAATTTTGATATATGAATTCTTCTGAGTATCATAGAGAACTGCACCATTCATTGCAATAACAGGTAGCCTTAATCGCACATCCTTCATAGGATCAATAAGTGATGCCGGAGTTCTTATAGTTGAAATAGTGAATTTAAGTCCACTATCAATCATTCGGTTAAGTTCAACTTTACTGAAAGGACTAAGATTTTCATCAATATTTAGAATTGTATCGTCCAAACCTGATACAAAAAGAGTTTCTTTATCTGGATTAATACATATTTTTATATCATTAACCAATATACCTATTACGATTCCAATCATAGTATCCAAAAATCTATTCCATACGAATAAATATGGTACAACATCATGCGCATGGTTAATTACTATGCTCAAAAACACTACACATGAAAAATAAGAAGCCTGGTTTTTCTTAAGTAATACAGTCGTGTATAAAACAAATAGCAGACACAGCGACACCATTATTGTTTCAACCCAGAATGCAGATTGAACCACTCCTACTAAATGTGGAAACACTAATAAATACACTAGTCCATATAGAGCCCCTACACATGTTCCAATTATGCGTTGAATCGCATTTTTCGTTGTATTACTACGATACATCTGAATGCACCACAAAGCGGCAAGCTGAGAATAGAAAACCATTCCCAACCCACCTCTAAGTGAATTTACAAGAAAACATATCGCAACTGCAATTACTGATTTTATTATTCGCATTCCAATTCCTGGAATACGAATTCGTTTTTTCTGATAACTATTAAAGTGTTTCAAGAGTCTCTCTTATTGCTTTGATAAAGTTCTCGCTGTTAAGAACCGTTACATCCTTAAGCGATGTTATCAAAGCCAAATCCTTAGTCATTTTTCCCGATTCAATAGTAGAGAGAGTTGCTTTTTCAAGCTTATCTGCAAATTCCATTAACTCAGGTATATTATCTAATTCACCACGCTTACGAAGAGCACCACTCCAGGCAAATATAGTAGCTACAGAGTTAGTTGATGTTTCTTCACCCTTTAGATGCTTATAGTAATGTCTCTGAACTGTACCATGGGCAGCTTCATATTCATACACACCAGATGGTGATACGAGAACTGAAGTCATCATCGCAAGAGAACCACACGCAGAAGATACCATGTCACTCATTACATCACCATCATAGTTCTTACATGCCCAGATAAATCCCCCCTTAGCCTTCATAACTCTAGCAACCGCATCATCAATAAGAGTATAAAAATACTCTATTCCAGCCTGATCAAATTTATCTTTATATTCAGCCTCATATATATCAGCAAAAATATCCTTAAAAGTATGATCGTAAACTTTTGAGATAGTATCCTTAGTAGCAAACCATAAGTCCTGCTTTGTATCGAGTGCATAGTTAAAGCAGGAACGCGCAAAGCTCTCAATTGACTTATCCTTATTGTGTATGCCCTGAATTATTCCTGGCCCATCGAAATCCATAATAGTCTTACGTATTTCCGTTCCATCCTCAGAAGTAAATACAAGTTCCGCTTTACCTGCACCAGGAACTTTGATTTCAGTATTTTTATATACATCTCCATAAGCATGTCTTGCAAGTGTAATGGGCTTTTCCCAATTTTTAACACAAGGTTCAATTCCCTTAACCTGAATTGGAGCTCTAAATACAGTACCATCCAAAGCGGCTCTGATTGTACCATTAGGAGATTTCCACATCTCCTTTAAATCATATTCTGTCATTCTGGCTGCATTTGGAGTAATAGTTGCACATTTAACTGCAACACCATACTTCTTAGTCGCTTCTGCAGAATCGATTGTTACCTTATCATCTGTTTCATTACGATATTCAAGACCTAAGTCATAATACTCTGTTTTCAAATCGATAAATGGTGTTAAGAGCTCATCTTTTATTATTCTCCATAGAACTCTTGTCATCTCATCTCCATCCATCTCAACAAGAGGAGTCTTCATCTGAATTTTTGCCATAATAATATCTCCTTTAATAATTGATTATCTTTCTTCAATTGCCGGGCAATCAACATGATGTCCTACATATTTATATGCAGGTCTTATTATCTTATTTCCATTTAATAGTTCTTCTAGTCTATGTGCACACCAACCAGGTATACGCGCTATAGCAAACATAGGAGTAAACAGTTCTTCTGGAATGCCCAGCATTGTGTATACAAGACCACTATAGAAATCTACATTAGCGCAAACATTCTTATACACCTTATGCTTTTTCATGATTAGCTCACCAGCCAGGCCTTCTACCCGGTTATAAAGTTCAAACTCTTCGAGCATTCCTTTTTCTTCTGCCAGATTCTTAGCAAATTTTTTAAGTATTACTTCTCTTGGATCAGAAATTGTATAAACAGCATGACCCATACCATAAATCAAACCAGAACCATCAAAAGCCTGTTTATCTAATATCTTATTAAGATATGCTTTTATCTCTTCATCATTATTCCAATCACTTATATGCTCTTTTATATCTCTGAACATATTCTGCACTTTTAAGTTCGCGCCACCATGTCTTGGACCCTTAAGCGAGCCAATAGAAGCTGAAACAGATGAGTATGTATCAGTACCAGAAGAAGTTACAACATGAGTAGTAAAAGTGGAATTATTACCTCCTCCATGCTCCGCATGAAGAATTAATGCAATATCCAAAACCTTAGCTTCAAGTTCAGTATATTGGCCATCTCTTCTAAGCATGTAGAGGATATTTTCTGCCATAGATAATCCTTTCTTAGGATTTCTAATTACGAGCGTCTCATTTTTACGGAAATGACAGTATGACAGATATGAGTATACTGCCAGTAAAGGCAACTTATTTATCAACTCCAAAGACTGTCTTAATACGTTTTCAGGTGTAATGCTATCTTGATCAGAGTCATAAGTATATAAAGTAAGAACACACCTTTGCATAGCGTTCATAATATTAGAATTAGACGCTTTCATTACAACATCTCGAATAAACCTGTTGTTTAACGTCTGCATCTCGCTCATAGCAAATAAAAACTGCCTAAATTCATCCTCATTTGGAAGTTTTCCAAATAAGAGAAGATATATTGTTTCCTCAAAACCAAACTTTCTGTCTTTTAATCCTTTAACCAACTCATTCACATCACACCCCTGATAGAATAGATGGCCTTCACAAGGTACTCTTTCACCCTCTATTTCTTCAAAAGCAACAACATCAGAGATTTCAGTAAGTCCTGTTAATACACCCTTACCTGTAGAATCTCTTAAGCCTCTTTTAACATCATATTTTGAATACAGTTCTTTATCTATCAACTGATTCTTAAGTAATTCACCATAAAAGACATCCAAATAATCTGATAAATCACCCAATTCTTCAGATGTAAGCATTTCCCTGATTTCCTCTTCACCATCGTAGTTAGCCATAATCTCCTCCTAAAACAAAAAGACGTCCAGAAATAAATCTGAACGTCTTTGTTCTTTTCAAATATAAAAAGGAGTCCGCGATTTAAGCGAACTCCTTCGTCCTTATGGGTTGATGATACTATATTAATCAATAAATGCAATACATTAGAGCAAATATCAATAAACTCTTATATATCACTAACATTAATCAATTTATACAGAACTCGTATACTCGATCATAAAAATCCTTGGCTTCCTCAAAAGTTCCATGACATAATTCCTAGAATATCCACCATTAGCTATAAAAGAAAAACCCTTGAAACCTAATGATTTCAAGGGTTTTATTATCTGGTGCACCTCCAGGGACTCGAACCCTGGGCCCACTGATTAAGAGTCAGTTGCTCTACCATCTGAGCTAGAGGTGCTTGACAGCTTGATTATTATACATACCGTCAATTCCAATGTCAACACTTTTTAGAAAAAAGTTGAAAGATTTTTCTCCTACTATAAATTAAACCTTCAACTCTACTTCTTCTACCTTCAAATCATCCTCGTGAGACGCAAGGATAGGGTTAATTACTTCAGTCAAGAAAGCTTCAACCTGCTGTGGGCAGCGACCAATATAAAGCTTAGGGTCAGCAATAGCCATAAGTTCGTCCATAGTAAGACCAAACTCTGGATCATTTGCAATTCTCTCAAGAAGATCATTAGGCTTACCATCATTTTTAACTACAGAACCAGCCTGCATAGAAAGCTGACGAATCTTCTCATGAAGTTCCTGACGGTTACCACCCTTCTTAGTAGCTTCCATCATAATATTTTCTGTCATCATGAATGGGAGTTCATCCATAATATGCTTCTCAATCATCTTAGGATATACAACCATATTAGAAACGATATTTGTATAAATACCAAGTATTGCATCAATTGCAAGGAAAGCTTCTGGAACAGAAATTCGCTTATTAGCAGAATCAACAAGAGTTCTTTCAAACCACTGCTCTGCCGCTGTCATAGCAGGATTCATGATATCAGCCATAACATAACGTGACAAAGAAGCAATTCTTTCAGAACGCATAGGATTACGCTTATAAGCCATAGCAGATGAACCAATCTGATTCTTCTCAAATGGTTCTTCAATCTCCTTTAAATGCTGGAGAAGTCTGATATCGTTAGAGAACTTATGAGCACTCTGAGCGATTCCTGCCAAAGCAGAGAGAACCATATAATCAACCTTACGAGAGTAAGTCTGACCAGAGACATAGTAGGAAGCCTCAAAACCCATCTTCTCACAAATCTTCTTATCAAGAGCTACACACTTCTCATTATCACCATCAAATAATTCCATAAAAGAAGCCTGAGTACCAGTTGTACCCTTACAACCAAGAAGCTTCAGGGATGCAATACATGCTTCTACTGCCTCTAAGTCAAAAACAAGATCCTGAAGCCACAAAGAAGCTCTCTTACCAACTGTAACGAGCTGAGCAGGCTGGAAATGTGTAAAGCCTAATGTAGGCATTGCCTTGTATTCATCTACAAACTTAGACAGATTTGAGATAGTAACAACAAGTCTCTTACGAATAAGTGTAAGAGCATCACGCATAACAATAATATCTGTATTATCACCAACATAACAAGAAGTTGCACCAAGATGGATAATTCTATCAGCACCAGAATAAGCAACCTGCTTACCGTAAGAGTGTACGTGAGCCATTACATCATGGCGTCTCTCCTTCTCTTCCTTTGCTGCATCCTCATAGTCAATCTCTTCCTTGTGATCTTTCAAAGCCTGAATCTGCTCATCTGTGATATCAAGACCGAGCTCCTTCTCTGCTTCTGCTAACGCAATCCAAAGAAGTCTCCAAGTTCTAAACTTCTTATCAGGAGAAAAGATAAACTGCATCTCCTTACTAGCATAACGCGAATTTAAAGGGCTCTCATAAGAGGGCTTTGTATAGTCGGACATATTAAGCCTCCGGGTAAATTATTCTGCGAGAAGTTTCTCTACAGCAGATAGTTTAACACAAACAGCGAATACTTCGACAGCCTTATTAATATCTTCTAATGTTGGGAAGCTTGGAGCAATACGAATATTGCTATCCTGAGGATCCTTACCATATGGGAATGTAGCACCTGCTGGAGTAAAAGCAACTCCAAGATCATTACACTTTGCAATAACAGCCTTAGCTGTGCCAGGAAGTGTATTTACACTAATAAAATAACCGCCAAGAGGCTTATGCCAGGAAGCAGACTCTGTACCCGTAATCTCCTTATCAAGAATATCAAGTGTGAGTTCAAATTTAGGACGAAGAATATCAGCATGCTTCTTCATCTGCTCCTTAACTGCATCAAGATTAGGCATAAACTTATAATGAGCATACTGAGTAATCTTATTAGAACCAATTGTCTGAACTGCAAGAATCTTCTTAGCAGCATCGAAGTTTTCCTTGGAAGATGTAAAGCATGAAATACCAGAACTTGCGAAAGTAATCTTAGATGTTGATGCAAACTCATAAACACGATTTGGATTACCGCACTCAGCACACAAAGAAATAATCTCTGGAAGCTTACCCTGCATAGCCTCATCCTCATAAAGGTGATGAACACTATAAGCATTATCCCAATAAAGTCTGAAGTCAGGTGCAGCTGTCTTCATAGAAGCAAGTCTTCTACAAACTTCTTCTGAATATACAAATCCGTCTGGATTTGTATAGCAAGGAACAGACCACATACCAAGAACTGTTGGATCCTTAACAAGCTCTTCTACTACGTCCATATCAGGACCATCCTCATTAAGAGGTACTGGAATAAGCTCAAATCCTAAAGTCTCTGTAACCTTAAAATGACGATCATAACCAGGAACTGGACAAAGCCACTTCTTACCCTCGACCTGCCCCCATGGCTTAGGTGAATCAACCTCACCAAAAATAACTGCTCTAACAAGAGTATCGAACATAAGATTCAAAGAAGAACCATTACCAACGAATACGAGGTCTTTATCTACACCAAGCCACTCTGCAAAAAGCTCACGTGTCTCAACAAGACCTGTTGGAATACCATAGTTTCTTACATCACCAGAAGCAGACATATAATCAGACTCTTCAAGTCCTTTATACATATCGCGGCTAAGCTCAAGCTGCTCAACAGAAGGCTTACCTCTAGTCATATTAAGAGAAAGATTCATAGCCTTGTATTCTTCAATTCTCTTCTCAAGCAATGCCTTCTCAGCATTCAACTCATCTTTTGTCATCTGCTTATAGGATTTCATCGTCTTCCCTCCAATTTTGAATTATTGCAATTGGCAAATTGCAATAATCTAGTATCGTTCACTTAATTTGCCAGCGTTATTATAGTAATTATGCAAGTTAAAAGCAATTAAATTTCATTGTTATTCTTCAAAATGGTATTAATTCTACATTTTGTATTACTCCATCTATTCTATGAGTCACACATCCAGCTAAAAAGTGTACATTTTTCTCATATAGATTATGTTTACTTATATAAACTTTAGTTGTATTAAGGATTCTAATTCTCTTTTTGAAACTTATTGAGGATGCTGGGTCCGTAAATTTTGTATCTTCGAGTCTAGATTTAACTTCTACTACATAAATATCTCCATCCTTTTCCATTATGACATCCAGTTCTCCCATGTTATGAACAGAGAAGTTACGATCTAGAAATCTAAAGCCCTGAAGAAGCATTGTCTTTATCACTGCATCTTCTCCTGCTTTTCCAATTGGATTTATTTGTTTCATATATTTATTCTCCCTTATGTTAAAATAATTTCATGTTAAGTACTAAGGATTACGTTATTTCAAAACTCATTTCTACAGACGGTTATATTTCCGGTGAAGCATTGTCACTTGAACTCGGCCTTTCGAGAGCTGCAATTAATACAGCCGTTAAATCTTTACGAAGCGAAGGATACGACATCGAGTCTGTTACTAATCGTGGGTATCACTTAAATAACCATCCAGACCTGTTAACTACAGGTGAAGTCTTAGCTTTAGTTTCTGAAGAAAGAATGCAGACTATTAATGTACTTCCTGAGGTAGATTCTACAAACAAGCTGCTTAAGGATCTTGCTTATAATGGTGCTCCTGAAGGAACAATTGTTATATCTGATTGCCAGACAGCGGGACGAGGAAGATTAGGACGTTCATTTGCTTCCCCTAAGGGAAAAGGCATTTATATTTCCTACTTGCTTAGACCTACCACTTCTCCAGAGCTTATAAGTAAAATCACCTGTTGGTCCGCCGTTGCAGTTCGTAATGCAATTCTTCATACATGCAATATCGAACCTTCTATCAAATGGGTTAATGACTTACAAATTAACACCAAAAAGATTTGTGGTATTCTCACAGAAATGAATATTGAATCAGAAATCAGGTCTATTAACTCTGTAGTCATCGGTATAGGTATCAATGTAAATCATGAGCTCACGGATTTTCCAGAAGAAATCAGAGATATTGCTTCTTCAATTAGATTAGAAAAGAACCAGGAAACTCCTATTCACAGAGCCACTTTGGCAGCAGCTTTAATAGATGAATTAGATAAACTTTGCTCTTCTTTTCCTGATGCTAATGACGATTATTTGAAGCAATATAAAGAAGCCTGCTCAACTGTAGGTCTTGATGTTAGTGTTGTATCAGCGCATAACCATACTTCAGAAATACCAAGACTTGGTACAGCTGTTGGCATTGGTGACGATTTCTCTTTACAGGTTTTATTTGAGGACGGCCATAGTGAGTGTCTGTCGAGCGGAGAAGTATCCGTTAGACGCAGATAAAATCTTTAATAGCATTAAACTTAGCTTCACCTATTCCAGGAACATTCATAATATCTTCTATTCTTATAAATGGATTACTTTGACGATACTCAATAATTGCATTTGCTGTTGATTGACCAATTCCGGGAAGCAACATCAGTTCATCTATCGTTCCACTATTTATATTTATTAATGAAGAGCTATTATTTTCAGTTGTTGTATTGCCCCACACTATTTCACTTGTATAATCTTCACTTTCTGAAGGAATATATATTGAGATATTAGAATCGATAATATATACAAGATTAATTCGGTTACATGCAGCATTTGGTGTAAGTCCACCAGCCATATTAACAACATCATTTACGATGCTTCCCCGGTTTATCTCATAGACACCAGGATTAGTTACTTCACCGCATATATATACACTAATCAAATCGAGTGTAGTTTCTGATATAAAAGCAGTCTCCATCTCAAAATCAGAAGTCTCAGATGCGAGAGTTTCCATCGTAATTGGTTTATCTATAGTCCCCGTTAATATAGTTTTATAAAACAGACTTAGCAGAGTAATTAATACAAATGCCACCGTATATATTAGGTTCTTGCTGTATTTACGCTGACTACTCATTATTCCTCCAAATAAAAAGGAGAGCATCAGCTCTCCTAGTGAATTTTATTAATATTTAATTATTACTTATTCCAGAGGGATTCAAGATCATAATTAGCACGAAGTTCAGGATGCATAACATGAACTACAACATCTCTGAAATCGATAAGAATCCACTTGTCACCAGATCTGCCTTCAACATGATCTGCAAAAATCTCATCCTCATTCTTAAGTAAAACTTCAACCTCTTCTGCCAAAGCCTTAATTTGAGTTGTAGAATTACCTGTGCAGATTACAAAATAATCAGCCATTGCAGTTTTCTCACGAACATCGATGACTTCGATAGCACTACCCTTCTTAGATTCTAAGATATCAACGATTTTAGTTACCATTTCTTCAGTTGTCATATATCTAATCTCCTTATATTTTCTTTAATTATAATTATACTCCAAGGTCATTAATAAAGTCGAACGTTAACGGATGTACATCCTGACCACGGGATTCAAACTTTTTCTTCACACTACCTATAATTAGTCTAATTGATTCATCCAAATCTATTTCAGCAAGTTCTCTTTCTTTTGTTAAATCAGCATATGTTCTAGCTGGCTCAAGTTTATCTGCCACATATACAAATTTATCGAGTTCTTCCATTCCACCTCTGCCTGTTGTGTGATACATAATAGCATCTAATATAGCCGGATCGTGGACGCCAAATTCACGCTGAGCAAATAAAGCACCCGCTGGAGAATGAATTAGTTTTTTATGATTGAACACATCTCCACTAATCTCGCGTGCCATTTCCCACTGAAGCTCCTCATCAAGTTCCTTGGCACAATCATGAAGTTCACCTGAAATTAATGCTTTATCACATAAATCAGGGTCAAATACATGAGCATAATGACAGGATAATAAAGCAACATTTAATGTATGTAGCAGACGTTTCTCACCTAGATACTTATAAAGCTTAATAGCGTTTTCATAAAAGTCCTGTGCACACTCGGATGTGACATAATCAATAGGATTCTCTTCACAATATAAAGCATTTGTAATGATAAATTCCTTTACACTATCAGGTACCAGTGAATAATCCTTTGTTACTCTGATATCACTCGAAGCAGCTATATATCCACTTATATGAAATTCTTTGATATTAGGCTCAAAACCAAATATACCGGCCAATCTGACCTTCTCAGAATTAATATCTATTCCATCCCCAGGACGAGAAGCAACCATCAAACCACAAGATTCAAGAATCCGCTCAGGCTCATGCCATTTTTCAAAACTAGGCAAAATATCAGAACCACAAATCCAGTAGAAAGAATGATTAACATTAGCTAACTCACTATCAACACCCATTGAAATTAAGAAAGTTCTAATATATGTAGGCTTACTAATTTCCTTAATTGTAGTAAGAGTATAAGAGATTCCAGGATATGAATACTCAATATCACTAACAAATACTTTGCCCACAAAAGACTTATTGGAAGCAATAGCATTCTTAGTCATGTAATAGCGATAAGGGGCTGCACTTAAGCTTTTACCGTATTTAAAAGGATTTCTGCAAGATGGAATGACGATAACGCAGTCAACGTTACCGTCATCAAGAGCACCCTTAATTAAAGCTTCATGTCCAATATGGAATGGATCAAAAGATCCGCCAAGAAGACCAATTCTCATTAGCCTAATGTTCTACCAATATCAGTACGATAATGAGCGTCCTGGAAAGAAATCTTCTTAACGCCTTCATATGCGCCATCGATAGCTTCATCTAATGTGTCACCCTCATCATAAACACAGAGAACACGACCGCCATTAGTAACGATCTTGCCATCCTTCAAAGCAGTACCAGCCTGGAAAACAAGTTTTCCACATGTATCAATACCGGAAATCTCGTAGCCCTTCTTATAACTCTCAGGATATCCGCCAGATGCCATAACTACTACACATGAACACTTATCCTTCCACTTGATATCAAGCTGATCAAGCTTTCCATCAATAACAGCATCGATAACATCCATAAAGCTTGTCTCGAGCAATGGAAGAATAGCCTGAACCTCAGGATCACCAAATCTGCAGTTATATTCAACAACCTTAGGTCCCTCACTTGTAAGCATCAAACCAAAGTAAATAACGCCCTTAAATGGTCTTCCCTCAGCCTTCAATGCCTCAACTGTAGGAGTAATAATCTCATTCTGAATACGAGCCTTAAGCTCATCTGTCATATCTGCACCAGGTGTAACTGCACCCATACCACCAGTATTAAGACCCTCATCATGATCAAATACTCGCTTATGATCACGAGAAGAAATCATCGGAACAGCTGTATTGCCATCAGAAAAAGAAAGAATTGTGAGTTCAGGTCCTACCATACACTCTTCAATAACAACTGTAGAGCCAGCAGAACCAAACTTCTGGTCACCCATCATATCCTTAACAGCCTGCTTAGCTTCATCTAATGTCTGAGCAATAATTACACCCTTACCAAGAGCCAATCCATCACACTTAATAACTATTGGCATTGGCTGAGTATCGAGATACTCCAATGCCTTAACCTCGTCATCAAATATTTCATATTTTGCTGTAGGAATATTGTATTTCTTCATAAGGCTCTTGGAGAATGCCTTAGAAGCCTCAATAATTGCTGCATTTGCCTTAGGTCCAAAGCAACGCATGCCTTCTTCCTCAAGCTTATCCGCAAGTCCCAAAGAAAGTGGATCTTCAGGAGCAATAAAAACAAGATCAAACTTTTCAGTCTTAGCAAATTCTACGAGTTTATCAACCTCTGTAGCTTTGATATCAACACATGTAGCAATTGATGCAATACCACCATTACCTGGAGCACAATAAAGCTCAGTTACCTTAGGTTCCTGACTTAACTTCCAACAAACGACATGCTCTCTTCCACCGCTACCAACTACTAATACCTTCATATTCAATCCTCCAAGCAATTATTACTTTGTTATTCTATCACAATATAGGTTCTCTGCCTTCTTTAAATAAAGTCATCATCTCATTGGTTAAACTTAACTGATCAGGTTGTAAAACTACCTCTTCACGTCTCTTCCATTCTGCAACAGCAAGTTCTGATTCATCCCTTCTAATGATAGAACCACCGACAACTTCACAGAAGAACCCTGCTAATAAATCATCAGCAACACCCCACGGCTGGGATTTATAATAAGTAATATTAGTTACATCAAGACCAATCTCTTCTTTTACTTCTCTTGCTACTGTCTCTTCAAAAGTCTCACCTATCTCGGTAAACCCTGCAACCAGAGCATAGTAAGGTATAGCATCTCTACCAGCATATTTAGTAAGAACAATTTCATCGTCTTCTCTATTTTCTGCTCTCTTAATAACAGCAACAATAACAGCAGGTACTACACGAGGGTAAATTGTATTACCACATTCACATGTAATAGCTCGTTCCTTAGTAGATCGACTAGTCAGCATACCGCAGCGTCCGCAATAAGTATTATTCTTATACCAGCCTGCGAGTTGCTTTGCTGTAAATACTTCAAATATGCTCTTCTTAGGTGTATTCTCTCGCTTACGAAAGGCTCTTATTCTCATATATTCAGAGTCAGAAGGCTTATCAACAACCTCATCTTCAGCTAGGAACAAGCAGTCATCATCCATAGAAAACAGATAAGTCAGTCTGTGAGGTCTGTTTTTAAACTCTGACAGACGTGGAAATGGTTTGCCTTCATTCTTGCATAAAATGGAACCATTGCTGTCAAAATGAATAATGAGGCTCTCATCATTCGATTCGAGCCCCGGAATATACGAATTATTAAGTTTGTGCGGATAAATATCTTGAATCATAAAGACTCCGCAATATCAAGAATTAATCTCTCAGTCTTTTCCCAACCAAGACATGGGTCTGTGATTGACTTACCAAAAATGCCTTCAGAAGCACTCTGACAGCCATCTTCAAGATAAGACTCAATCATTAAGCCCTTAACCATCTTATTGATATCGTTATTCTGCTTCATAGAATAAATAACATCCTTGGCAATTCTAATCTGCTCTAAGTATCTCTTGCCAGAATTATTGTGGTTACAGTCAACAATTACAGCAGGATTTGAAAGACTAGGATTTTTGCCATATAGTTCACATACCTGTTCCAGATCTTCATAGTGATAATTAGGGTGTGATCTTCCAAAAGCATCAACATAACCACGTAAAATGGCATGTGCCAATGGGTTACCGTTAGTCTTAACTTCCCAGCCTCTGTAAATAAACTTCTGTGAAGACTGAGCTGCAGTGATAGAATTCATCATTACAGACAAATCACCTGCAGTCGGATTCTTCATACCAGCAGGAATACCAATACCTGAAGCTACGATTCTATGCTCCTGATTCTCAACTGATCTGGCACCAATCGCTACATAACTTAAAATATCAGACAAGTATCTATGGTTATCAGGATAAAGCATCTCTTCTGCACAGGTAAAACCTGTCTCCTTAACAACCTTAGTATGCATATCACGAATAGCTATAATTCCTGCAAGCATATCTTCTTCCTTGGTAGGATCAGGCTGGTGAAGCATACCCTTATAACCAACGCCCTTAGTTCTAGGCTTATTTGTATACACTCTGGGAATAATAAAAATCTTATCTTTGACCTTCTCATTAATTTGAGCAAGCTTATACATATATTCCATTACTGCATCTTCTCTATCAGCTGAACATGGACCAATAATAAGAATGAATTTGTCATCTTCTCCAGTAAAAATCTTACGGATCTGACCATCACGCTCCTCTTTAATCTTTTTTACATCTTCTGGCAAAGGAAATTCTTCCTTCAAAGACTTAGGAACAGGAAGTTTCCTGATAAATTCCATTTGCATATCCATAAGACAACTTCTCCTCACACTTTACTGACAGTGAATTATATCAAAATTTCGGAGAATATAATATTAATAAATAAGGCAGAATCATTTATAGATTCTGCCTTAATCATCAATTTAATTTGTTGATTTTCGTTTTCTGTAAACAATTCCGCCTGCAAATATTCCTGCAGCGCCTATCAACACTAACCAACAACCAATATATATAATTGAGTTAACGTCCTCTCCTGTAGTTGGTACAGGTGGTGTAGACGGATGTGGCGTAACACTAGTTCCGGGTGTCAGTTCTGGTGTTATGTTAGGAGTAATAGCTGTTGTAATGGAAGGGGTATTACCAGGAGTAACAGAAGGTGTTACTGAAGGCGTATCGTATGGTGTAATCTCCGGTGTCGGAGTATTCGTTGGAGGTGTTGGTGTTGGAGTATTAGTTGGTTCAGGACCAATGTGTACTGTCTGATCATTATCATTAATATTGGCATGAATTACCAGCACTCTTTCTCCCTGTCTTAATATCTCAAAACAAACAAGATCGAAGCAATTGGATGCTCCATCAATAATACTATCTGTATTTACAACAAAATTTACATATGCTGTTCCATCACTACTTTCAGGAACGAACGTTGTAGTAGCAACTAACTCGTTACCCTCCAAATCTAATAATACTTCACCTGTTTCTTTATTAATAAGTCTGCCTTCAAGAGTGTATTCCTGATTTACTATCAAATTGGTGTAATCAACTATATCGGTTAGTTGTATTAGATTTCCCATAACAATATTATGTGAGCCATTATCAGTATCCATAAGCGTGGTATGAACATCTGGCTTTATGTTATTCATTGTTATCTCGTATTCCCGAACAACAAATTCAACAGCATTAGGATTTTGGTCTTCAATATAAATTGATGCACTGTTTGGTGTATTAGTTGGATTTCCCTCTTCATCTACATATAAATATCCATCAGGAAGGTTAGTCTCAACAATCACATAATGCCCTGGTCTTAATTCTGATGTTACATAATTAGTTCCATTGAATTCAACACTTGCTTCGACAATATCATTACCAATAAAAGATGTGGCTATCGGTTCATTATCCTGATGAATACCATCAGAATTGCTATCTACATATACTGTAAATCCAGCAAATAAGACTGTATCAGATGTGTCATAATCCAGCTTATAAATAGTTACACATGCTGTGTATGGAGCATCTGCAACAGAGACTTCAGCATATCCGTTTTCCATACTAACTGGAATCCTGTTGTTATTAACAAAATATCCATCAGGAGCTGATGTTTCCAATACATAGAATGAATCTGGAAATACTCCATTAGGATAGATATTTCCCAAATCAAAATCGACTACACCATCCCTGTTATCATCACTTTGTATATCAAGTAAAGCGCCATTTTCATCATATAATTCAAACGTTAATGTGCCAGTATAATTTGACAAAGGAAGGCCAGTCCACAAATCGGTTTTGAACACTCTGATCATTCCAGTTCTATTCTCAACTGTAACCATTTGCAAAGGGTGAATATTATATCCAGCCTGTACATTAGTATAATCAAGAACAGTAGCAAAGTACGTACCAGTTGAATCCGTTATACGTTCCCAACCTTCAGGTACTGCATACGCCCCAATAGCAATTGAATACTCACGAAGCTGATAACGTCCTAATGGCAAGTGATTAATTGTATCTGCATTTGTATATTCCAGATCCTGCCAAGCTCCTTCATAACCATTAGGGCCATTACCTGTTATTACATACTGATGCAAAGTATAGTTCCAGTTTACTGAATAAGTATCAGGAGCAATCGCAGAAGTCGTGATGTTACCAGTTGCAATATGATTAGAAGGATTAGAACCATTCATAGTCCAAAGCTCGAAAGAAAGCTCAGATACATCTCTGCCATGCTGAATCTTAGTTACATCAAAAGGAACAGTTGATTCACTATTGTTAATTTGCACTGCACCATAACTATTAAGAAAACCAACCTGTGGATCATAAACAGAATGATTAAGACCTGCGTCACCATTACCAGTATAAGCAATAAGAACCTGAGATCTAAATCTAACATGGTAATTCCCCTGATCATCAATATAAGAAGGAAGTCTTATCCAGCCATCACAGTTAAGCCCTTCAATAGCAACTCGTTCAGAAGAAGAAAGGCTGTTAAAGGAAGCAACAATCCAGTCCTCTTCGACAGTATACATTGACTCCGGAAGACCTGTTACTGTATAAGCCCAACCATTTGAACTCCAGTTATCACCACCATGATTTGTATCTAATGAATACCAGTGATCGCCATTCTCATCAACTCTGTCAATCATCTCAATAGGAGACTGAACTCCAAAATGAGAAGAATCACTAAGATGCTCCAATGAGAGTCTGTCGTTACCAAACCAGAAAGTATAATCGCCTGCCATTCTGAAGCGTCGTGTTGATTCCATCTGAATAAATGGCGCATCATAACCATCCTGATATACATATAGATTTACAGTATCTATCAAATCACCTGCAGAGCTTTCAAAATTCTTAAAGAATCTCATTGAGCCATAGTGATTAGTATCAACATTATCTCTGAAAGTAACATTACCACCATTAGGAGATACATTACCTTCTGCATCCACTATTACAATTTGATCGAGATCAGAAATATATCCTTCCGGAGCTGACTCTTCATGGAATACATATCTTGCATTAGGCTTAAGACCTGTAATTGTGATCTGATCGCTTACGTTAGCAGTAATAAATCTTACTGTTGTTCCATCAAATGAAGCCTGAACACCATCACCTGCTGTATAAGTAATACTTCCCATTGGATTTGGAACCATATTATCTGATGCTTCAGAAAAAGTAATTACAGCACTTTGTAAGTTATTTCCACTATTATCTACTTTGTGAAATATAACTGTACCAACCAGTTCTTCATAATCAACCATTGTAACAGTTGATCCAGTTCCTGTTGTAGATACTACTCTGCAGTTGCTGTCAACAGTAACAACTATATCCGAAGAGAGTGAATATCCAGTTGGTGCGCTGGTTTCTCTGAATCTGTAAGTGCAGTTAGGCTTTAGACCATCAATCTGAATTGTAGAACCAGTTGATAAAAACTCAATACCATTGTCTATTCTTGTAAAATTACATGTAGCTGTCAAAGAACTTGCGGAAGCAGCTGTATTACCAACGAACTGAATTACTGCACCATTTAGAGGTGTTCCATTAGCATCTACTTTATTGAAGGTGACAGAAGCGAATTCTGGATGCTCAGTAGGAGTATATGCTGTATTAACAAGTCTTTGATATGTATATGTACCATTGGGAGTAAATACATAATATGTATAATCACGTGAAACTGATAAACCAGCATTAGCGGCTCTTACAGAAAACTCACGAACAACAAAGCCCATCCCCCCTTCAGTCAAACGGTTAAGCCAGGTAGCATCATTATTAACAACATAGGACAAAACTGCATGTGCTAATCCCCAGTCACTATTCTTCAATGCGCAGCAGCCATACACAACCTGAGATACTGATAGTCTCTTATCCTGAAATGGCTTCAAACTATCTCTGTTCGTTGTAAATGAGCTGGAATTAATAACAGATTCTACGCGTCCATATCGACCTGTTGGTGAACTTAATTGAGGAGAGACGCACATCCAGTCACCAGTATTACCAACAGTGTATCCGTATGTACTTGAATTCATCGGACCGCATACATTAGTAATAGATGAAGGAATATTATGACTACTCGTCGAGTTTGAGCAATAAGCATTAGAATCAACAGTAGCTGCATCAACCTTCAAATTATTAAAACTTACAAAAAACATTGAAAATGCAATTAAGACAACAAGAATCGCAGCACAAGTTTTTCTCATATTTGTGTTATTCATCTATATTCACCTCAACTTAAACTGCTAAGAACACTGCTATATGAACTATAGTCTTCAGCAGATAAATTACCTGCTCCACCATAGGTAATCTCTACGTATCCCCAAAAGCCAGTTCCCTGCCAGGTACTGCTATGCCCCAAGCCAGCCATAGGTGAAGTATAGAAACATGTTCCATCTTCCAGATAAAAGGAGATAGTATCTTCAGAATCGTTATAAACAATCGAAGGAACCCACCATCCGTTCATCTCAAAACCATCTACGTCATATTCAATCTCATCTACTTCTTCGCTATCTTCACTCTCCTCTGCATCAATCTCTCCATCAATCTCTTCGTCCGACTCTTCACCAAACTCGTTCTCACTCTCCGTGTCTTCAATTGATTCTAGTAATTCTTCATGAATAGATTCTTCTGTAAAATCAGAAACACCCGATTCTTCAGGTAATTCTTCTCCGATTTCATCTATACATCCATTAGAATCATCTGTACAAGAAATATCTTCCGTGGATTCTTCAACCTGAGTTTCAGATATAAGCTCTTCTTCATTAACATCTGCATAAGCCCAGGAAGTAATTCCCAGAAGCATAACAAAAGATGTAATTAAAGCAATAATCTTCTTTGTTTTCATGATAATCTATCTCCTTTTTTGCATAAAAATAGAACCCCTTCGGGTTCATATTTCATCAATAAAAAACTACAGTCGCACAGTTTGATCCTTCTATCCAGGCAGATCCATTCCATACGCAGTATACAAACCGAATACTCGACATTCCATTTAAAGCGACTTGTTGTTCCCACTCACCATTAAACACTGCAAAATGTTCTGGTGATGAAACAAAATTCTCATATCCGCCACCAGTGTGTATTGCATAGTATTCTTCGTTAGCACCATGAGCAGACTGGCCATTAAACCATCTGGTTGCTCCAAGAATTGAATACTCTCTTGATTCATTTGCAATATTCATAACAGGGAGTTCATTAAGACCATGATCAGATCTATATTCATTAATCGATTCACAAATATTAGTTGGCAGATAATAACCATATACCGTCCCATATTCATCAAGTTCGTACCTGCAGACTTCATGTCCATTATGCAGTACTGACATATCAGGCTCATTACTATAAATAGATGTCTCAATAGTTAATTCCGATATAGTCTCTGGTATTACTTCCGTCATATAAGCAGTCGTACTATCTGTATATTCCGCTATACTACTGATTATTTCATCAGTCTCGAGAATTTCTACTATTATCTGTGAATCACAGATTTCTTCTGTTGTTTGGGTCTCACAGAAAGTTTCAACTATTACTGTTTCCCTTTGAAAAGGACTAATATCAATCTTATTTCCATCTGGATTATCAACATTAGCAGTGGAACATGATGTTAGCACTAAAAGCAGTAATATTAAGCCTACTGCACTTTGTAAGCATCTCATTTTGTTTCCTCTTCAGCAATCGAATCAACATCCATTTTTTCATATATCTCCAGCTGACCTTTTTCTCTTGAGTAATAATAGATACTCCATGACAGCAACTCGTCTGGCGAACCAATATGAGTATTATTTATATCAATCAGCATACTAAAAAAATCATATGATTCCCTTTTACTAGTGGCAGCGACAATAACAAAATCATTAACTGAAGCTGGAACGATATAAAAGTCATCATTGATTTTCTCAGAAATCTCACTTAAGAAATCTTCATATAACATAGCTGTAGAAGCTCTGTAACTCCTATTATTGGTCACAAAATATACTTTTTCATGTTCAAACACTGATTCAAGGCGTTCTTCGACTTTTTCAATATCAGCCCCTTCTCTGTTCATCGTTCTGCGAACAACTTGTTCAAGTGTCAAAACCTTATATCCAATCAAGTCTCGAGTTTTAGCCAAAGCAATATTATATAAATCTTCCTCTGTAAGACCTGCAGCCTTCATACTTTCTTCATTTATAAGTCCACTATAGACACCTGTTCTATCTACACGTATCGCCCACCTGTAAACTATTGTCATGTCCATAAAGGGTCTTTGTGGATAATCCTTAAGAAAAGTATCTACATACTCTTTGTTAAGCAATTCAAAAACTACATTATCCTTCATATGCTCAAGCGAACAGCACTCAATCATAGACTCCTGATCTTCATAAGCATAATCGATTGTATACGCAATATAAGCTAACTCTCGCTCAATATCCTCGTCCTTAACATACTCTTCATAGATATCATCGTAGTACAGAGTTGGAATGCATATGCCAGACATCTTTTCCATATCCTTATGAACAAAAATAAACGCATCCCTTTCCACCCCTCGTTTCACAACACTTTGAGCCTTGACCCCATAATCTTTGTACTCGCTTCCCATATACCGTGGAAGCTTTTCGTTAAATTCCGCTTTGAATTCTTCATAAGAAAGCATACCTTTCTCCTCCTTTATTTTTTGCATGCAAAAACGCCACGATCACTCGCGGCGTCTTTTACATTGCTTTATAAGTCTATACTATACCTTAGATATGCCTTTGGCAACGTCAAAAATGTTCCATTTTTACGTACGAATAATAGTACTCTTATTCAGTCTCGAACCACAAAAATGCCCATATTACCTGACTTTGCAGAAATTTCAAAGGAGTTTCCACCGTGTCCCAGTTTGTTACTTAACGTCAAGGAAGATCCTGGATTTATATCAACATCATTAAGCGAATAATATAAACCTCTTGTTGTAACACCTCTAACAGCAGTAACAGGCATCATTGAGACGTATATATCCTGAGGATTACTAATACCTTCAACAATTACTCTATCATCACCACACATTGGAAAAAAGTAATTAACACCGTCTGTAGCACTAATTTTGTATCCTTCTTCATGAAGTTTAATCAGAAGCATAAGATTACACATAACATGGTCAGGCCTTCCAGACAATGAACAAATTAGAACAATCTCACTTGTAGCAGGTATCGATCTTAAACATAACTCGGTATCCGACATATCCTTCTCAGGAGGAAACAACTCAAAAGGCACCTTTTTATCACGAAGTTCTAGAAGAGACCTATCACTAATAGAATCCAGATCACCCATTACTTTATCAGGCACAATCCCAGTTTTAAGCGCATTTTCTGCACCACTATCAGCAGCAAGAACATAATCACTGTTTTCAGCAATCAAAGCTAAAGCACTATAATCTATTCCTGGTCCCCCAGAAAAGACTATAGTCTTCATTATTCCTCACCTAAAACTGAATAAAGTTTTTTTGCTGCCAAACCAGGATTCTCCTGACCGAACACAGCACTTCCTGCTACAATCAAATTAGCGCCAGAATTAGAAGCTTCAATAATTGTTCTCTCATTAATTCCGCCGTCAACAGACAAAATAGCTTCTGAACCATAAAAATCAAGCTTCTCACGATAAGACTTAAGTCTATCGGAAGCCTCATGCATATAAGTCTGACCACCAAAGCCTGGAATTACTGACATAACTAGAATCAAATCAACTGCATCCTTATATAAAAATGGATAGAGAGCATCTTCCGGAGTATTGGGATGAATTGATATGCCCGCTTTCTTACCACAAGAGCGAATCTTCTCTATCAAAGACTTAGGATCATCAGTACACTCAATATGGAAAGTAATATAATCTGAGCCGGCTTCAGCAAATGACTCAATATACTCTTCAGGATTAGAAATCATTAAGTGAGTATCAAAAATAAGATCGCTGTGCTTACGAATAGCCTTAATTACAGGTATTCCAAAGGATACGTTAGGAACAAAATGTCCATCCATAACATCCAAATGCAAAAAATTGCAATATGGGGTTACAGATTCAACATCCCTCATAACATATCCAAAGTCAGCTGCCAACAAAGATGGCGAGATCTCAACTCTTCTCACTTATAGCCTCCCGCAGAATTAGGTCTTCTGCTGTATAGATATTCATAAAACTCGCGATAACGAGCATATCTGCCAGCATCAATAACGTCTCCAATCTGACTGGTGACATTACACTCAATCTCAGCAATATGCCTGCAATCTGCGAATTTACAGCCAGAAGACTCCCTTATCATCTCAGGATATCCTCCAACCACATCTGTATATTCTACACCAACTTCAAAAAGATTTAATGATGTAAATCCTGGAGTATCTGTAATAAATCCATTTTCATATTCAAATAACTCAACATGACGAGTTGTATGCTTACCTCGCTTCAGCCTGTCAGAGATATCTCCTACAAGCATCTCGTCACTTCCCAGAAGCTTATTACAAAAAGTACTTTTACCTACGCCTGAAGGACCTGCCAAAGCAGTTATTTTACCTTCAATCTTGCCCTCGATAATTGATTCAGGGATCTCATCTTCCTTGGTAGTCGAATAACACTCTATTCCAGCATCACTATAGATTCTAACTAATTTTGCATTATATTCAGGATCCAAATCCGACTTAGAAAAAACAACTATCGGATAAATATCCAGTTTTTTACATATGATAAGCATCTTATCAAGAAGTTTTAAATCTGGCACAGGATCACTACATGAAAAAACCAGTATTAAATTATCAATATTGGCAAGAGGTGGCCTTACCAGAGAATTCTTACGAGGCAAAATCTTTTCCAAAACAAAAGGCACATCAGGATCTCCTGATGGCCCTATAACTACTTTATCTCCTGCAAGAGGAGTCTTCTTAGCATGTCTGAAATTACCTCTTATCTGGCAAAGGTTTATTGTTCCATCATTAGAGCGGACGGTATAAATACCGCCCACTCCTTTGATAATTACGCCTTCGATTCTATTTTGCATTTTAATTTACACCGGAGGTACTGCGTTCGGATCCAAAGGAGCGAATACAGCAGTGTAATTAAGTGTAATTGCAGATGCTGGATCCTGACCTGCAGGTCTGTTGTCATAAACTACGAAAGTATAAGAATTGTTATACGCAACAATATTATTATATGGATCAAGCCAGTAATCGAATCTGTATCCTTCTGCTGGAGTTGCAGTAAGAGTTACCTGTGAGTTAATCTCGTACGCTCCTCCTCCTTCTACCATACCCTGACCAGATACAGTTGTTGTTACATTAACCTGAGCAGGAGTTGGTGTTGGTGTACCACCACGAAGTACATCTTCCATAGTACCGATATAAATAGTAATTGAAGATCTTCTTGGCATTGTAATACCAGCAACAGGATCAGTAAGAATAATATACTGCTGGTTCTCAGGAAGAGCCTGAACTTCAGGAGAACGCTCAATCTGACCAATATTAATATCTTCATTATCGAGAAGTTCTCTTGCTTCTTCCAAAGTCAAACCGTGAAGATCTGGAACAGTGGAGCTGGATGGCTCACGAGCGTAGATAATTACTACTGCAGAACCAACTTCGACAACTGAGCCAGAAACGGGTTCAGTTCTAAGTACCTGTCCAGGTTCAAAATCATCATTTATTTCTTCTAACAGACTAACCTGAAGACCCATAGAAACTAATGTTGAATATGCATCATGGTACTCAAGTCCAGCATAGTTACTTAATGTAATAGTCTCAGCTTCAGAAGCTACAGTTAAAACAATCTTATGAATATCAGAACCAGAAGCAATAACAACTCCCTCGCCAATATTCTGAGCAAGAACTGTACCAACAGGATAATCAGCTGTTACAACATAAACAATCTCATAAGAAATCTGATTAGCCTCAAGTTCAGCCGTTACAGATTCAACATTAGAACCAATATAGTTTCTAACTGTGTAATCATTAGTCTGGACAATATTGGTGGCTGTATTGATGGAATTAATAATAAGAACTGAAAGCCCTACTAGAACTCCAAGAATAACAAGTACTATAAGCACTAATAAGACATTATCACGGAATCGGGATAATCTTCTTGCTTCCGCAGAACGCTCAAGATCAGCAATTTTGTCATAATTAGGATCCTGACGAAATGACACAGACCCTGGAGTCTGAGTTCTGTCAACATGAGTATCCTCATTACTGATTACACCATAAACACCATTAGGATCAACCATTAAAGCATCAAGTTCTGTAACCATCTCACGCATAGAGTTATAGCGCTTGTCTGGAGTCTTCTGCATACACTTGACAATGATGGAATCAAGACCATTAGGAATATCAGGAGCAAAAGAAGAAGCTATTGGCGGCTTATCCTGAAGATGCTTTACTGCAATAGCTACGTTGTTATCACCATCAAAAGGAACTCTTCCTGTAACCATCTCAAAGAGCATAACACCAACAGAATAAATATCTGATGATGGACCAACATTACTACCTCTTGCCTGCTCAGGAGAAAAATAATGAACTGATCCCAAAGTGCCACCGGAAGACATTGTAATCGTATTACCATTAGTAGCGCTGGCAATTCCAAAGTCTGTAATCTTAGCAATTCTGTCTCTGGAAATTAAAATATTCTGTGGCTTAATATCCTTATGAACAATTCCATTACGATGAGCATAATCCAAAGCCATACCGACCTGAATTACAATAGGTACAGCCACCTTCCAGTCTAAGTGACCATTACGATTGATCAGGTCCTTAACAGTAATGCCATCAACGAATTCCTGAACTATATATCTCAGATTGTTCTCATGACCTACGCCAAAAACCTTAACTATGTTAGCATGTGAAATTGATGATACAGCCTTTGCCTCTGTATCAAATCTTCTAATAAATTCAGCATCAGCAGAAAATTCAGGCTTTAAAATTTTAATTGCAACCTTAATACCGGAAGTAACATCCTGAGCCAAATAAACATTGGCCATACCGCCCTTACCAATAAGTTTTACAATTTTGTATTTACCTGCAAGTATCATGCCCTCTGGGCCTTGTACATTCATCCTTATGCTCCTTTATATAGCAATACACTCTAATTATATCTTATCCCATTTTACAAGAAGATTACTTTTAATCCTTCTTCTCCCCCATTCCTCGGCGAAGCTGACCGCACGCAGCCATTATATCACTACCCATTTCGCGCCTTAGAGTTACATTAACACCCTTATCCTCGAGTATTTTACGGAAAGCCTCAACTCGATTTCGAGAAGGGCGATGGTAAGGACTATCGGGGAACTCGTTAGCCGCAATCAAATTTACATGGCAGTTGATACCGTTAAGCAGCTTAGCGAGGCTCTCAGCACAGGCAAAAGTATCATTTACACCCTCAAACAAGGAATACTCAAAAGTAATTCTTCTGCCTGTCACCATAACATACTCTCGGCATGAGTCAATCAAATCAGCAAGGCCATACACCTTAGAAATCGGCATCAGCTCGCGACGAAGCTCATCATTAGGAGCATGAAGAGAAATAGCAAGATTAACCTGCATCTTAAGCTTTGTAAACTCACGAATCTTAGGGGTAAGACCACACGTACTTACTGTAATATGTCTGGCGCCCATGTTTACACCATCTGGGTTATTCATAATCCTGATAAAGCCCAGTAAATTATCGTAGTTATCAAAAGGTTCGCCAATACCCATAACTACTACTGTTCTAATCTTCTCTCCAATATAATTCTGAGATAAAAGAACCTGAGCTGCCATCTCACCTGCTGTTAAAGACCTTCCAAAACCAGCTTTTGCAGAAGCACAGAAAGCGCATCCCATTTTGCATCCGGCCTGAGAAGAAATGCAGATTGAAAGTCCTGTCTTATATCGCATTATAACAGTCTCAATGATATTTCCGTCATGAAGGAGATAAACAAGCTTACGTGTATCATCTATCTGAGACTTAAATTCCTGTATTACTTTCATGGAAGCAAAGATAAAATCATTATCCAGCTTGGACTTAACGTCCTTAGGAACATTTGTCATCTGATCTAAGTTAGTTACACCGCTCTCAAGCCACTTAAAAATCTGTTCAGCGCGAAACTTAGGGAGCTTATTATCAGCGCACCACTGAAGCATCTCATCGCGCGTTATATCCAGACAAAACTTTTTCTCACTCATTTCTTTCTCCTTAGCTGTGAGATGAAGAAACCTTCACAACCATCCTCATCAGGCAGCAATGTAATCATTCCATCCAAATATTTATCCTGAAGTTTTGATGGAAGCAAGTCTTTAAAATCACAAACTTCAAATTCACTGTTAGATTCCAAAAAAGATCGGACCATCTCTTCGTTCTCTCCAGGATTAATAGTACATGTACTATAAACAAGCCTTCCACCAGGCTTAACGCAATTTTTAATATTATTCAGAATCTCACTTTGTTTTTCCTGACACTCAACAATTCTTTGGTAAGTAATTGTATATCTTATGTCAGGCTTACCACCCATTATTCCAAGTCCACTACAAGGCGCATCACATAAAACAAGATCAAACCCCTCGCTATCAAAGTAAGATGAAGCATCTGCATTTGCTGTTTTTATAGATTTTATACCTAATCTCGACGCATTATCCTCGATAAGTTTTAACCTGGAATCATTAACATCCAGGGAAATTATTACACAATTATCATTTGCAAGCTGAGCCATATGAGTTGACTTGCCACCAGGGGCCGCACAACAGTCAAGAATTCGCATACCTGCCTTAGGATTGGCAATCACAGATGCCAGCTGTGCGCCTTCTCCCTGAACAATAAACTCGCCATTCTTAAAAGAAATTGAATTACTAATAGATGGAGACTCTCCGGTTGGAATCAATACAAAAGAGTTACTCATATAAGAAGAATCAGAAATCTTAAATCCCTCTAATTGAAGACTATTCTTCAAAACTTCTGCTGTAGTCTTTAAAGTATTCACTCTAACAGCTAATGGAGCTGGCTTAAGAAGCGCTCTGGCAATCAAAGGGGCTCTTTCCTTACCATATCCCTTCTTTATAACGCCATAAACTTCTGCCTTAAGACTAAAAGCAGCTTCTGGTTCTTTATAAGAAGATAAATTCCTTTGTTCAGGAGTTAAATCAGCTATTTTACGAAGCACTGCATTTACAAGGTTTACAGCACGCTTGCACTTACGCTTACAAAGATTTACAGATGTATTTACAGCTGCATAATCAGGAACTTTTTCAGAAAAAACTATTTGCCATACTCCAAAGCGAAGAATAGTTCTTACAATTGGATCTAACAATTTAACATCTTTACCTGAAACCTTCTTAATGAGGTAATCTTCAGCATAGACATAAGTAACGGTTCCATAAACCGCAGCTCGCACAAAATCACTGGCATTAGCTTTACTCAATGCGAGATTAGTATAAGCTTCTTTTTCAAAGCAATCGTGGATTATGGAAATACAAAGTTCTCTATCGTCCAAATCAGGCTCCAAACACAGTTCCTGTCTTATAGTTATGGGCACAATCTATAGCCTTCAATCGCTTACCTCCTTCAAGCTGAAGTTCCAAAATATAGATTGAACCTTCACCGCAGGAAACCTTCAAATCGCCCTTACGAGCAACTGTAATCTCGCCGTTATTAGCATCATCTGAATCCTCTGCAATTCTTGAAGCATAGATTTTTACTCTCTTTCCCTCGAGAGTTGTTGAAGCTCCAGGCCATCCTGATAAAGCACGAATCTTGTCGTGAATTTCTCTGGCACTTAAATTCCAATCAATAAAAGCCATATCCTGTGTAATAGGTGGAGATAAAACAACTTTGTCCTCATCCTGAACTACAGGAGTAATCTTACCCATAGCATAATCATCGATAGTATCAATAAGTAAATCACGACCGCTATCAGCAAGCTTATTCATCAAAGTCTCAGTAGTATCCTGAATATCGATAGACACTTCAACCTGTCTTAGGATATCACCTGTATCCATACCAGCATCCATCTTCATTATTGTTACACCCGTAACATCATCACCATTCAAAATACTGTACTGAACAGGAGCAGCACCTCTGTATTTAGGCAATAAAGACGCATGCACGTTAATACAACCAAACTTAGGGATATCAAGCATAGATTGTGGCAGAATTTTTCCATAAGCAGCTGTAATAAGAAGGTCAGGATTTAAAGACTTAATCTTCTCATGAGCTTCTTCTGTCTTCAAAGAGTCTGGCTGATATACTTCTATACCGAGCTCCATTGCAACTACTTTGGCTGGAGGTGGCGTAATAATATGCTTACGGCCAACAGGCTTATCTGGCTGGGACACACTTAAAACAATGTTGTATCCAGCATCAACTAATCCCTTAAGTACATTTCCGGAAAAATCCGGTGTTCCCATAAATATTATTCTTAAATCACTCTTCTGCATTTGTCTTCACCAATGTACCAGGCTCGGCTCTGTCAACAAAAAGCACACCATCGAGATGGTCATATTCATGACAAATGCAGTTAGCCAAAAGTTCCTCTGCATCCATCTCGAAAGGATTACCGTTACGATCCAAAGCTTTAACATGAATCTTAAATGGACGCTTAACATCAGCCTGCTTACCTGGAACTGACAAACATCCCTCAGAACAAATCTGCTCGCCTTCTCTTAATGTAATCTCTGGATTAATAAAATCAATTCTACCGTGTTCATCCCCGATATCTACGACAAAACAGCGTCTTAATACACCAACCTGAACAGCCGCAATACCAATACCGCGATTCTCGTAATACATAGTCTCTGCCATATCATCGAGAAGCTTCAATATTCTGTCATTAATATCTTCGATAGGACGTGAAGTCTTATGAAGAATTGGATCACCCTCAGTAACAATATTTCTAAGTGCCATTTTTATACCTCTTAATAAATATTCCGGACCTATTTTACCATAATTACTTTTTTGTTTTACTTAAGTCCTTCAAAGTATTGCCTGCGCTTTCAAACAGTTGCTTGGTAGCCTCAAAAAAGCCCTTCTTCGCCTCTTCATCCATACCGTTAAATGTCTTGATAATAGAATTTAAGTATTCTGAACTGTTATTAGCAAAATCAGCCAATGTATGAGCATCGCCTTGCATCATAAAATCAAATACCGTATCGACAAATCTAGCACACTGCTCATTGTCCAGATTACTAATCCAATCTCTTACAGTCTGGTCAATAAACGTTGAACCCTTGGATACTCTTTCCTTCTTTACAAACTCGGTAGCGGTAACTTCCCAGGTAAGAAGCTCATGTTGCATTATACCTACAGCATTAGAAGGAATTACATCATAATCAACAATATGCTCGAGAAGCATTCCTACAATAGAAAACTCCGGAACTAAAGTATGGATACGGGACTCAATCTCATGGAACTCATTAATGTCATTTACTTTTTGTGTAAAGCCTGGCCCATCAAAATTATATACCGATATAATCGCGTCATTATACTGCTCGTGACAATATGTAGCAGCATATACAGATAGATTACCACCCTTGGAATGACCACCAATCATAAAAGAACCGTCATGAAGAGTATTAGCTACTTTTTCAAAATACTTAAGAGCTCGTTCCTGAGCTGGAACTGGAAATGAATATCCCATATTGAAATCTTCTTTCCAGCCAATAATAGTATTATCAGTACCACGGAATGCTATATAGTAATTCTCTTCATCATCGATATCAAATATACATGCAGAGAACTGAATCTGTCTGTTCTCATCTGTATCATTAATAAATCCTGATACCTTCATATCGCCAAATCTTTTGGTATTAGCAATCTGACGAATAAAATCAATATCCATGTCTGATACTATGTGATCATAAATCTCAGGTATATTGAGAAGCTTACTACATACTTCACTAATAGTAATGCCCTCCCTTATACGTTCAGAGACGATACCTTCAAAAGGCTCATATGAAAACCTGGCAAGAATTGCTGCATCAACTTCATTAAAAGGTGATTGGTCAAGAGTTAAATCTCCTCTCCATTCCAGATAATCCTTAATGACATTCATATCAATTTCCTCCAGCATCGTTATCAAAAGATAACGGATAGTAATTAGAATCAAAGTCATCCATCATTTGTCTGAACACAGCATTAAGATACGCCTTTTTGTTAGCTTTTACGATTAAAACATATCTATATCTTCCACGAAGCTCGTAAATTGGAGATGGAGTTGGACCATATACTTCAAAACCATACTTAGGATCCTGATATGAAACAAACTCACGAACATACTTATCTACATCGCGGATTCTAAGAGCAAGATCATTTTCATCAGGCAAAGACAGAACTATCTCTCCTACTGCCTTAAATGGCGGAAGTCGCATAGCTTCCCTGTAACTTATTTCTGTATCATAAAAAGCCTCATAATCCTGCTTGGCCGCATATCTGAGCAAAGGATTATCCGGGTGCATACTCTGAAGATAAACTTTACCCTTCTGTCCAGCTCTACCAGCTCTGCCAGCGGACTGAGTAATCAGTTCAAAAGCTCTCTCAGAAGATTTATAGTCAGATGATAAAGCAATTAAATCTGCACCCAAAACACCAACAACTGTTACATTAGGAAAATCATGTCCCTTGGCTATCATCTGGGTTCCAACAAGAATTGACGCTTCCTGGTTTCTGAATTTGGTTAGTATCTCCTCATGGCTTCCTTGACCCATAGTTGTATCCTGGTCCATTCTAAGAACCTTTTCCTTAGGATACAGCTCATGTAAAATCTCCTCTAACTGCTGGGTTCCAACACCAGCCTTACGGAACTTTTTACTCTCGCAGTTACTGCATTTCGCCATGCTTGTAGGGATAGTAAAGCCACAATAATGGCAGATTAAAAGTCTCTCACTACTGTGCCTGTTGTTATGTAGAGTCATACCAACAGAGCAGTTAGGGCAGCTGACGGCTTCGCCACAGTCGTTACAGAACAAAGATCTGGAATAACCACGCCTGTTTAGGAACAAAATTACCTGCTTATTCTGTGAAAAAGCTTCAGCCATAGCAGCTCTTAAAGGCCCGGAGATGAGATTACCATATCCTTCCATAACCTGATTTTTCATATCAATAATCTTAACTTCCGGCAGAACGGCGTCAGGGTTTGCTCGATGCTTAAGCTTAAGTAGCTTAAATGCATTTTTATTAGCCGCATAATATGAAGTTACAAGCGGAGTAGCTGACCCAAGAATTAATGGACAGGAATTCTTAGTCATACGCAAAAAAGCAATATCCCTGGCATTATACTTAGGGAAGTTTTCAGCCTTATATGAAGAATCGTGCTCCTCATCGATAATTATCAGCTGAAGATTATCGACCGGTGCGAAGATTGAACTTCTCGCGCCGACTACAATTCGAGCTTCTCCACGTCTTATACGATCCCACTCCAGGAATCTTTGCTTATCAGTAAGTCTGCTATGCATAACAGCAACCACATCGCCAAAGCGGCCTCTAAGCCAGCTTACAGTCTGAGGCGTAAGCGAGATTTCAGGCACAAGATAAATAACTGATCCACGTCTGTCTAATACTTCACCTGCACACTTAAGATATACTTCAGTCTTACCACTTCCAGTGATACCATTGAGAAGAAATACCTGCGGTTTACCAAGGCTGTTTTTCACCTCTTCATAAGCATTATTCTGTTCATCATTAAGAGTATGCACTACCCTGAATGTATCTTTATGTTCAGAACAATTTGCATCAGGTTCAGCTGCTTCACTTTCTTCTCTTGTTAACAAACGATTAGTAATCCTGATTAGCCCCTTATCACGTAACGAACGCAGCTGCGCATCTGTTGTCTTTGTAATCGTCAGAAGCTGTTTCTTCTCTATCTCGCCCTGCTCAAGCAGGAACTCCAGAATATGAATGTGATTAATTGAACGAAGGCCGTTTGACTTAAGAATATCCTGAACGAGATTAATATCTTCAATGCTTACAAAATTCGCCTTGGCTCTGGATGCAGTGCCTATTAAGGAAGGAAGCATCATTGAGATAATATCACCAGAAGTTGCTAACAACTGTTGCTTAAGAGGCTCTATCAACGCCAACTGGTCATTTTTCATAACAGGATATAAATCAATCATGGATTCGACTGACTTAAGTTTCTTAGAATCAAATCCAAGATTAGAGTCATCATCTGATACAGTTGCAACAAGAGCAATCTGAGTTTTATTACCAAAACCAAATGGCACCCTAACATATGATCCCGGAACCACCTGATTAATCATTGATTCCGGAACTTTATATGTGTAAATCTTATCCGTCTGTCTTACAGCTTCTCTAAGATAAACTCCGGCGATTCTCATATTACATACCGTCTATAAGCGAGAATAAATCAATCTGCGAAGACTCTGGCACACCTTCAAGCAAGCCATATTCCTTAAGTTTCTGAACACCAGCCTGACCCAACTTACCACGCTTACTCATCTCCTCTATAGTCTTAAAAGGAGCCTCAGCTCTAGCTGCTGTAAAAGCTTCTGCCATAGAGGAAGAAATAGAATTAATAGAGTTAAGAGGTGGCAGAATCTTTCCAGGCGCAACCTTTGTAAAATTAGTTGCATGTGACGTATTTATATCGATTGGAAGGAACTCTATTCCGCGATGATACATCTCAGCTACTAGCTCACAAATAAAGAACTCATCCTGGGCCTTCTTGGCAGCACTGTCTCTGTTATGCATTACCATTTTAAGGTCTTCCATACGTCCCTTAAGAACATCCATACCACGACACATACACTCAGCGTCAAACTCTTCGCCTCGTACAGTAAAATATGTGCAGTAATACTCTTCTGGATAGTAGACCTTAAACCACGCTACACGTAATGTCGAGATAGAATAAGCTGCCGCATGTGCCTTAGGGAACATATACTTAATCTTCTTACATGAACCAATATACCAGTCAGGTACATTATTCTCCCGCATCAAAGCTTCATGTTCAAGAGATAATCCCTTACCCTTTCTTACCTTCTCCATAATATCGAATGAATCTTTATTAGGAAGACCCCAGTAAATAAGCTGAGTCATGATAGAGTCACGACAACCAATAACGGAATTAAGATCGCAGATACCGTCATTAATTAAATCCTGAGCATTACCCTTCCATACATCAGTACCATGAGACAAGCCCATAAGCTGAACTAAGTCGAAGAATCTGGTAGGTTTTGTCTCCTTAATCATGCCACGTGCCATCGGTGTACCAAGCTCAGACAATCCGATTGTAGCAGAACCTGCTTCCGACTCTTCGAGCGGAAATCCCATTACTTCAGTTGACTCGAGAAGACTCATAACCTTAGGCTCTGGCACAGGAATACTTGTAATCTCAACACCAGTTAAGAGATGAAGCATTCTAAGAACAGTAGGATCCAAATGACCAAGAATATCAAGCTTCAAAATAGTATCGTGCAAGGAATGGAAGTCGAAGTGCGTAGTAATTATTCCACAATTCGTCTTATTAGCAGGATATTGAATTGGAGTAAACTCGTATACATCCATCTCCTTAGGAATAACAACGATACCACCCGGGTGCTGTGAAGTTGTTCTCTTTACACCCAAAATACCCTCTGACATATAAATCAGCTGGCCTGTAGTATATGGCAATTGCTTCTGCTCACAAGCCTTACGAGCTACCATCATGGCATTCTTATCGGCATAAGCACCTACAGTACCTGCACGGAAAGTATGCGTCAAACCAAAAAGGTACTCTACATATTTATGAGCTGAAGACTGGTTCAAAGACGAGAAGTTAAGATCAATATCAGGCTGCTTGTCACCGAAGAAGCCAAGGAACGTCTCGAAAGGAATATCCTGTCCATCACGCTTCATCTCTTCACCACACTCAGGACAGTTCATTATAGGCAGGTCATAACCAGAACCATACTCACCAGTATTATTAAACTGCACATAATTACACTTAGGACATCTGTGGTGTGGTGGCAAAGGATTAACCTCAGAAATACCACACATAGTAGCTACGAACGAAGATCCTACAGATCCTCTTGAGCCTACGATAAACCCTTCGTTATTAGAGTTCTTAACAAGTCGATATGCGATATAGTACATAATCGCAAATCCGTTACCGATTATAGAATTAAGTTCCTTCTCAATTCTGGCCTTAACTACTTCATCGAGAACACCGTTATGGCGATATAACTGATTTGCCCTTGTATAAGTGATATCACGAACATCAGATGCAGCACGGGCAATCATTGGTGGATATGTACCATCCGGGAATGGCTTAATACCATACTCAATCATGTCAGCGATCATATTTGTATTAGTTACAACAGCATCAAAAGCTCTCTTCTCTCCAAGATAAGAGAATTCATCAAGCATCTCATCTGTCGTTCTAAAATACAAATCTGCCTGCTGCTCTGCATCGCTAAATCCTAAGTCCATGAGCATATACTTACGATACATACCATCGTCTTTCTCAAGGAAATGTGAGTCAGTTGTAGCAACCAAAGTCTTATTAAAACTATCTGCTACATCAGCAAGAAGAACATTTATATTAAGAATATCATCCTGATTAAGTCTTACAGGATATGGATCATCCTCACGAGGAGACTGACGAGTCATAAACATATTATTTGTCAGAGGCTGAATCTCAACATAATCGTATAGACTCATAGTATCCTTGAACTTCTCGTCATCAATTAATTCTACTAATGCAGCCTTGGCATTCTTATTGCACTTCTTATACTTAGCAAGTACCTGACGATAGATTTCACCACGCTCACAGGCTCCACCAATAATTATGGAAGAACTGAAGTATTTAAGTAAGCTCTTAGGAGTTCTAGGTCTTCTATAGTAGTAGTGAACATGAGACTCTGAAACCAATCTATACAGATTGTAAAGACCAGTATTATTTCTTACTAAATAAATAATATGGTAAGCTTCAGCATTCTTAGACTTAATTATGTCAGTACTAAGATGTCCTACCTTCTCATTTAATACCTCAGGATGAACATTACCCTGATTAACAAGATAATTAACAACAAAAGAAGCATCTTTATGAGTTAAATCTATAAGCTCATTTCCAGTTTTCTCATAATCATCTGAAGAAAAATCGCCAACAAACTTCTTAATGTCTTCAATAGATATTGCAGGCATCAAAAACTTATGTCTGTAGAATTTATGATCTTCGATATTGAGTCCAAAGCCAGCTCTTCTGACATAGCCCAAAGTATCCAGTATATCTTCACCAGTAACATAAGCATCACCGATAAATTCGACCAACTCACCCATTCTGTGATATGAATCACATGGATCGCCACTTCCCTTATAAATGATATCTTCAACATCAGCATAAAAATCAGCAACATGCTCATATTCGATTACATCTGGGATGTATTCGATGTCATCATCAGCATATGGTGTCTTAACCTCAGTATGGATATTAATAGTATGACGTGGACCATCTTCAATGAATTCTTCTAACACAGGAAGCTTCTCATCACGCAAATCATCAGGAATCTCATCTGGGTTCCACAATGAAGTATCTATATCATGAGAAGCAAATTCCTTAGCCTGCTCATCTGTCTCACCTTCACCAACAGGTCTTATTCCCTTATAACCCTTAAGTCGATATTTTGACGCAGCAACCTTAGAGAAAGTATCTGTACTGTTATCTGGTCCATCCTTAACTAATCTAAGTGCTACAAATTCACCAACTCCATTAATATGAGCAGGTACATCAGTATCATCCTTAGCAGGAATAAATGGCAGATTATAAACGATTGTAGGACCATCATCAACAAGATAGCCCTCACAACCCAGGATAGCTTTGAACTTCTCCTGGCCTTCTTCTTTCCCCTTATTAATACCCTTAACCGCAGAATAAGCCGGATAAAAGCCCTGAACAATTCCGTGGTCAGTAATAGCACATGCACGATGGCCGAATGAATCAGCAAGCTTCATGATAGCTTCAGGATCACTTACAGCATCTTTCTCACTCATCTTGGAGTGGACATGAAGTTCTACTCTCTTATGTTCAGCCAAGTCCTGTCTCTTAGGCGGAGGTGTAGCCTCATAAATACCCTCAACTCTTACACCACGCTCATTCTTATCGTAGTTAGTTGATACCTGAAAACCAGCATATCCACCCTTCTTAAAAGTCTTCTCAAAGATATCTGCTTCCTGAGGCTTTAAGAACATCAAAGCATTTACGCCACCTGTCTTATCGACGATATAAAACTTGGCAACTACAGTATTACCATCTCTTGAGAGTGTTAGAACATCTGCTATTGTCTGATCTTCTAAAAATTTAACCCTGCCTTCGATATATACATTACGATCGTAGTCTGTTAAATCCTTAATATCAACCTTATTGGCACCAGACTGTACACGACCAACGATTGACTCTGCATTCTTCTTAGGAACAAACTTAGGCTTATTGCCATCAGCCTGACTATTAGCCTTCTGTTCCTGTGACTTTGCCACCCATGAATTCTTGTCTGGAGCCTTCTGCTCTTCCTTCTTGGCATCTTCCTTGGCCTTAGCCTTTTCTTTCTTCTGCTGCTCTTCCGCACGAATCATGGCAAGAGTCTCATCATCTATTCCAAACATAGAATCAGGCAAAACAGGAGCTATTGTACTGGACTTACGCAGAACATCTACACGGACAGAAACAACGCGGTCAAAAGCACGCATAAAATAGTCACGAATAGCATCCTGAAAACTAATAACATTTGTAATATCAGCAGAAGTTTTAATTACAAAAACGAAATTCTCATAGCATAGCAAAGCATCATCGCCCAATTTGCAGCCAGATGCATACTCAATCAGACTTTTTAAAGCAGAAGCAATTTTAATAAAATCTGCAGAAGAACCATCGTCGAACTGTAGTTCCACCTTACACTTAGTAGCTTTACTTATAAAGCGTAAAACCTCACCAAGTCTGTTGGCTTCACCTAATTCATTACAACCAGATGCTCTGATAATAATTGAGTTACCCTGACGGTAATAATCTACCTTTTCTACTCTTAAAGCACTAAGACCCGCTTCAAATTCGGGTCCCATGCCAAGATGACTAATAATATTCTTCATCTAATCCCCTTAAACCTTGGCCTTATTCTTCTCTTCACCAAGTTTTCTTATCTCTTCAACAAATTCATCTACAGCTGTATCAGCCTTAAGTTTTCTTATGACTTCACCCTTCTCGAAAAGCAAAAACTCATCCTTACCACCAGCCAAACCAATATCGGATTCTCTCGCTTCTCCAGGGCCATTAACTACACACCCCATAACAGAAACCTTAAGATCATATGGGAAATTACGAATCCTGTTCTCTATCTCATTTGCAATCTCAATAAGTGGAACTTCTGTACGTCCGCATGTAGGACAAGATACAAAAGTTATTCCATCAGATCTTAAATCCAAAGCTCTTAAAATACTCTTAGCGGCATAAACCTCTTCAACTGGGTCGCCAGTCAAAGAGACACGAATAGTATCTCCTATACCTTCAGCAAGCAAAGCTCCAATACCGACTGCAGACTTGATAACACCTTCTCTTACAGTTCCAGCTTCAGTTACTCCAACATGCAAAGGATAATCACATTTTTGACTAATGCATCTGTAAGTATCTATAGTAAGCTTAGGACTAGATGACTTAATAGAGATAACAATATCATCAAAATCTACATCTTCGAGAAGCTTGACTGCATCGAGTGCACTCTTTGTCATATTCTCAGCACAGACACCACCATATTCTTCTACGAGTTTACGATCAATGGATCCAGAATTAACACCAACTCGAATCGGTAATCCTCGCTCCTTACAAACATCAGCAACCTGACGAAGTTTTTCATTACCACCGATGTTACCTGGGTTAATACGAATCTTCGAAGCTCCATTTTTAGCAGCCTCAATAGCAAGGCGGTAGTCAAAATGAATATCTGCAACAACCGGAATAGGTGACTTCGAAGTTATCTCCTTAAGCGCAATAGCGGCTTCCATATCAGGTACAGTAACTCTTGTAATGTCACATCCAGCATCGTAAAGACGCGCTATCTGCTCTAGCGTCCCCTTAACATCCTGTGTTTTTGTATTATTCATGGACTGAATCCTTACAGGATTACCTCCACCTAATAAAACTCCACCGACATTTACAATTTTGGTCATAAAAAACTCCCGCTCAAGTTAGTAGATTTAGTCTATCACTTTAAGCGGGATTTTCTTATTACAATTTATAAAGTTGAAGGACTAATTCAACTTAAGTCCGATTAATGGGGCGTAATCTCACAGTCATTACAAATATCAACAAATTCGCCCTCAGAAGCATTAATAATACTGTTGATAAGATCTCGTCTTGAAGTACCATTGCCAAGTGCTGCCAAGTTACTTGTTCTTCCATCGGTATCAGGCACACGATTAAGAATTCCGTTATATACAGCATCAACGAAATACTCATCTGATATATTTCTGTTCTGGAATTCATCACTATTAATAATGCTGGTAATAAAAGCCGCACCAGTCATATTATGGCTGTTTAGACTATTCGTAGTATTTACCAGAGTATTGTATTCAGGATATCTGCCAAGGAAATTTACGTATGCTCTGTTAATGAAATCTACAATATCACTATTGCAGTCATTATCAGTAATTCGATCTCCTGTCTCGATAATGAAATGAGTGGTAGCTGTACCAGTTGTTGTCTCTCCATTACCAGAGATAATCATCGTAGCTTCACCTACAGTTACATTATTCTCATACGATACGTAATAATCGACTCCTTCAATCAATGCCTCATCGCCATTTTGAAGAGTTAATGACATAACGATAGGATTACCTGTATATGTAAATGTACCTAAATCAGGAATATTCTGATTTGAAAAATCGTAATCATAGAATCTTGTCTCATCAGGCTCTGTTACTACCGTCGTAGGAGCTGCAGAAGTTGGTGTGCTTAAAGCTGGAATTGGATGTGGCTTAGGCTTGCCAATAACGCCATCCTGATACAAGGTAAATACTACAACCAGTGGAATAACCAGCATACCAGAAGTAATTGAAGCAACTAATGGCAGGTAATTTACCACAGGTTTCTTAGGCTTTTTAATATTAATATTCTCTGGAACAGGTTCTGCAACCAGGGATTTAGATTTAACCTTAGGTTCCTTAGGAGCCTCTACTGCCTCACTGGTTATAACATTACCGCATTTTCTGCAGTATGTTGCTCTTCCCCCATTTGTTGCCTTACATGTATTACAAGTCTTAATCTTCATCTCTTTCACCCATCCTTATTCAAGTGTCATCATGAAAGAGACTTTACCGAACTGGATAAGTCCATTCCTAATCTCGATTGTAGATTCTGGTGCAATTTTATCGCCATCATAAGCAATGCCAGAATTAGAACCCAAATCCTGAAGATAATACTTACCAGCTTTATATAAAATCTTACAATGCATATCTGCTATAGAATCATTATCAATATGGAAATTACACTTAGGATTCTTACCTACTGTTAAAGTATCATTCATTGGAATATCAAAACAGGAACCAGTAGTAGACATAAAGAGAATACATCTCTCGTAAGACTTGATGCTGTTTTTTGCAGTCTCTTCTGTTCTTGCTGTTTCCTTGGCAACCTTAGACTTCTCAAAGTCTTCAACTGCTTTATTATACTTAGCCATTGCTGCGTCATACTTTGCTTTTGATTTTCTATTGACTTTAATAAAGAAAAAGAAAAACACTACAGCAAGAATCAGCATTATAGCGGCTGTTACATATATTGGTCCTGGCTGCATGTAAGCATCTAACATAGTAATTCCAACTCCTTAATAATTAGATTATACCACTTGGAAGATATAAAACTTAAGATAATAAGTCTCAGGAACATTCCAAAGTATAGGATGATCTGGAGCCTGAGTTCTTTTCTCAATCTGCCTTAATGTTCTTCCAGCATCATAAGCAGCACTCTTAATCATCTTTTCAAAAATTTCTTCCTTCATAAAATGGGAACATGAACAAGTAGCCAGATACCCACCTCGTGGAAGCATTTTCATCGCTTTAAGATTGATTTCCTTATATCCTCGCTCCGCAGAATTTACAGTATCTCTGGACTTTGTAAAAGCCGGAGGATCAAGAATAATATAGTCATAATCTTTACGCTTAGATTCAGAGAGTTCGGTCAGATAGTCAAATACATCTGCTACAACATAATCAATTGTATTCTCTAATCCGTTACGTCTGGCATTCTCCCGAGCCATTTTAATAGCAGAATCTGAAATATCTACACTTACAACTCTGTTGGCACCTGCCATAGCTGCATTAAGGCCAAAAGATCCAGTATGAGTAAAGCAATCCAATACATTTTTACCCTGCGCAATTCTCGCAGCAGCTGCACGATTATATTTCTGGTCAAGGAAAAAGCCTGTCTTCTGACCATTTTCGACATCAACGAGATACTTAATTCCATTCTCGACAATTTCAATCTCAGGAGATATTGGATTACTTATATCTTCAAATCCATACCACCCCTTATATAACTCAAGACCTTCTTTTTCTCTTAAAGCAATCTCGTTACGTTCGTATATTCCTCGGATTGATATTCCTTCCGCAGCAAAGACTTCTCGTAAAGCCTGATAAATGACAGGTCTTAACTTCTCCATACCAAGAGATGCAACTTCAACAGATAAAATATCCTCATATCTGTCTACAGTCAGTCCTGGCATCATATCAGCTTCACCATGAATAATACGACAACAGTTGAAATCCTTACCAGGCATTACTGTCTTACGATAATTTACAGCATATGCAATTCTTCTCTTCCAGAAGTCATAATCAAACTTATCATTGCTATTACGGGAAATAACTCTAATAGTAATCTTGGAATTAGAATTATAAAAGCCTGTACCCTGCCATGAATTGCCAGCGAATACATCTACCAGCATCCCATCTTCAGGAGTAGAACTTAAGCTGATAATCTCATCAGCGTACACCCATGGATGTCCACTCTTAAGTGCCTTCTCAGCTTTTGTAGTAATACTTGCCTTAATATAATTTCTCTCTATTTTCATAATTATTAATATCTTACAGTAGTATCAAAATCATTAGTGAAGATAATGCTCTTCTTATAAAAACAGCACCCGGTAAAGGGTGCTGTAGATAATTCAATTTAAGTATTGATTAAAGAGCAGCCTTTGCCTTCTCAACCAATGCTGTGAAGCCCTTAGGATCTGTGATAGCAATATCAGAAAGAACCTTTCTGTCGAGCTCGATACCAGCCTTCTTAAGACCGTTCATAAATCTGCTGTAGGACATACCGTTCAAACGGCAACCAGCGTTGATACGAGCAATCCAAAGCTTTCTGAAATCTCTCTTCTTCTGTCTTCTGTCTCTGTATGCGTAGTTACCGGACTTGAGGACAGCCTGATTAGCAACCTTGAAGAGCTTGCTCTTCTTACCAAAATAACCCTTAGCCTGCTTTAAAATCTTATTGTGGCGAGCTCTTGTACGAACTCCTCTTTTAACTCTAGACATTTAACTTTCCTCCATTCCTATTACATGTAAGGGATCATCTTACGAATAATCTTTGTGTTCTGATCAGAAGCCAAGATATTGTGACGCAAGTGTCTCATTCTCTTTGTAGGTCTCTTACTGAGGATGTGACGGCGGAAAGCCTGTGCTCTCAAAACCTTGCCGGTTCCTGTAACCTTGAATCTCTTCTTAGATGAACTGTGTGTCTTCTGCTTAGGCATTAATATGTCCTCCCATCTATAAATTACTTATTCTTCTTAGGAACGAGGTACATAACCATGTTACGACCTTCGATCTTTGGCTGTTTGTCAACCTGTCCGTATTCTTCGATACCTTCAACGAACTTCTCCATTACCTGGTATCCCTGCTGCTGATACGCCATCTCACGACCACGGAATCTGATGTTGATCTTTACTCTGTCACCATTCTTAAGGAACTTAATAACAGCCTTCTGCTTAACCTCGATATCATGTGTATCTGTAGTAAGCTTAATGCCAACTTCCTTAAGCTCGGTCTCCTTCTGCTTCTTCTTAGCTTCCTTCTCACGCTTACCCTGCTCATAAAGGAACTTACCATAGTCCTGTATTCTGCAGACTGGGTTATCAGGATTAGCTGAGATACATACCAAGTCCAAATCTGCTTCTTCAGCCTTCTTCATAGCCTCTTCGATAGGTACGATTCCCACCATATTGCCATCTGCGTCGATGAGACGAACCTTACTGAACTTGATGTTCTCGTTCACCATCTGGTTTCCGTTTGCCTTTGCGATGTGTAACACCTCCCAACATAAAAAAAGAACGGTCAAGCAAAATCCCGTTCTCCACATAAACCATATCGGTTTAATTATGGGCCTCTTCACTTAAGCTTGAGGCGAGAACCAAGTTCTGCTTTCTATTGACCTGACTATAATAATGATAGCCGTAATAAATGTCAAGCATTATGCATTTATTTTCTTCAAATATGAATATATACTTAAAACCACGAAAAATCTGGAGGTAAATATGAATATATTCATTCCTGTACTTATAGTCGTTATTTCCAACACAATATACCACATCTGTGCAAAATCAGCACCTGAAGGTATCAATACTTTTGCATCCCTCACTATTACATATTTGATTGGTGCAATATTTTCACTTGTACTCTACGTTATTACAAAAGCAGTTAACCATCAGCAGCTAAGCCTGCTTTCAGAATATAAACAAATTAACTGGGCCAGCATTGTATTAGGACTTGCTATCGTGGGGCTTGAAGCTGGATTTATGCTTATGTATAAGGTTGGATGGAGCGTAAGTACAGCCCAGATTGTTACAAGTGCCTTCCTGGCAGTTGTACTTGTTATAGTTGGTTATTTCATATTTAATGAATCGATTAGTATTCAAAAAATAGCTGGCGTAGCAATTTGTCTTGTTGGTCTTTTTCTTATTAATAAATAAGTGCTATCATTCTACATAACATATATATAAGGAGATATTCATATGATTTCCAGCAAAATGAAGGAAAAACTCGCTTCTGGTTCCGCTATCAGAAAGATGTTTGAAGAAGGCAATCGCCTTAAGGCTATTTATGGAGCAGAGAATGTTTTTGATTTCTCAATCGGTAATCCTGACTTAGAACCACCTAAGGAAGTTAAGGATGCACTGAAGGATCTCGCTAACAATCCTACACCAGGTATGCACGGCTATATGAGCAACAGTGGTTTTGAATCCACAAGAGCAATTATCGCCAAGAAGCGCGGCGAAGAAGCAAATATGGATATTGATGCTTCTGCTGTTTGTATGACTGTTGGTGCTGCAAGTGCCATGAATGATGTTCTTCACTCAATTCTCGATGACGGAGATGAAGTAATTGTTCTTGCTCCTTTCTTTATGGAATATATTAATTATGTTGAGAATCATAATGGTAAGGTTGTAATCGTTCAGACAGATGATAAGTTTATGCCAGATATGGATGCTATCTCTAAGGCAATCACGCCTAAGACCAAAGCTATCATCGTAAACTCCCCTAACAATCCATCAGGTGTAGTTTATTCCGCTGAACAGCTTTCTGCTATCAATGAATTACTTAAGGCTCAGGATCATATCATTCATGTTATTTCTGATGAGCCTTATATTGACCTTGTATACGACGGACTCACAGTACCTGCAGCTTTATCTTATATTGATAATCTCATCATCTGCTTCTCTTGGAGTAAATCCCTGTCCCTTCCTGGTGAGCGTATCGGTTATACTCTCGTATCACCAAAGCATGCTGACTATGAAGACTTAACTGGTGCAATCGTTCTTTCTAACAGAACTCTAGGTAGTGTTAATGCCCCTGCTATCTGGCAGAAGGTTATAGAGAAGTCCATCTACGCTAAGGTAGACGTTGCTAACTATGAGTACAGAAGAAATCTCCTTTATGGAAATATCGTTGGAGCTGGTTTTGAAGCAGTGAATCCTAACGGCGCTCTCTACATTTTTATGAAAACACCAGCTAGACTTACCGATAAGGAGTTTGCTGACGTTTGTGCTAAGTACAACCTCCTCCTGGTTCCTGGCGCATCTTTCTCAAGACCAGGCTACTGCCGATTAGCATTCTGTGTATCTGAAACTACAATTAAAAATTCCAAAGCAGCCTTCGAGAAGATTGCTTTGGAACTTGGAATTAATAAGTAATAATTAGAATTACAAGTTAGCTATTACAGCTTCTGTCATCTTGGTTGTATCAACTACCTTAATAGAAGAATCAGAAGAATTACCAAGAATATCAACTGTTCTATAGCCGTCTGCGAGTACCTTGCGGACGGCATTTTCTATCATGTCAGCAGCTTCTACTTCGTTCAAAGACCAGCGTAAAAGCATTGCCGCAGACAAAATAGTTGCCAGAGGATTAGCCTTACCTGTACCAGCGATATCAGGCGCAGATCCATGCACTGGCTCATAAAGACCAGGTGTACCAGGAGTTCCCAGAGAAGCTGATGGGAGCATTCCAATAGAACCGGTAATCTGGCCAGCCTCGTCAGAGAGAATGTCGCCAAAAATATTTGAAGTAACAATAACATCAAAGCTTGATGGTCTTGAGATAAGCTGCATAGAAGCATTATCAACATAAAGATAGTCTACTTCTACATCTGGATACTCTGGCTTTAAGCTCTCTGTAATCTCTCTCCACATACGTGAAGACTCAAGTACATTAGCCTTATCAACTACAGTAAGCTTCTTATTTCTGCCCTGAGCATATGTAAAACCCTGTCTTACTATTCTTGTAATCTCGCCTACAGAATAGCTTTCTACATCATAAGCGATAACGCCCTTAGGAGTACCATCAGGAAGAACTTCATCAGATTCCTTACGTCCGCGCTCACCGAAATAAATACCACCTGTAAGCTCACGAACAATAAGAATATCAATTGCGCCAATATTCTTAAGTGGAGATGCAGCAGCTAATTCTTCAAACATCAAAGCTGGTCTTAAATTCGAATAAAGACCCATACCTTTACGAATATTAAGAAGTCCCTTTTCAGGTCTAATCGATGGATCCACTTTATCCCACTTAGGTCCACCTACAGCTCCAAGCAAAACAGCATCAGATGCCTTACATGCTGTAAGAGTTTCTTCTGTTAATGGTTCACCATAAGCATCAATCGAAGCACCACCAAAGAGTCTCTCATCAAACTTTAATTCAAAACCACACTTAGAAGCTGTAGCCTTCAATACGTCAACAGCTGATGAAGTAACTTCTGGTCCGATACCATCACCAGCAATAACAGTAATATTATATGACTTCATATTATGCCTCCGTCTTTGCCTTTGTATATGGAACAAGTCCACCAGCATCAATAATCTTCTTAATAAACTCTGGAAAAGGCTTAGCCTGGAATGTTTTTCCTGTAGTTACATTAGTGATCACTCCAGTATCAAAATTCGCTTCTACAATATCACCGTTAGAGATTCCTTCAGAAGCTTCTGGACACTCCATAATAGGAAGGCCAACATTAATTGCATTTCTATAGAAGATACGAGCAAAATCAGATGCAATTACCAATGAAATACCACTAGCCTTAATAGCAATTGGAGCATGCTCACGTGAAGAACCACAACCAAAGTTCTTACCTGCAACCATAATATCTCCAGCCTTTACTGTAGTAGCAAATGATGTATCTATATCTTCCATACAGTGAGCTGCCAAATGCTTAGGATCAGCAGATGTTAAATGCCTAGCAGGAATAATTACATCTGTATCTACATTATCGTTATATTTAAAAACTGTACCCTTAACTGACATATTATTATCCCTCCTTAAAGTTCTGTTGGAACTGCTACGCGTCCCTTAACAGCTGATGCAACAGCAACTGGAACACCAGCAAGAATAACTTCTGACTTAACGTGACCCATTCTTCCTACGAAGTTACGGTTAGTTGTTGATACACAGACTTCACCCTCTGCAAGAATACCCATATGACCACCAAGACAAGGACCGCAAGTCGGAGTAGAGATAACACAGCCTGCATCATCAAAAATCTTGAGCCAGCCTTCGTCTAATGCCTTTCGATATACGCGCTGAGAACCTGGGATAACGATACAACGAACACCCTTGGCTACATGCTTACCTTTAAAAAGCTCAGCTGCAAGCTTAATGTCCTCTTCTCTACCATTTGTACAGGAACCGATTACTACCTGATCAATTACCTTATCAGTAACTTCAGAAGCATCCTTGGTATTAGATGGCAAATGAGGCAGAGCTACAGTAAATGGAACCTTAGACAAATCAATCTCAATCACTTCGCTATAAACAGCATCTTCATCAGGTTCATATACTGCATATTCCTTATTCTCAAATCTTGAAGGATTAGTCTTAGCCATATAAGCCAGAGTAATCTCATCTACAGGGAAAATACCATTCTTACCACCACACTCGATTGCCATGTTACAGATAGTAAGACGCTGATCCATGGAGAGCTCCTTAACACCTTCACCACAGAACTCCAAAGACTTATAAAGAGCACCATCAACACCAATCATGCCAATAAGGTGAAGAATAACATCTTTACCTGTTACATATTGGGAAGGCTTTCCAGTAAGTACAACCTTAATAGCTTCTGGAACACGGAACCATGTAGAACCAGAGGCCATAGCGCAGGCCAAATCAGTAGAACCAACGCCTGTAGCAAAAGCACCAAGCGCACCATAAGTACAAGTATGAGAATCGGCACCAATAATAGTATCACCTGGGAAAATCAAGCCGTTATCAGGAATAATAACATGCTCAATACCCATTCCCTTCTCACCTAACTCAAAGTAGTTAGTAATCTCGTGACTTCTTGCAAAGCAACGCATGCACTTAGAGAGTTCAGCTGACTTAATATCTTTATTAGGAGTAAAGTGATCAGGCACCATTATAACCTTATCTTTGTCATATACGTCCTTTGCTCCCATCTTTTCAAATACACCAATTGCAGGTGGTGTAGTAACATCATTTCCAAGCACTTTATCAAGTTTAGCTTCAATCAAATCACCAGCTTCAACATGTGGCAGATTACTATGTGCTGCTAATATCTTCTGTGTCATCGTCATACCCATAATAGACACCTCTTTCTTCTTTTGATATTTGTAGGATACTATATGATTTTCATTTGGTGAATATAAAAAGCCCTCTGCAATAAAGCAAAGGGCTAATAAGCATTAAAAGATTAAAAAAACTTACTTGTTATCAGATGAAAGGAACTTCCAAACAAGAGCAGCAAGGGCACCACCGATAAGTGGAGCAACGATGAATACCCAAACATTAGCAAGAGCAGGTCCACCCGCAAAAACAGCAGAAGCCAGGGAACGAGCTGGGTTAACAGATGTACCTGTAAATCGGATACCGAAGATGTGTACGAGTGTCAAAGAAAGTCCAATTACGATACCAGCAACATTTGAGAACTCTGGCTTGGATGTTACACCTAAGATTGCAAGAACAAAGATAAATGTAAGAAGAACCTCAATAACAAGAGACAAAAGGATATTGTCGTTATAAAGACCATTTGCACCAAATCCACATTCAAAACCAAGCATAAGACCGATGCAGGCAGCACCAACAATACCACCCAAAACCTGAGAAACTACATAACCACAGAAATCTTTAGCATTCATCTTACCAGTCATCAAAACAGCAAGAGAAACAGCTGGATTGATGTGACAACCAGAGATGTTACCAATAGAATAAGCCATTGCTACGATAACAAGACCGAATGCGAGTGCTGTAAGAATATAAGCTGAATCAAATGATGTTGTAGAACATCCAACAGCAGCTGCTGTACCACAAGCAGCAAAAACTAATACAAATGTGCCGATAAACTCAGCAACATACTTTTTAATAGATGCCATAATAAGCGCCTCCTATATTTTTAATTGAATTCAACATACAAAAAAGCCCGTATCACGTCAATTGATACGGGCAGTTTATAACTTAATTGTAAAACTTAGTTATAGAGAAATTCTTCACCATTATACTTAACAATTACTTCGTTATCAGAGCCTTCAGGAAGTGCTTCGACATGACCTACAACCTGAGCATCAACATTAAAACTCTTAGCAATATCTATAATGCCCTGAGCAACTGCTTCATCACAATAAAATTCAATTCTGTGACCACAGTTAAATACCTGGAACATCTCCTTCATAGGAATCTCACCAGACTCGTAGATAGCCTTGAAGATTGGTGGCAACTCGAAGAGATTGTCCTTAACAATCCTGATATTTTTACCAAAGTCACGACATTTAACCTGACCACCACCAGTACAGTGAATAATACCAGATATAGAATCTCTGTACTGCTTTAATACAGGAACGATAATTGGAAGGAATGTTCTTGTTGGAGAAAGAATCGCAGCACCAACACTTACATCAGTTCCAGGAAGATTATCTGTAAGTCTGAACTTACCACAATATACCTTATCGTAAGGAACAGTATCGGAATAAGATTCCTTAAAGCTGTCTGCATAATACTTGGAAAGAAGCATATGTCTTGCTGCTGTAAGACCATTTGAAGAAATACCAGAATTATAAGCATCTTCATATGTAGCCTGACCAGAAGAAGCAAGACCAACAATTACATGTCCTGGCTTGATATTAGCTGCATTAATAACATCTGTCTTTTTAATACGTGCAACAATAGTAGAATCAACGATAAGAGTACGAACGAGATCTCCAACATCAGCAGTCTCTCCACCACACATCTTGATTCCTACACCAGCATCAGAGAGCTTGGCAATAGCTTCATCATAACCCTCAATAACCTTAGCAATAGCCTTACCATCAACAAGATGAGCATTACGGCCAATTGTATTAGACAAAGATAAGTTCTCATAACAACCAACGCATGCGAGGTCATCAGTATTCATAACGAGAGAATCCTGTGCAAGTCCCTTAAACCAATCGTAATTACCAGTCTCCTTATACATAAGATAAGCAACTGAAGACTTTGTTCCTGCACCGTCAGCGTGAAGTGCTGTAGCATAATCAGGATCACCTGCAATATCTTCAATAAGCTTACAAAAAGCTCCTGGGAAAGCTCCCTTATCCTGATTGGCAACTGCCTTCTTTACATCATCTTTTGTAGGAGAAACTCCTCTGCTCAAATAAGATTCTGCTGCCATGATGTATCCTCCGTATTAAATTAATGTTTTCGACACAGCCGGTAAGCCGGGTTCTGTTATTGCAATCATCTATCTGTGGCCCATTGTTGCCAATAGGCTCAAGCCGTCTCCTAAGACCCGCGGACCACGGTAATGCCTTCCACGACGTTGCTTCAGGTGGGGTTTACAAGGCCGACATGTCTCCATATCGCCGGTGAGCTCTTACCTCGCCTTTTCATCCTTGCTCTGTAAAAGAGCGGTTTTCTTTTCTGTTGCACTTTCCTTAAAGTCACCTTCACCGGGCGTTACCCGGCACCCTGTCCTATGAAGCCCGGACTTTCCTCACGCACAAGCTTTCGCTATTAGTGCCCGCGATTGCCTCGGCCGGTCAGAAAACACAACTATTATATATATAAATAAGCTTAAATTAAAGCCTTCTCAATCCCCTTATCGTAAGTAAAACTTACATCTGGAAACTTGTTTTTGAGTACTTCGCACAAGTTTTCCATAAAAACACGTTCGGTCGCATTATGACCTGCAATTACACTTGCTATTCCCATATGAGCCAGCAACAAAGTAACGTGATGCTTAATCTCGCCAGAAACCACTACTTCAGCACCACTTTCCTTAACAGCTGGAATTGACTCTTCATCAAATGCGCCGCCCTGAACAAAAATTTTCCTTACAGGTGTTTCAAGGTTATTTATCGAAATGCATCCAGTAGAATCTAAGTTTCTGCTAATGGTTTTCATAAAATCACCAAGATACATGCCTTCTTTTAATTCACAGTAAACACCACAACTAGTATTGTCCAATACCTTAATAGAATCTTCTGTGGCTCCAAGTTTTTTAGCAAGTATAGAGTTACTATAATCAGCATTCTTATCAAGATTAGTATGCACAGCATAGTTAGTAATATCATTCTTAATCATTCCTGATAAAAGCATGCCATTAACATTTTCTTCGTTAATATTATTAATGCCACCGAAGATTAACGGATGATGTGAGATAAGAAGATTAGAGTTTTCATTAACACACTTAAGTACACTACCGGATGTAACATCCAAAGTTACTACAACACCAGTTACCGCCTTATCACGTAAACCTGTTAATAGACCTGGATTATCAAAACTCTCTGCTGTTTCCTTAGGAAAAAGCACGTCAAGGAAATCTGTTATATCCTTAATTCTTGCCATTTTCCATCTCCTCCATTAACTGATTAATTTCTTTATCGCCTCTTCTGGCCAGCATAAATCTATCCTTAAGCCTGCTTACATATGTATTGGATAATTCATCGCCTGAAGAAGCTTTTTGTAAAACAATAGGGCCAAAGTATTTCTGTGCCAGAGAATAATCATGCTTATCACCACTATATTTAGCTTTAATAATTACATAGTAAATACCGCGATCCTCAACGCAGACCTCATCAACTATGATAAATCCAGTATTAAAAAAGAACTCACGAAGTTTATCTGAAGATTTCTGAGGCTGTAAAACCCATGTTACTGATTTTAAAATTTCATTATCACATGTATCCTTGGCGCGATTCATAATATCGATAATATTATTACCACCAAGACCAGCCATACATATAACATCACCTGTCTCGAGCGCTATACCATCAAGACCATCTGTACAGTGAACCTCGGATTTATCACTTAAGCCATATAAGCGCATCGTATCTTCTGATCTTTTAGCCGGATCTTTGTGAATATCTGTTAATACAGCTCTTCTAAATCCATCTTCAATCAGCGCATACAAAGCCAGATGACCATGGTCTGAGCCTACATCAATAAATCTTTTTGAACCAGCATCATCAATATTCAACAATGCAGCATTATGAACAGACATTAGTCTTGAAGACAAATTTACTGACTCGTGAATCATAGGAGAGACTCCTTCTCAAGCAACTGTTCTTTATAAAGTTCAGCCTTCTGCATTCTTTCTTCTATGATTTTACGAGAAGCCTGATCAGCAGATTCCCTTGCCATATCAGCGAGAACATTAAGCTCTGTATCTATTCGTCTAATCCTTATCTGATAAAGACATTTCTTATATTTATCTGCCTCAACCTTGATTTTGTCTTCTTCAGGAATAGAATCACAGGCCATCAGATATACATTTTCTGCTTTCTGACCATTAAGAGTCATATTGGACATTTTCTGTAAAAGTAATGCGTCTGATACACCAGTCTTAGGATTAAACTTATCGAGATAATATCCAGCTAATTCCTGCATATTAGTACCAGTAAAATCCTTCTTACGGATTACATCTTCTCTCTTAACCAAATTAACATCTGCCATATTTTTACCAAGGCGCATAGCACGTACCAGAAGTTCTAATTCCTGAATATATGCAATATCCTCATTAGGCATCTGAAGTTTAACATCACCCTTACGACGCGCTACCTCAGACTTTTCTTCTCTCTCATTAGTTCTCTTAACAATACTATTTTCAGTTTTCATATCACGCTCTTCGGCATGATTAATAGCATTAAGAATTGTCTCTGGTCTGGCACTTAAATACTGAGCAGCCTCAGTAGCAAGTTTTTCCCTTTTTATCTCATCGTATATCCAGGAACCATAAGTGATGATATCTTCCTGGAACTTAGTCAGATCAAGGCCTGTTCCCTCCTGAAAATTATCATCGTAAGCTCTTGAGAAAAGATAGTCATTAACATCCTTGGCACTATTAACTACAGCCCTAAAACTCTCAGCACCATAAGTCTTAATATATTCATCAGGATCCTTACCATTAGGAACAGCCGCAATTTTAATTCTTATCTTAAGACCTGATACCTTACGAAGATAATTAAGCATCATGTGCGTTGCTCTTATGGCTGCATTTTTACCCGCCTGATCGCTATCGAAGAAAAATACTATTTCCTCGGCATACTTAGAAGCAAGTCTAAGCTGGCTATCTGTAAATGCAGTACCCAAAGCAGCTACAGCATTCTCAATTCCAGCCTGATGCATGGCAATAGCATCCATATAACCTTCAACAATAATAAGCTGCTTTGACTTTGCTTTCTTCGCGAAATTAAGACCGTACAGATGCTCCTGCTTCTTATAAACAAGAGAATCTGGTGAGTTAACATACTTAGGGAGTTCAGGACCTAAGTTACGTCCTCCAAATGCTATTATTTTTCCAAATGCATCAAAGATAGGAACCATAAAGCGGCCTCTGAAAAGATCAATCAGATTTCCGTTCTTTGCTACTGTAAAAAGGCCAGAATTCTGTAGCTCATCATCTGTATAACCCTTAGAGCGAAGGTAATTAGCTAGATTATCAAAGCCATCTGGTGCAAAGCCGATGCCGAATTTAACCAGCGTATCCTTTGTAAGGCCTCTTTTTGCCGCATAATCCCTTGCATTTTTTCCTATATCACTATTTAAAGCTTTATAGTAATAAACAGCAGCATCAGACAATACACTTCGAACACGATCCTTTTGTGACTTTAAATCCTTAGCGCTTTGAGTATCATCATCACCCCATTCAACCTCAACACCATACTGGTCCCCCAAAAACTTTACAGCTTCTGGAAAACTTAGTTTCTCAATATTCATAATAAAACCAATAGCATTTCCTCTTTTCTGGCATCCCCAACAGGAGTAGATGTTTCTTGGAATATTAACTGAAAAAGATGGTGTTTTTTCCGAATGAAATGGACACAGGCCAAATAAATTTTGGCCTGTTCTCTTGGTAAACGTTACATATCTTCCAACTACCGATTCTATATCAGCTTTTGAAAGTATCTCGTCAATAGTACTTTCTGGTATTCTCGCCATTAGTAACTAATTACTTATCTGACTTCTTAGACTTCTTATCTTCAGATTCAGAATTTCTAGGAATAACTGTCTGAATAGCTGGCTTTGTAAAATTTACTGGTGTATTAGCTACAGAAGTGTAAATAGTAATCTCGTCTTCATCAATATGAGCAACAATACCTGTAAGACCACCAATAGTAACTACTTTGTCACCAATACAAAGCTTATCCATCTGCTCCTTAAGCTTCTTATCTCTCTTCTTCTGTGGCATATAAATCAAGAAATACATTACAGCTAGGAAACCTACAACCATTACTGTACTGATGATTGCCTGAGACTTAGCCTCTTCCTGCAATACTGCATCTGCTGTATCAAGAATCAAATTAAATAACATTATTATTCCTCCTTAATTAAAGGCACTTGCCACAATATCCTGCATGTTGTAATAGCCAGGCTTCTTATCTGCGATAAAAGCAGCTGCAGTTAAAGAACCACGAGCAAATGCATCTCTTGTCTTAGCACTGTGAGATATCTTAACAGTTTCCTCATCGCTAATAAAGTATACTTCATGTTCACCAACGATATTACCACCACGAAGCGTAGAGAAACCGATTTCCTTATCGCCTCTTGCCTTGTTCACATCGTGTCTGTCAAATACATACTCGAGATCATCCTCTACAGAAGCAGTAATAGCATCGGCAATCATCATAGCTGTACCAGAAGGAGCATCAAGTTTTCTTCTGTGATGAGCTTCAAAAATCTCGATATCATATCCTGGATATAAGGTCTTAGCAGCCTGCTGAACAAGACCTACAAGAACATTCATACCAAAACTCATATTTGCCGACTTAAATACTGGAATAACACCTGAAGCATCATCAAGCATCTTCAAAGTAGAATCTTCCAAAGCTGTTGTACAGCAAACAAGGCCCTTCTTTGCTGCTACAGCGCCCTCAATACATGAAGGAACAGCCTTAGCATTCGAGAAGTCGATAATTACATCATATTCTACAGTGCAATCCTTAACGCTTGGAAAAATTGGAAATCCCAAAGTATCATTAGCAATGATATCTACACCTGCAACAACTTCAAATGTATCATTCTCAGCTGCCATATTAGCAATTGTTCGGCCCATTCTTCCGCATGCACCATTAATTAGAACTTTAACCATGGGGTTATAAACTCCTTTAAAATTTATGAGAAGAAAGATGTCAAAGCAGACAAATCGTACTGCTTCAAGGTCTCTTCAACCTTAGCATGACCACCAGCTGTCATATCACAAAGTGGGAGTCTGCAGGAGCCTACGCCACATCCAAGGATATTAAGAGCTTCCTTAACAGGGATAGGATTTACCTCACAGAACATTGCCTTTACAAGAGGAATAACACCAATCTGCATATCTCTTGCAGTCTTAATATCACCATCAAGGTAAGCGTGAATCATTTTGCTTGTATACTCAGGGATGAGGTTAGCAGTTACAGAGATAACACCCTTAGCTCCCAAAGAAACCATTGGAATAGCAAGACCGTCCTCACCAGAATAGAGAGTATATCTGTCGCCTACCATACTATAAATCTCAGGAACCTGACTTAAGCTACATTCCTTAATAGCAACGATATTCTCGATTTCTGCTAGTCTGTAAAGAACATCTGGACTGATATTAACATTTGTTCTGGATGGGACATTATAAAGCACGATTGGAATATTAACACTCTTAGCATATGCTTCGTAGTTCTTTACCAGTCCGTCAGGTGTGCACTTATTGTAGTAAGGAGTTACAACCAAAGCTGCGTCAGCACCGAGCTGCTCAGCCTTCTTTGTAAGTTCTACACCATACTTTGTATCATTAGAACCTGTACCAGCAATAACAGGAACTCTTCCTGCTACTGTATCTACCGCAAACTTAATTGCTGCACAGTGCTCTTCATCAGTCATTGTAGCGGCTTCACCTGTGGAACCACAAATAATAATAGAATCTATCTTATTCTGTACCTGGAATTCAATAAGCTTCTCCAACTTAGCAAAATCAATACCATTATCTGTAAACGGAGTAACAATAGCTGTACCGGCACCTTCAAAAATAGCCATAGGATAGACCTCCTAAAAATAATATTTCGAGCAATTTTAACACTCGCGAGAATAACGCGTCAATTATACTTGATAGGTGGACTGCTGTACTCCACAGATGGACAAACCAGCCTTTTTGTCCATCTCCCATGGGCATTTGTACACAAAAAAGCCTCGGTTATATCCGAGGCTACCTATGGTGGATGCTACAGGACTCGAACCTGTGACCCCCTGCACGTCAAGCAGGTACTCTAGCCAGCTGAGCTAAGCATCCGAGCGCAACAATCCTATCAAATATCATAAGCTTTATCAATGTTTTCATCAGAGTATTCTATTTCTCCTGATATCATTCTGGCAGCATCATGAATCTCAAGACCACAGATTACCAAATCAGCAAGAAGCCTTGTAGCTTCTACAGCAAAACCTAATGCATCACGCTGTCTGTAAAGCAAGTATGCTAAAAAGTTTGAAAAAACTCTTCTGTTTGAATTAATAAAATCCTCTTCCTGACTTCTGGTAATATTAGAACTTTTAATTTTCTCGAGATAGCCAGACCACGATTCATCGAGTATCTCCATACCCAAAAAGAATTCTGATCTCTCTGAAGCAGTCATTACATCACTTCGTAACTCATTCATCTGAGCACTTAACGTCTTCGAACAGTCAAATACCAGTAAAATCTCTTCAGGAAGTGAAAAGTTACCATCAAGGCAAAAATCCTTCTCATAATCCAGTATTATTCTGCATGCCTCTTCGCAGACAAGTCCAATACCACCTTCGTAATGGTCTATGCAGTCAACATAAAATCTAGGATGCTCACTACAAATATCACAAAGATAATCTTCACCGTAGTCAAGAATTATCTGGCACAGACCGTTTTCACACAAAAATGGACATCGCTCATTTTCTGCCAAAACGATAGATCCATCCTTAATGTGCTTAGATACTTCAGGATTAGATTTAAATCGTCTCAGAGATTCATCATCAATATCAATCTCCCACCCTGCACAACACGTATGCTTACAAGAAGATCCAATACACTTAAAGCGTGAATAGTAGTCAGGCCAGATAGTTTTCATATTACTAATTACTTGATTCCTGCGTACTCATAACCAGCTTCAACAACTGCAGCCTTAATTACGGCTTCATCAACAGCCTTACTTGTTGTAATAGTAACAGAGTTCTCATTATGATTGGCTACAGCTACAGTAACACCATCAATCTTCTCAAGAACAGCCTTTACATGAGCCTCACAGTGACCACACATCATACCATTTACTGTAATTACCATTTTGTTTTCCTCCTTGGAATCATTATAAGTTTTAATATCAAGAATCGGTTCGTGACCGAGACTGTTCTTTATAACCTTAACTCTTGATTTATCATAGATATTAACTAGATTAAGTCTTAATGCGTTAGTAACAACACAGAAACTTGATAAACTCATTGCAGCAGCTCCAAACATCGGAGTTAATGTCCATCCAAATATAGGAATCCATATACCTGCAGCAAGAGGTATGCCGATAACATTATAGAAGAAAGCCCAGAATAAGTTTTCATGAATATTTCGAAGGGTTTTACGGCTAAGACGGATAGCTGCAGCCACATCTCTTATACTGCTCTTCATTAAGACTACATCAGCAGCATCGATAGCGATATCAGTACCAGCACCAATAGCAACTCCAATATCAGAACTTGTTAGTGCAGGTGCATCATTAATGCCGTCTCCTACCATCATAACCTTACCGTATTCCTTAAGTTTTCTTATGACTGATTCTTTTCCTTCAGGTTTAACGCCAGCTATAACTTCATCTACACCCGCTTCAAAACCAATTGCCCTGGCTGTTACTTCATTGTCACCCGTCAGCATAACAACATGAAGGCCCATAGCCTTAAGTTCATTAATAGCTTCTACGCTATCGTCTTTAATAACATCTGCAACTGCAATTAAGCCAAGGAGTTTTCCATCATAAGAAAAATAAAGTGGTGTTCTTCCCTTCAAAGCAAGAGCCTGTGCCTTTCCCTTAAAGGTATTAAAGCTAGAAGAATCCTCTATTTTCTTCTCGAAATAATACTCATTTCCGCCTCTAAGTTCTTTGCCATCAAAATATCCTTTAAGTCCACTTCCTGATTCAATCTTAAAATCAGAAATTTCCAAATCATCAGCACTTATCTTAAGTTCATCAGCTTTTTTAACAACAGCGCGTGATAATGGGTGCTCGCTTCTGTTTTCAAGACTTAAAGCATATTTTATTAAGTCTTCTTCAGCAACACCATCTGCTGGAATAATATCAGTTACAACAGGTTCTCCCTTTGTTATCGTTCCTGTCTTGTCCAACGCAACAATCATGGCCTTACCTGTCTCTTCTAATGAGACAGCGGTCTTAAACATAATTCCGTGCTTTGCTCCTACTCCGTTACCAACCATGATTGCCACTGGAGTAGCTAATCCCAAGGCACACGGACAGCTGATAACCAACACAGAAATTGCTCTGGTTAATGCAAATCCTACCGATTGTCCTGTCAGTAACCAAATCAAGAAAGTCACAATAGAAATCGCTATAACAACAGGAACAAAAACACCTGAAACCTTGTCTGCTATCTTGGCAATTGGAGCCTTAGTTGCTGCTGCATCTGATACCATCTGAATAATCTGAGAAAGGGTTGTATCTTCTCCTACCCTTGTAGCCTCACATACTATATATCCAGACTGATTAATTGTAGCTGACGTAACACTGTCACCAGATACTTTATCAACCGGAATACTCTCTCCAGTAATTGCTGATTCATCTACAGAACATGTACCTTCAATGATTATTCCGTCTACAGGTATACTCTCTCCAGGTTTTACTGCAAATCGATCACCAAGACTTACCTGTTCAATCGGAATCAAAGTCAGTTCGCCATCTTTAAAAACACTTGCTGTTTTTGGAGCCATCTTCATGAGACCCTTAAGTGCATCTGTTGTTTTACCCTTAGCCCTGGCTTCTAATGTCTTACCTACTGTTATAAGAGTTAATATTGTAGCAGCAGATTCGAAGTAAAATTCATCCATTAAAGCCATTACTGATTCAATATCACCAACGGCCTGAGCTGAAGCCATTTTAAATAGAGCGTACACACTATAAAGAAATGCAGCTGTAGAACCTAAAGCTACGAGCGTATCCATATTAGGAGATTTATGTAAAATACCCTTAAAGCCGCTTACGAAGAACTTCTGATTAATAACCATAATAACTGCTGTAAACAGTAATTCAAAGAGTCCCATGGACAAATGATTGTCAATAAAAGAAGGAAGTGGCCAGTTCCATAACATATGGCCCATTGACACATACATAAGTGGAATCAAAAAGATCAATGAAGCAACCAGTCTTTTTAATAATAATGGCGTCTCGATATCCTTAAGTTCATCACTACTATCAGCATAATTATGAGATAAGTTACCTGACTTAAGGCTTGCTCCATATCCTGCATCTGTGACAGCCTTAATTATTGCTTCAGGAGAAGCAGTACCCGACACGCCCATCGAATTAGTCAGCAGGCTTACAGCACAACTGTCTACACCAGAGACCTGGCTTACGGCCTTTTCTACTCTTGCCTGACACGCGGCACAGCTCATTCCCGTTACGTTATACTGTTCCATAGTAATACCTTACTTCATAAGTTTTTGTAGTGTTGCAACTAATTCATCGATAACTTCATCATTACCAGCTCGAATATTATCTGCAACACAAGTTTTTACGTGATTACCAAGAAGCACTTTATTAAAACTATTAAGAGCAGAAACTACTGCCGAGACCTGAATCAAAATATCTGTGCAGTAAGCATTTTTTTCAAGCATAGACTCAATACCACGCACCTGACCTTCGATACGCTTAAGTCTGTTCATCAAGTCTTTTTTCTCTGAATCGACTCTCTCCTTATGCTTATTACAGCAACATAAAGTCTCGACTGAATCATCCATGTCAGTATACCCCCTCCAGGTATTTATCTGACAAGATTATATACCCCTAGGGGGTATGTGTAAACACCTATTTTACTTAGGAATATTGACAATCATATACTCGCCAGGCTGCAAATACTGTCTGAGTCTGAAACGATTGATATCTCGTTGAATAAGCTGTTCACCGCTTGATGAATATCTGTTATAAGATGCACCTCTTATATCAAATACAGTACTCTGTGTAAGGAATTGCTGAGCAACATCAGAATGATTCGTAACAATAAGATAGATTGATGTATCACCATCTATCAACATAAAGTCACAAGCCTCAGTTAACTCATCAGCTGTATATTCCGAAGAAGAATCAACAGGATCTAACACTTCATAAAACATCTGCTCTCTGCCAATCAAGAAACGTAAAGCCGCCATCGAATTAAACACTTCAGTATCTGAATCAAACATCACCAGATCAGCGAATGACTGCGCCATAATTACACTGGATACAACATCCGCAGCAGTATAGGAACCTTCATAGTTATCAAAAGATACGGAAGATATAAACTCACCACCAGCTGCTCTTGGAGCCTCGAATCTGGCGTTATCAATTGCATCACTAACGCAATTCACAAATGTGTTGTCAACAGTAACAGGAGCAGTAACCTCCATTGGTGCTGCATGCCTATCTGCACTCGACAACACAACACCACCATCGTAATTCATACCATCAACGAATACTATTCTGTCCTTAATCTCTATGTAGTAAGAGCTTCTCTCGAAAAGCCCTTTAACATAATCTACGTATGCACCACGCTGAACATCACTCAGGAAGGTATTCTCGCTGTCACCAATCTCTACATAGATATAGTTAAACTGTCTGCTCCATGGAAGCGCAGTTCCATTGTCAATTCTTCTTTTACCATATTCAGAAGATACCGAACCACACATATAACCCAGGAAATTCTCTACATCATTCTGAGTAATCTGAGAACCCATAACAAACCATGGATTAGCTCCTGCATCTCTACTCATCAATAAAGCACTCTCGGCAGAATCAGGATGAACACCATAAAATGCCTCATTACAAAAGCCTGTGCCACCAATGACCATCGAAGAAAAACGAAGCGCTGATGGAGTATTATGTACAATACAATTACGGAAATTACTAGGTATTGTATTTACATCACTATTAGATGGACCAACATATACATAGTCTACGTTAAGTATTCCATAGCCTTCAAATGCGATATTGAATCTTAAATATTCATCTTCAATCATATTTTCAGTCACAGCAAATACAAATGAATAAACATCTGTATTACTGTCTACAACAGTTACCTGCATACCCTGCTGACCAAAAGAATCTCCCTCAAGCCATGCATATGTATTAAGATCTCCACCTGTAGTAGACATCGCTACATCAATTCGGTAGAACACACCATCTTCAAATAATTCTGGAGTCATCTGATCTAATCTTCTTGACATAACATGAAGTCCCGAATCATTACCTGTAAGATAAACTCCATCTTCTCTTCCAACAAGATGTGTATCTCCCTGAATATCCCAGGAATCAGTATTAACACTTGAAGTTTTAACCATACAAATATCACCACTTTGTATGATGCTCGACCCGATTGAACTATCTACAAGTAAAGCTGACATCAAAGAAGTCTTATATAGACTGCTACCGCTACTAATCAGGAACTGATTGTCGCCATATTTATATACATTCTCTACAACCGTATTACCCATTCCGAGAGCATCAGTTACTCCTGTATTTGCATCAACAGCAAAGGCCTGATAATCAGATGCAATAGCAATAATATAATCATTATTAATAGGACATATACTTATTGGTTCAATTGAAGAAATATCACAAACATAGAAATTGTCACCTGTGATATCAAAACTAATCAAGGTTCCGTAATTGGTAAGGATAAATACAGTTGAATCAAGAAGTTTAACATCAATAACAGAATCAAAATCAGGAATCAAATAGCTGATATCATCACGACTTCTAAAGAATATTCCATTACTGCTAACATAAACATTATTATCCGCATCAACCGACACAACATAATTCTGATTAGAATCTATATAGGAAGCGTTTATTCGTGAAGTTATATAAGAATTATCTGAATTAATAGTTCTTACAGTTCCATCACTTATAAAAACTGCAATACTGCCATTAACTGAACTTATAAACTTAGGACTTGTATCTTCAGAAACTTCACAGGTGCACACATATGTAAAGCTTCCACCTTCAGATGCGATAAATATATCGCCATTAGATGCAAGAGCATAAACAAAGTTTCCACTACTACAGATATCAATGAAGAAATCATTAGTACTTACAACAGAATTCTTAGTAATTAGATTTTGAATAAGAACTCCATCTCCAGTAATTCCATAAACAACACCAGATGATTCAACAACCTTAACAATTGAATCAGTATTCCAGAGATTATTAGTATCAGCAATGGTAATTGGAATACCAAATCGAGCTGAATCAAAGCCAGATACAAAACTACTAAATCTTAGCCCCATCACACCATCAGCATCAATTGATAAAACATTGATTTCACTATTAGATGCGACTTCCTCAAATATTCTTCCTTCCAGAGGATCAAAGTACAGATAATTACCTTCAGCTTCTGTAACAGTTGCAAAAAGACAATTATCACTGCAATCAAAGAACGGATCTTCTATTACATTACTATCCGGAATATCCAGAATATTAAACCCTACACCCTGAACACTGCCTGAAGTTGTATCAACTGATAAATTAACTCTTGGAAGTTCAGCTCTGCTTCCAAAAAAACCAAGAATAGCAAGCAAAGAAGCAGCAACAAATGCGATAAGAACAAATATGGATATTACTCCAAATATTCTTCTCTTATGAAGATTTCCAAATCTAAATCTGTCTAATCGATTCATAATTGTTCCTTAATAGTTTCCTGTTCTGATTTATATGACCTACATATAAAATACATACCTATTGCTGCTGGCCAGATAGCTAATATTTCTATTATCAGCATTAAAAAATTAAGTTTGCCCTGATTAATGTCAAATTTACTCATAACGCTTGAATCCAAAAATGTAAAAATTGCAGATCCGAACAGATTAAAAGTAGCATGCATAATATACGAGGCAAAAATAGACTTTGTGTAGTGGTATACAGCACAAAGTATTATTCCACTAATCAATGCATAACCAATATGAATTGATATTCCATGGAAAAGCCCAAAAATTGTTGATGATATTACTGCTGACAACACCCAGTTGAACTTTCTGGATAATTCGCCAAACACCGCTCCACGGAAAGTTAATTCCTCCGCCAGTGGAACAATAAAAGATGTTGCTAATGCATCCAAGACAGGATCCCACCACGGCACCTCATCAACACTTATTGATGAGAAGCGGTTCATGTTCTCTGAGTATCTGTCGAGCTCGCCTTGCAAAGATGAGACATACTCTGCAATTATATTAGCAAACATCATATAGACTGAGACAATTCCAAGAAGAGCAAATCCCATCAGGATTAATAAGAAAATCCGCCTGATTCCAAGCTTTTCTCTCATAACAAGTCGGTCTTTTCTATATGAGCTAACAGCTGAATACACCATAAAAGCCAGGATAATAATCAATGAATAAAATGTTATAAATGATCCTTCATAAACCTTATAATCAAGACCCGTTACATCAAACAAAAACAGGGCTGACATCTGGCAAATCAAAAACAAAGCAATACATATAGTAGCCTTGAATATTGCGCTTATGTAGCCCAGTGCTTTATTCATAAGGATTAATATCTGACTCCCATACGCTCCTGGCGATCCGGTACATCAGAATCGTAATATCGTCTCATAAAAACGGCAAAAGCAACTTCTAATTCCTGCTTATCCCTGATAGAGAGAAAAATCTGATCTCCTTTATCATTGAACTTGGTTTCCATAATTACTAATTCAGGATTATCGTGATTACCATCATCAGGAGCATAATTATACGTAACAATGTACTCCTTCTCCTTATAGAAGAAGTCATCTACAACCGAGAGATAGTAGTCCTTGTTAGTAGAAACATCTCTTATAACAATGAGTTCATCCTTCTCACCAGTTTTCTTACGGCTCAAAAAAGGTGTTTTGTCCTTCTTGCCGAATATACTCTTAAAGAAACCACTTTTGCTATTAGTTTTCATTAAGCCTCAGAATCGTCTTCGTCCTCAAGTTCAGCTTCGCACAAAGCATCATAATAATCGAAGATTTCATCTTCCTCGCCTTCCTCAAGAGACTGAAGCAATACATCTTCACCCTCGTCAATCTCTTCAAGAATAACAAGCTCTACATCATCATCATTTTCAGCAAGTGTGAGGAATACAGCAAAATTTCTGTCATCCTTCTCAAAACCATCGATAAGCTGGAGCTGAACCTCCTCGCCAGTCTCTTCATCAACCATAGTAATGATATTCTCGTCAGCCATGATATATCTCCTTTTAAATAAGTTTCTAATTATAGAATTATAACATACGAGTATTCTTTTAACGCAATGTCTCGAGATAATCACTAAGGATAATCTCTGCTGCGACCTGATCTATAACCTTACGCTGATTTTTCGCCTTGCGCCCTGTCTCGTGCATAAATCTTGAAGCAAGAACTGTAGTGTAACGCTCATCCTTGAGAACAGGTTCCATTCCAGTAAGTTCAGTTAACTTCTTTGCGAATACTTCAGCACATTCCTCTGTATGAGACTTTGTTCCATCTGTTCTGGAAGGTTTACCAAGGACAATTCTTACAACACCCTTCTCTTCACAAATCTCAGCAATTCTGTTCAGAGCCCACGCATCATCTTCACCATTCCAGTTTACTGTCTCGAAACCAGAAGCTGTAATCCACAATTCATCGGACAAAGCAACGCCAATGTGCTTCATACCAAAATCGATTCCCATGATTCTTCCTTTACCCATATATACTCCTTTTCAAGAAAATAGCGGCATCAAATACAGACGCCGCCAAAAAGCTTCATTAATTCAAATAAATATTAAAGTCTACTAATGTAGTCAGTAATGATTACCTCTAAAAGTTCATCTCTGTCGATTCTTTTAATTACACCTCTAGCACCCTTATAACTAGTAATATATGTAGGATCACCAGAAATAAAATAACCAACGAGCTGGTTAATTGGGTTATAACCCTTCTCTCTTAAGCAACCAAGGACGAATGTCATCAATTCTCTGACATTTTCTGACTTGTCAGTGGAAAAATTGAACTTTGTTGTCTCAGATTCCAATTGGAGTACCCCCTAATAATCTAAAACTATAATACCACAATATTCAGATTAGTAAGTGATATTTTAAAATATTTTTTAAGACTTACACTGAAGCAAAGATTTATCACTGTCTATAACATCTACTGTTATTACGCTTCCAATTTCTAAGGTATTTTCAGTATATACAGCACATCTTACATATTCTTCGTTATATCCAAGATAGTATTTTCTGCCCTGATTATCTGTTTTTTCAGATTCAATTAAGACTTTGGCCTTAGTACCAATAAAACTGGAAGCATATTCTTTTTCAGCTTCTTCAGACCAGGATAAAAGCTCATTTACTCTTCTTTTTGCAATATCCTTAGCTACCTGTGGTTTCTTGGCAGCGACGGTTCCTTTTCTTACCGAATAGGGGAAAACATGTATTTTATTAAATCCTGCTTCATTTACAAACCTTAGTGTTGATTCAAACTCTCCATCAGTTTCTTCTGGGAAGCCACAGATAATATCCGTTGTAAGCTGCATTGTCGGATAATAGTTGCGAAGTCTCTTTACTACCAAGAGATAATCAGCCGTATCATATTTACGATTCATTCTCTTCAATACTGTATCGCATCCACTTTGTAAAGATAGATGAAAATGTGGACATATACCCTCTATTTTTGACAACTCCAAGGCGAAATCATCACTAATACATGAAGGTTCCAAAGACCCTAATCTTATGCGTTCAATCCCTTCAACAAGAGATATTTCCTTAAGCACTCTTAAAAGAGATCTTATATCTTCCCCTCTATCCTTACCATAAGAACAAATCTCAATTCCGGATACTATTATTTCCTTAAAGCCCTTAGAAGCAAGATCCTTTGCCTCAGCAACAATTGACTCTTCACTTCTGCTTGCCACTCGGCCACGAGCATAAGGAATAATGCAGTAGGAACAGAAATTATCACAACCATCTTCAATCTTCATAAAGGCACGACTGCCTTCAGGAGAGATTACAGTTCCAAAATCATGGTAATCGTCACACTTGGAAACATCAGGACGAATGTGTTCAAACTTATGATTCTTATCGCCAATATAATTTTCTACAAGTTTTAGAACCTTATTACGGTCTTTACGCCCAACTACAACGTCTGCATCTACAACACCATCTGCCATCTCAGCAGCGCACCCCATAGCAACAACTATAGTATTTTTATTAGCGCGAGCCATTTTGCGCAGAGACTGTCTGGATTTACGGTCAGCTTCACCAGTTACAGTACACGTGTTTACTATACAAACATCAGCTATAGATGAATCGCTGACAACAGTATGACCAGCGCTTAGGAACATCTCCCTGACAGCATCTGTCTCATACTGATTAACTCTGCACCCTAATGTATAAAAGAAAATATTCATAGTCGCTATTATACAAAAAGCCATCGCTATAAAAAAGCGATGGCTTCGATTAATTAAATTTTTTAAAAAGGATTAAGCTCTTACCTTGATGTGAACTTCACGGAGCTGCTGCTCTGTAACATCACCAGGAGCACCACAGAGAAGATCCTGGGCATTACCATTCATAGGGAATGCAATAACCTCACGGATAGACTCCTCATTCTTAAGGAGCATAATCATACGATCAACACCAGGAGCCATACCAGCATGAGGTGGAGCACCATACTGGAACGCATTATAGAGAGCACCGAACTTAACCTTCAGGTCTTCCTCAGTATAACCAGCAATCTCAAATGCCTTCTTCATAATCATAATGTCATGATTACGAACAGCACCAGAAGAAAGCTCAACACCATTACAAACGATATCATACTGATATGCGAGAATATCCTCAGGTTTCTTTGTCTCGAGAGCCTCAAGACCGCCCTGTGGCATTGAGAATGGATTATGTGTAAAGATATATCCCTTTGTCTCCTTGTCATATTCATACATAGGGAAATCATTTACATAGCAAAATCTGTAACTGTTCTTCTCAATAATGTCGAGTCTTGCACCTAATTCGTTACGAATCTTACCTGCATATTCACAAGCCTTAGCTTCATTATCAGCAATAAAGAAAATAGTATCGCCAGCAGTAAGACCAGCAAGCTCCTTAATCTCTGACTTCATATCATCTGGAATGAACTTGTCGATTGGTCCCTTGTAAGACATATCCTCGAGAACCTCCAAGTAACCTAGACCGCCCATACCGAGCTCATCCTGAGCATACTTAAGAAGCTTCTCATGCTGACCCTTGGAAAGCTTGGCATGAACATTAATAGCTCTGACTGTCTTACCAATAAAAGGCTTAAATGTACAACGAGAGAAGAACTCAGAAACATCAATAATTCTAAGTGGATTTCTCAAATCAGGCTTATCTGTACCAAACTCAAGCATAGCCTGCTTATAGGAAATGATTGGGTATGGAGCTTCAGTAACCTGTGCACCCTCTGGAGCAAACTTCTTAAATGTTGCTGTGAGAACATCCTCACCTACCTTAAATACGTCTTCCTGAGTAGCAAAAGACATCTCAAAATCGAGCTGATAGAACTCTCCTGGGGAACGGTCAGCACGAGCATCCTCATCTCTGAAGCAAGGAGCAATCTGGAAATACTTATCAAAACCAGAAACCATCAGGAGCTGCTTAAACTGCTGAGGCGCCTGAGGGAGAGCATAGAACTTGCCCTTATACTTACGGGAAGGAACGATATAGTCACGTGCACCCTCTGGAGAAGATGATGTAAGAATAGGAGTCTGGATTTCCAAAAATCCCATCTCGGTCATCTTCTGACGGAGATAAGAAATAACATTAGAACGGAAAACGATATTATCCTTAACCTTCTTATTACGAAGATCCAGGTAACGATACTTAAGTCTTACATCCTCGCGAATCTCCTTAGAAGTCTGAACTTCGAAAGGAAGCTGTGAATAAACCTTACCAAGTACCTTAACAGACTTACAGTCAAGCTCGATAGTACCTGTAGCAATCTTAGGATTATATGTCTCTTCATCACGGTGCTCAATAACACCCTCTACACAGATACAGTCTTCCTTAACAAGACCCTCCAAGAGACTAGTATCTCTCATTACTACCTGCAAAACACCGTACATATCACGAAGGTCAATGAAGGAGACTCCACCATGGTCACGAATATTCTCAATCCAACCACTAGCCTTAATGGAAGATCCAACATCACTCTCTGAAATCTGGTTAATTAATTTGTCTCTGTAAATGTTTGCCATTATAGAAAACCCCATTTAATCAAAATAAATCAAACTATTATAATAATTAAAAAGGCTTAAATCAAGAATTTATCCTAATGCTTCAAAAGCAGCATTCAGCTCTGCTGACGCTTCTTGCAATGATATCTCTCCATATAAATACATATCGGCATATGTCTTGAAGGCATCCTGAACATCACTATTCTCAAGCATAGGATTAATCAAAACCATAGTATCCATATTATTTCTGATAATCTGACCTGATTCATATTCTACGCCAGAGAGTTCTCCACTGTTAGTTAAAGTCTCAAGTGCAGTAATACTTACAGGTATACCACGTTCTGTTCCCTGAAGCATTATGAATTCAGGAGAATTAAGTAAATAGTTAAGAACCTCTCCTGCTTCACTCGGATTATCGCAGTTACTGCTAATGGCAAACATAGTCGCTGGCTTAATATACCATCCTGACCCGCTTCCGTTACCACTACTTAAGAAATCGCCGACCATAACAGGAATACCGCTCTCTACAAGTTCACTACAGTAACGCTGCGAGTCAGAAGCCCAGCAGGAAACTCCGGCTATAGAACCTGAACCAAAATATGAGACTTCAAACTCTGAAGGAGGCATTAACACCTGACTATCGACAAGCTCACCTAAAAACTCAAGCATATTACTAATATCAGCTTCGCTACCAATATAGTTGCCATCATCATCAAACAGATGTGATTCATAATTCTGTTCAAACCAGGCATTAAGAACAAGGAATACATGCTTATAAATCATTCCGAGAGGATACATACCATCGTCCCTCATTCTATCTGCAGCAGTAAACAAGTCATCCCAAGTCGATGGTGCTTCTAAACCGTAAGAACTGTATATGTCTCCATTATAGAAAAAGCAGCTTGTATTATATGCTGTTGGCAAAGCATTAAGAACTCCGTTTCTCATGCCAGTCTCAATATCAGCTTCAGTAAAATTATCAAAATCAATTACATCAGAAAGTAAAGACAAATCATAATATCCTGAACCATCATCAGAATATCTTGAAAGCCATGCATAATTAATCTGCATTACATCAGCATTATTGTGCGACCTCATAAGCATCTGGTAACGATTCTCATAACCATTCCATACAGCATATGAGTATTCTATTCTGATATCAGGATTATCATTTTCAAACAGTCTTAATCCATTAATCATATATTCATGGCGAGGATCATTTCCCCACCAGGATACTGATACAGGAACACTGCTGCTCTGTGGTCTTACAGTCACCAAAACATCAGAAGAACAGCCCGTAACAAAAACGGCTGACAGAACAATTAGACTTAATAATTTTAATAATCTACTCTTCATATTTATCGTCCTGCCATCAAATATATGTTGGTTTACCCTTACCATTACGTTTGGATATGTAAAGGGCAGTGTCTGCTCTTTTATACAAGTCTTCATATGCATGGTCACCTGTTCCTTCAATAAGAACTCCCATACTAACAGACAAATTGAACTGCTTAATCTTATCTTTAAAAGCTTTATCAAAAGCGAGATACAGGCGATCAGCCTTAAACTTTGCCCACTCTTCAGCTCTCTCCTGAGACTTATCAACGAACGAGCAGTAAACAGCGAACTCATCGCCTCCGATACGGCCAACCTTAACAAAGTCTTCAGAGAATACTTCAGTTAACAGATTACCCATCTTCACTATTACTTCATCTCCAACCTTATGGCCAAGCTGGTCATTAACAGACTTAAAGTTGTCCAAATCCATGATAAAGAAAACCTTGGACTGCTTACCGTTATAAACTCTTAAATCCGACTCTGCCTGAATTCTGAATGAAGTCTTATTCAAAAGACCTGTCATAAGATCTGTGGCAGCCTTGTCTTCCAGATTCTCAACCACATCAGTAACAGAGCTGTTAAGCTTGGTAAGTACTACCAGCTGAATAAGAATAATCGCCACTACTATGACTATGACAATTAAGGTAATTGTTGTACTTAACTGAATCTGATCCTGCATAAGATAAGAGGTTGAAATTGAAGTTACAACACGCCAACCATTACTTAAATTATTTGAAGTAACAAGATAATTAGAATCCATTGCACTAATTCCACTTTGATTGCCAAGCATCATATCAATATCTTCAGGTAATCCCTGAGAAACTTCGGCTTCATAAGTGGAGTAGATAATTGTTTCACTGTCATTTATCATTCGAACCGTCATGGCTGACAATTCATCAGGCATAGCAAATACACTATCGAACTCATCAGTATAGAAAGAAAGTACAGCAACAGCGTTAGGATTCAGTCTCTTAACATAATAAATGCGTTCGATGTTCCCCATAACACCGGTCGCCCATCCATCCTCATGTCTGCTGTCAGTAATAAGACTGGAGAAAAACTCATATTTTCCACCATTCGGGAACATACTCTCTGTTGTCTGTGATATCCATCCAGCACTCTTATCATTAGGATAAACGACACCAAAGTCACAGAAATTCTCCATCATACTAAGATCAATGATACGGGCTGTAATAGCATCCTTAGCCACAATACGCTCATAATCAGATAATTCTGTATTTGTATCGTAGTATCCGTAATAAGATTCGTCAGAGAATAGCAACGAGCATACTGTCTCAACCGTATTAAGGTAATTATCAATATTAAGTTCAATCTGATGTGCATTAGCTGCAATAAAATCTGAAGCATTACGCTCCATGGAGCTCTTGGAAGAATTAATAAGCAAAGAGGAAACGACCACAGCAAATATAACTGTAATCGCGATATATATAGATCCAAATAAAAGTTGTATTCTCTGTAAACTTTTCTTCATTATGCTCCTCTATAATAAACGAATTAATTTTACAACAAAAATCGTTAATAAGTAAAAATGGTTGTAAAACAAAGTGTAACTAAACTATAATTACAACATGAAAAAGATTGGTTTTGTAATTCCTTGGTATGGAGATAAGATTCCAGGTGGCGCCGAAGCTGAACTTCGTGGTATTGCGAAGCATTTACAGACCGCAGGAGTAGAACTTGAGATTCTCACTACATGTGTAAAAGAGTTTTCTTCCGATTGGTCCGTTAATTTTTATAAAGAAGGTATTGCAGACGAAGGTGGCCTTAAGGTAGTCAGATTCCCAGCTCGTAAAAGAGATACTGCGGCTTTTGATTCAGTTAACCTTAAGTTTATTAAGGGCATACCTGTCTCTCCTGAAGAAGAGAAGATATTTATGCAGGAGATGGTTAACTCCCCTGCACTTTACGAATATATGAAGGAGCATAAGGATGAATATTCCTTATATGTTCATATTCCATATATGTTTGGTACAGCATATTACGGCATCAAAGCATGTCCTGAAAAATCCGTACTCATCCCATGTCTTCACGAAGAAGCTTATGCGCATATGAGTATTTATCAGGATGTATTCCCTACTATAGCAGGAGCTATTTACCTGGCTCCTAACGAGATGAAGCTTGCAAATGAGCTTTATGATTTATCTAAGGTGAAGCAGGCCGTATTAGGAGCAGGTGTAGACTCTGATTTTGATCCAGTCGCACAGCGATTCCGTGATAAATTTAAAATCACATCTCCATTCATTCTCTACGCAGGCCGTAAGGACACTGGTAAGAATGTAGATATGCTTATCAAATATTTCCGTGAATACAGAAGACGTAAGCCAGTCGATTCTGACTTAAAGCTTGTATTAATCGGTGGAGGCTCCATTGATATACCAGATGACATTAAAACTGAGATAATCGATTTGGGCTTTGTCGATCGTCAGGATAAATATGATGCATGCGCTGCAGCTCTTTGCCTGTGCCAGCCATCTACGCACGAGAGTTTCTCTATCGTAATTATGGAAAGCTGGCTTTCAGGAAGACCGGTTCTCGTTCATGAAGACTGCGCAGTTACCTGTGCTTTTGCAAAAGAATCCAACTCAGGCCTTTACTTCAAGGACTATTTTGACTTCGAAGGCGCTATTGATTATTACCTGTCTCATCCAGAAATTGCTACTACTATGGGCAAGACCGGATGCGAATATGTAAAGCAGCGATTCACTTGGGATGTAATTACAGAAAAGTACACCCGTTTCTTCAAGGAGGTTTCAAATGAAGAGTGTTAATGTAAAGCTTATGACTATCGATGATGTTAAGGAATTTGTTACATCAGCTACTTTCTGCTCTTATGATATCGACCTTATTTCTGGCAGATATATAGTAGATGCCAAGTCATTAATGGGAATTTTCAGTATCGTTCCATCAGAGAAGCTCGAGTGTCAGATTTTCTCTGACAACTGCGATGACTTCCTTAAGAGTATTGAAAAGTTTATCGTAGAATAATTACCTTCTACCCTTTCTCTTCTTACGTGATGTTTTATGAGGACGCTTGCCTTCAAACTGAGCGCGCCCTCCTCCGAGTTGCCTTTCGAAGCCTGGTTCAAAGACAAAATCTATTCTGTTAAGTTCAGTATCTACTGTCTCAACTACAATTCTTACCGGCAGACCAATTGTAAGTTTTACGCCACTTCTGGCACCAACAGCACGGAATGATCGCTCATCAAAAAGATAATGATCCTTCATCGAGCGGAAAGGTACAAAACCTTCAACTGTATTGGGCAGCATTACGAACAAACCTGCAGGAATAATTGATGTAATCATACCATCGTATCTTTCTCCAATATGATCCTTCATATACTCGCATACCTTAATATCATCTGAAGCACGTTCAGCTTCTACGCTGTTTCTCTCCATCTCAGAACTATGAAAGGCAACTGCTTCAACAAGGCCTACGAAATGCGAACGCTTCTGCTCTTCGTGAATATAGCTCTTAATGATTCTATGAATATACAAATCAGGATATCTTCTGATTGGACTTGTAAAATGGCAGTAAAACTCTGATGCAAGACCAAAGTGTCCATAGTTATGAGAACTGTAACATGCCTTAGCCATTGATCTTAATAAAATCTGATCAAGCATTGGCTTGGCGGTCTCATCCTTAACTGTATCCATAAAATTAACTACATCCATTGGAGTAACGTCACCAACAAGTTTTCCCATAGCACCGAATTCACGTGCAACTCTTGTGAATCTGGCAAGCTTAATTGGATCCGGATTCTCATGAACGCGATAAACAAATGGATAGTTCATCCTGCAAAACTTCTCTGCTACAAATTCATTGGCACAAATCATGAACTGTTCGATAATGCCATTGGTAAATGTAATAGGATAAGCCATTACATCAATAGCTTTTCCCTCCTCATCCAAGATTACCTTTGTCTCAGGAAAATTGAAGTTAATTGCTCCTCTGTTATCGCGCATAGTCTTAAGTGTTGACGCGAGTTCCTTCATCTGAAGAAGCATCTGATACATAGGATCATCAGTCTCATCTTCAGTTAAAATTCTGTAGCATTCGTTATAACTCATTCGTCTGTCTGACTTGATAACACTCTCATAAACAGCACCGTCGTATGTAATACCTTCAGAGTCAATATACATCTCCGCAGTCATAGTGAGACGGTCAACATTAGGATTTAATGAGCAAAGGCCATTAGACAGCTTAGGAGGAAGCATAGGAATAACGCGATCTACCAAATAAACAGAAGTAGCTCTAATTTTTGCTTCTTCATCCAAAGCAGTATTTTCCCTGACATAATTAGACACATCAGCGATATGAACATAGAGTTTATAGTTACCGTCTTCTAATTTTTCAATAGAGATAGCATCATCCAGGTCCTTAGCATCTTCACCATCAATTGTAATTGTTGTCAGATTTCTTAAATCCTTACGTCCATACTTAATCTCAGATTCGATTAATTCCGAATCTGGATTAAGAGGAAGATCTTTAACCTCGTTAACAACTGCTTCAGGAAAAGACTGTGATAAACCATACTGACGAAGAACTGTCATCATTCTAACGTCGTGTTTACCAATATCACCTAATACTTCAATTATTTTCCCATAAAACTCATGGTTAGTGTTTGTTGGATTAATAATCTCACAGACAACAGTCATCTTATAAGGAGCACCATTAAGATGGCTCTTATCAATATAAACCTTACCAAAATTAGTTTCCTTAAAACTTTTATCCGGGACAACGACGCCACCATCACCATGTGGCAACAAAAGACCTACCACCTGATTTTTTACCTGCAAAGGCCCTCTTGCTTCAAGTTCAGAGAAATTCTTAGGCTTACCAAAATCACCTTCAGCAGCAGCTCTTCTGGCCTGCTGGCGAATACTCATATTCTGCGCTGATTTGTTCTTATTCAATCTATTTCCATTAAATCTTGTCATAATTCTTCACCTCTTTTCTTCAATTATACCCCTAATAAGCAATAAAAAAGCGCCCTCCGGAGAAGGCGCTTATGATTTCAATTCATCTTATGTATCAGAACCCCTTAGTTACTGCGAGGTAAAGGACTACAGATACTACAGCGAAGAGAATTGCTACGAGCTTTGTAGCCTGCTTAAGTCTCTCTTCCAATGTTCTTCCCTTAGCCTTGCTATAGTAAGAATCAGAGGATGCGCCAGAAACAACACCCATACCCTGGTCATTACCTTCCTGTACGAGAAAAAGGATTACCATAGATACACCAAGTAATATATCAACAACAGATAAAAAGATATCAAGTGCGCTCATTATTAAAGCCTCCTAAATATTCAAGCCGTACGATAATAACATAAGCATTTTCTATATGCAAATGTAATTATTACTTGGCTCTCTTAATAAGTTTGAAAATCTCACTTGCAGCAAATGGAATTAATGCAAGAGGGATAATGATAAGCCACGCCATTGGCATTAAAGCAACATTCTTAAAAATAGTATTTACGCCAGGAACATAGATTGCAGCAAGTGTAAGTACCAAAGAGAAACCAACAGCAGCATTCATAAGCTTATTAGAGAAAAGTCCGAGCTTAAATACGGAGATTCTCTCAGATCTTGCAGCAAAAGCTCTAAACAATTCTGAAAAGATTAGTGTTGCAAATGCAACTGTTCTGGCGCCTGTTAATGCGGCAACATCTCCAGAAAACATTACACCAGTACCCTTGGTAAGAGCATACAAAAATCCAATAGCAACACTTGTAAAAATAGCTAATGCCTGAATTATTATGTTAGCCATCATAGATTTATTAATGATAGGCTCTCCCTTACGTCTAGGAGGAAGCTTCATAATACCTGGCTCACCCTTCTCTCTTCCAAGAGCCAAAGCAGGGAAACTATCAGTAACCAGATTAAGCCACAAGAGCTGAATAGCTGTAAGTGGAGCTGCAATACCTGGAATCAACGTATTAGGAATAAGCGACAAGAGGAATATAACCAGAATCTCTCCAACATTACATGAGAGAAGGAAGCTAACAAACTTTCTGATATTAGAGTAAATAACTCTTCCCTCTTCTACAGCCTTAACGATTGTAGCGAAGTTATCATCCATCAAAATCATATCAGCGGAGTTCTTGGATACGTCAGTGCCTGTGATACCCATAGCAACACCGATATCAGCTGACTTTAATGCCATAGCATCATTAACGCCATCACCGGTCATTGAAGCAATATGATTGTTCTTCTTCAAAGCATTAACAATTCTAACCTTATGCTCAGGGGATACACGAGCATAAACATTTGTAGTCTCACACTTAATCTGAAGCAATTCATCACTTGTTTTATCAAGTTCAGCGCCAGACATAGCACCTGAAGTCTCATCCATCATTCCAAGATTATTAGCAATTGCAACAGCTGAATCCTTATAGTCACCTGTTATCATAACTGCTCTTATACCTGCTTCCTTACAAACAGCAATAGCAGCCTTTGCCTCTTCTCTTGCAGGATCAATCATTCCAATTAATCCGATAAAAATCATATCTTCTTCATGTCTAAAGTCTGGAGAGAAAACATTATCATGCGTCTTATAAGCAAAAGCCAAAACTCGGATTGCTTCAAGACAGAAATCATGGTTTTGATCCTGAATTCTCTTAAGAACATCCGCTGTCATCTCGTGAACGCCAGCCTCATCGACATACTTTGTACATCTCGAAAGTACAATATCAGGTCCACCCTTGGTATAGGAAATTATCTTACCTGCTTCTATTCCGGAATGGTAAGTTGTCATCATCTTACGGTCGGAGTCAAAAGGAAGTTCCATCTCACGTGGATACTTATCCATTGTCTCATTACGCTTCATATCACTCTTCATACCCAGTGTGGTTAAAGCGCCTTCAGTAGGATCTCCAATACATGTATATTCACCATTCTCGTTCTTAACGATAGCGGCATCATTACAAAGAACAGCACTCCTGATAAGAGTTGTAACTACAGAAGAAGGCTTAATCTCATTTCCATCCTTATCGGTAATTTTACCTTCTGGAGCATAACCATTACCTTCAACGCTATATACCTGATTACCATCATAAAGCACCTTAACAGTCATCTGATTCTGAGTTAAAGTACCAGTCTTATCAGAACAAATTACATCGACACAGCCAAGAGTCTCTACTGCTAAGAGTCTTTTAACAATCGCATTGCTCTGAGCCATCTTTGTCATACCGATTGAAAGGACGATAGTAACAACGGCTGCCAGACCTTCTGGAATCGCTGCAACTGCGAGCGATACAGCGGTCATTAAAGCATCAACAACAGGAAGCTTCTGAATAAATACATCTACTGCAAATACGATAAAACATACGATTATACAAACAACAGCAAGGATTTTACCCAAGCTGTTAAGATTCTTCTGAAGTGGTGTTACTTCATCTTCAATATTTGTAAGACGATTAGCAATTTTACCAAGCTCTGTATCCTTACCAGTTCCTACAACTACACCTCTTGCCCTTCCATAAGTAACCGCTGTACCCATGAAAAGCATATTTTTACGATCGCCAATGGAGCAGTCTTCATCCAAAACTACATTCGCATCTTTTTCTACAGATACTGATTCACCAGTCAAAGATGCTTCTTCAGCTTTAAGAGAGCTTGATGATATGAGTCTGATATCAGCTGAAATAGCATCTCCCGCATCCAAAGCGACAATATCACCAACAACAATCTTTTCTGAATCAACCAGAACAACTTCTCCATCTCGGATTACCTTGGTCTGAGGAGAACTCATCTTCTTCAAAGCAGCAAGAGCCTGATCAGCCTTACCTTCCTGATATACGCCAAGAATTGCATTAAGAATAACAATTGCAAGGATAACGATTACATCGACCCATCCTTCAAATCCGTTATTCTCCTTAATAGCCATAAATGCAGATAAAACCGCTGCAGCAATTAAGATTACAACCATCGCATCAGCGAACTGTGCAAAGAATTTCTTCCATAGAGGAACTTTTTTCTCTTCACCTAATGAATTAGGACCGTACTTTTCTAATCTATCCTTAGCTTCACCTGAACTTAAACCCTTGTTTGCATCGGTCTTAAGTTCGCTAATTACTTTTTCCGCACTCTGCGAAAATGTCTTTTCCATGTCAATTAAACCTCACTTTGCCCACTCTATTGTACGTAGACGCCTTTAATTATAAAATATACTTATTCTTTTTCAATATGACTCGAGGGGAATTAAATTGAAAACTTTTTTAAGAATAATTGGTGGATTCTTTCTTTATTTACTTACCACAATTTTAGTCGTTATTATTGGTTTTTATGGCTTTCTTAAGCTTGCTGTATATGGCCCTTCAGACCAATTCAGAAATCTCTTTGTATCTTCTATGATGGAGTCTTCTGCTGGTCCAATAGCGATCCATGCTGTTTTATCTGAAGCAGAGATTAATGAGATTATGGCTAATAACCAGATTATAGAATTTGATTATATTACTGATGCATCACTCGTTAATATCATGCGAGATGAAGCCATCGCAGCTAATAACGCTGCACAGGAAGCTAATAATCAGGCCGCAGCCAATGAATTAGACCCAGATGGAGATGGAATCGAGATCCACGAGATTTCAGGTCCTACATATCACGGACAGATGTTAGTAGTTTATGATCCATCCCGTGTAATCTGCGCGACTATTCCAACTTATACTCACTCAGGCGCTGGTATGACCGTTGAACAGTTAATTGAGAGATACGGAGCTGTTGCAGGTATTAACGGCGGCCAGTACGAAGATGAGAGCGGTACTGGTATCGGCGGATGGCCTCTTGGTCTTGTAATTTCACAGGGACAGCTTTGTCACGATGGCCCTCTCCCTGCCGTTACTGATGAAAATGGTTATCAGGTCGGAGAAGAAGTAATTACTTCATATCCTTCAGTAGGATTTAATCAGGACGATGTATTAATCGTTGGTAATTTTGGAGCTGGATATGCCATGAGTCTTGGACTTCGTGATGCATGTTCTTTTGGACCTGCACTCATTGTTAATGGTGTCTCTGCCGGTTATTCAGGCGTAGGCGGCGGACTTAACCCTAGAACCGCAATTGGACAAAGAGCTGATGGTGCTGTACTTATGCTTTGTATTGAAGGCAGAAGAACAACTTCTATGGGAGCTTCCATGGCTGATTTGATTTCTATCATGGAAGAGTATGGTGCTGTTAATGCATTTAACCTTGATGGTGGTATGTCGTCATCCATGTGGTATAACGGCGAAGAAGTTGTAAGTAACGCACAGTTAAGACAGAGCAGAGCCCTACCTACAGCATGGGTTGTATTGCCATTAGAGCAGGAGGGTTAATATGAAAAAACATACAGATAATACTTCTACTAATCCACCTGTCAGAGTTACTTCTAAGCCAGTTAACAGGCCATCATCTAATCAAACTCCTATTCAAAAGCCTGTAAGAAGAAAGAGAAAAAAAGCAAAGAAGTTCCATGCATATGTAGCCGTATTAATGGTATGGCTAACTATAGTTACTGGCGGAATCTTATATGTTTATAAGATTTTTAACGATTATCTTGTAAGCTATGAAGCCGCATATCAGGCCTCAAGACCTTCACATGTTATTGATGAGATATTTACTCATTTTGAATCCTACGATATTGATTACATTTGGGAACATATGGACTCACACCCTGTTACAAGTCAGTTTGAGTCTGAAGATACGGTACGTAATTACATCTTAGAGATGATTAACGGCAAGACAATGACTTATAAGCCCTCTAATACATATACTGAAGATTCTCCTTCATATGTAATTGAGGCAGATGGACTTATTGTCGCTGAAGTCAGCCTTTGTAAAGATCTGATGGCTCCACAAAGAGACTACGGCTTCCCTACCTGGACCTTGTCTTCTGTATCTTATTACACAGAGCCTTTCGAGAGCGTAATGATTACAGCAGCTGAGACTTCTACTGTATATGTTAATGGCATTCAGCTTGACGACTTCTACGTAGCCTCAGAGCTTACATATCCTTCTGACATATCTTATGTTGAGCCTTATAATACCATGCCAGGAACTCATACTTACTACATTGCTGATTTGTATGCAGAACCAGAGGTAGAAGTTCACGACTTATTTGGAAATATTCTTCCTGTTTCTTACGATTCTGCCCGTGATATCTATGAGACGGGATATACAAGCGAGCACCCAGAAAGACAAGAACTCGAAGAGCTGGCAATTAACTTCACAAGTACATTTGCTAATGTTATTTCCAAGGATGCCAGTCTTGATGACTTAAGACCATATTTCGCACCTAATAGCGTTACATTTGACGCCGTAAGCCGTAATACTGCATTACAGTTCTTCACAACTCACGGTGCTGTAACTATCAACAATCAGGAAATTCTCGATTTTGTTACTTACTCCGAAGATGTCGTATACATCGAGTGCTACATCGAGCAGTGGATGCAGATGGGCTGGGGTGGTTCTGAACCTGAGGTTGTACCTACAGATGCCAGAATTTACTTCGTAAGAATCGACGGAGAGTGGAAAGTCGCATCGATGAGATTCTAATTTCTACATAATAAAGTAAATTAAAAACTGGAGTGCCATAAGTGTTTACAACACCAGCACTCCAGTTTTATTTTTCTTCGAATTATGTAAATTCAACTTACCTATCAGTTACTAAAACTTATGTTAACCCAAATCTCATCCATTCTCGCTACGACAATTGAATAATCATCTGTACTTAGAGGACTTTGATTCATATCGCAGTCTCCAAGCCAGTTCTGATAATCATCAGGATTAATCTCGAAAGGCGCATATGCAAAGATAGCATCCTTAAAAGCAATCCATTCGCTTGTGATATTCCATGTATCAAGCGTACAGTTTACAACCTGAAGCTTGCCTTCTTCGCTAAAACGCAAAGATAATGTGATATCCCCACCTGCGTTAGTATATCTGACATTAACTCCACCACCTGAAATATAAATCGTCTCAAGATATGTAAGACTGGAACCTGCAGCATTACCAATATCAGATGCTATTGTATTAGCCATCTCTGTTGGATCAACATTTTCAGGAGCCTCATAAACAGGCATTGAAGGACGATTATCTAAAGCGATAACACCATCACTTAATACTTCTCTAAGACGAGAAACATCATAATAAACTGCTTCAACCTGAGTCATACTATTGTAGAACATAAACTGAACTCCACCTAGAAGCATTCCATCTCCGATACCATTTGTCACTGAGCTGAAGGAAGCATTAGAGATAGCAGTTCCAAGAGCAGTTGCCCCATAATTATAATCAAGAGTTCCACACACTACGTTAGGATCTGAATCAACACTGGCCTGTCCAAAACCATAGAATCCACTAGTAGAATCAAAAACAAAACTATTGCCCTCAACGTGATAAATATTTAGCTTACGCACGCTATAAGTTTCTACAGTCTCAGTATCACAATATCCATAAATGTATACGGAGCCTTCATCGTCATATACGCCATAGTACATTGTTCCTACATGATCAGCTCCAAATTCAGTAATGGAATCCACCTGGTCAAGAAGTGTTATATTTCCATCCACCATAGAGTAGAAGCGTGCAGTAACACCATAGAAATTACGCTGCTCACCATACCATTCACTCATAACAAGACCAGTACTCGTGTGATCCCAGACAATACTATCTAATGAGTATGTAACCAAATCAAGGACACCATCACCATTATAGTCACGTACATCAGCAGACAAAATTCCATTACGTGCACTAATATCAGAAGTCTCATGAATTGCTGTATTTTGAAAAGATACAATAACAGACCCATCAAGATTAGTCAGTCCTTCAACTGGTATAAGAACATCATTGATATAATCATAATACTGCTGAACAACAGAAGGCTCACTTACATCTTCTATATCACCATCATCATCTGAAACATCTGAATCCGCATCAGGAGTTTTCTCGTCTACTGGCTTTTCCTCCTGCTCCTGCCTCTCATCACGATTATCATCAGTGCGCCCAGAGTCTTTGTCGCAGGCTACTACTGCAAATAGCATAGAGCAAGCAACTATTGTTGCCATAATCTTTTTAAAATGCTTCATATCTTCTCCTAGAACTTAATTTTGTTACACACAAATATAACTAAATCCAAGCACAAATAAAAATGCAAAAAGAAAGTTATTTAATAGCTTTTCCGTCAGAAAAAGCATTACCTACTACAGGTCCTAAAGCCGTATATTTGTGGTTCACTGGATCGTAAGTTATAGGTTTAAGCTTTGTAATATCGATTTTACCGTCTGTAAGGACGCTCTCGTCCGCATTAACGTTAACTATCTCTCCTATCATGATACCGTCATCAAAACTCTTAAAACGGCATTCTAAGGCCATAGGAAGCTCATCAATTAATGGTGCATTAACAAACTCACTCTTAGTTGCATGGAAACCAGCACGTGCAAACTTATCTGGTACCTGATTTGCGGATACAATACCTACATAATCACATGGTACTACAGTATCTTCTGTTGCAAAGCTTACTGTAAAAGCATTTGTCTTCTCTATATTCTCAGTAGTCTTATGAGAACTCATACTGATACTAATCTCATTCATATCAGTTATACAGCCCCAGGCAGCATTCATCGCGTCTGGTACGCCATTCTCATCATATGTTGCTACAATCAAAACAGGCATTGGATAAACATAAGGCTTGGCACCGAAATTTACTCTGGACATAGTAATTCTCCTAACACATAAAGATAAAAGAATTATAGCAAACAAAAACGCTTCGCATAAGCGAAGCGTTGATGGTGCCCAGAGACGGAATCGAACCATCGACACGGGGATTTTCAGTCCCCTGCTCTACCGACTGAGCTATCTGGGCAAATTACAACCGGTCCCTAGGAACCGGTTTGTAATGGCGACGCAGAAGGGGCTCGAACCCTCGACCTCCAGCGTGACAGGCTGGCATTCTAACCAGCTGAACTACTGCGCCATTGGTGGAAACTACAGGGCTCGAACCTGTGACCCTCTGCTTGTAAGGCAGATGCTCTCCCAGCTGAGCTAAGCTTCCATCTGAAGTGATTTGCTGGTGCGCTCTCTCAAGCGCAAAAGAAGTATACCGAACATCAAACTTGATGTCAACAACTTTTTTAATTATTTATTTCATTAATTTTAAACGAGGCTCGAAAGCCCCGTAATCATTAGATTTATCGAACGTAATAAATATACAGATAAGCCTGATCTCCAGATTCAATATCCAAGAACTGAACTATTGTATGCTCATCTTCTGTAATTACTTCACACATCCAAACTCTGCTTCCAGTAGCTGGACTTGGCTTAAGATTTACATAATCGAACTGTCCGTCTTCCCCAAATAAATAATCATATACTTCCTGGAATTCGCTCTCAGACATCATGCTGCCGGAAAAGTCGTAACCATCAACAAAGCATTGCAATACAGCTTCAGGCCTTGATGGATCTACTGCAATTTTTGCTTCATAACCTACACGATAAAAAGCAAATCCATGCTTTTCCACCTTAACAATCTTGGCCCCCTCTGGAAGTTCATATGCCAGTGTCCTCTTAAGCAAAGCGCTGTTACGATCATAAATAGCCGATATCAACAGAATAATTGCAAGTACTATAGTAGCTATAACCATCGTACGTTCTCTTTTACTGTTATCCATATTAGTCCTCCCCTATCTCGTACAAATTAAGGCCATTCTCACGCGTTATACGGGCTGCCTCTTCTATACTTATATTTTTAATCTCAGCAAGTTTCTCAAGTGTGTATAAAATATATGAAGGCTCATTAAGATGCCCTCTGTTAGGAACAGGTGTTAAATATGGACTGTCAGTCTCAATAACGATCCTATCCATAGGTGTATTCGCTAACACCTCAATAGTCTTCACATTATTTTTATAAGTAATCGGGCCATCAAATCCAAGATAAAATCCCATCTTAAGTAGTTCCTTTGATATTTCCAAAGAACAGGAGCAGCAATGACAGACGCCTGGATTCTTGCGCATTTGTCCGCGCTTATAAAAATCCTTCAATATAGCTATGCTATCCCCTGCAGCCTCTCTCTCATGAAGAATAACAGGAATGTCTAATTCATAAGCTATTTCGAGTTGCTTACGATAGACTTCTTTTTGAACATCGCGAGGTGAATAATCGTAATAATAATCAAGCCCTATCTCACCTAAGGCGTACACCTTGTTTTCCTTACGGTGCGTAATAGCATCCACAAGGTACTCATGAGCCTTCTCATCATAGGAAGATGCTTCGTGCGGGTGAATACCTACAGAAGCATATAAAGACACCCCTGACATGCCATCGTACTTCTTTACGTAGTCTATGGCGCGAATAGAGGTGTCTATACAATCTGCTGGTATAAGTATCCTGTTAACACCGACCAAAGCACTATTGGCAAGAATATCTTCAGGAGCCTTAATATTCTCACCTTCAAGGTACATTGAATCATACAGGTGCGCGTGAGTATCAAAGACGCCTTCTATACGTCTCTCATACATCACGGCAGGCTGTCTCTTATGAGACATTAGGAAATATCTGCTCCAGGCTTAATAGAGTCATCAAACTCGATAACTCTGAACTTATCGCCATCTCTTACGGAGAGAATCATACCGTTACTCTCGTGACCCATCATCTTACGAGGAGCGAGGTTAATAATCATAGCCAAAGTCTTGCCAACCATCTCTTCTGGCTTATAGTACTTGGCGATACCAGAAAGAACCTGTCTCTCACCAAAACCATCATCAACGATAAACTTCAGAAGTTTATCGGACTTAGGTACTCTCTCACAAGAAAGAACCTTAACAGCACGAAGATCCAAAGCAGCAAAGTTATCAAATACAGTAATATCCTTCATTGGTTCTTCAGGAAGCTCACGAGCAGGCTTATTCAATGCCTCAAGCTCTTCTACTTCCTTCTCTACATCAATACGTGGGAATAAGATTCTTCCCTTAGTTACTGTTACATCAGCCTTAAGAGCATGACGCTTAGTAGCAGCCTCCCATGTAGTACAGCACTCACATGCACCAATCTGCTCAAAAATCTCAGGGCATATATGTGGCATTACTGGGCTTAAGAGAATTGCGCATCTTCTAACTGTATCAAGCAAATTATAAAGAACAGCTGCAAGTCTTGGCTTATTAGCCTCATCCTTGGCAAGAACCCATGGCTCATTCTCATCGATATACTTGTTTGCACGAGCAACAACTCTGATAATTCTATCCAAGCCCTCAGAGAATCTTAGGCCTTCGAAAGTCTCCTCAACAAATGAAGGGAGTGCGTCTGTCATAGCTAAAAGCTCTTCATCACTGTCGCGGAAATCCTTATCAACTGGCAAAGTGCCACCGAAGTACTTGATTGTCATAGCAACAGTTCTGGAAATGAGGTTACCCAGGTCATTTGCAAGGTCACTATTAATGCGGTTGAACATCATCTCATTAGAGTAAGGTGCGTCAGAACCAAATGGCATCTCACGTAAAAGATCATAACGAAGTGCATCAGCGCCATATCTCTCACAAAGTACGAATGGATTAACAACATTACCCTTGGACTTACTCATCTTACCATCGCCAAATGTAATCCAGCCGTGGCCGAGAATCTTCTTAGGAAGAGGCTCTCCCAAAGCCATAAGGATTGCAGGCCAGATAAGAGAATGGAAACGAACGATTTCCTTAGCCATTACATGTGAATCAGCTGGCCAGAACTTCTCATAATCGTTATAGGTATCATTCATAAAACCTAAAGCGGAAACGTAGTTTGTCAACGCATCAAGCCATACATAAACAATATGGTTATCATCAAATGTTACTGGAATACCCCACTTAAATGAAGTACGGGATACACAGAGGTCCTGAAGGCCAGGATCAATGAAGTTATGTACCATCTCATTAACACGGGACTTAGGATTTAAAAAGCCTCTCTCCTCATCAAGCAAAAGCTCACGAAGCTGTGGAGCGAAATGTGAAAGCTTGAAGAAATATGCTTCCTCAGAAGCATCCTGAACCTCACGACCGCAGTCTGGGCACTTGCCATCAACAAGCTGAGACTCAGTCCAGAAAGACTCACAAGGAGTGCAATACTTACCTGTATAAGAAGACTTGTAAATCCAGCCATCCTTATAAAGCTTCTCAAATACATTCTGAACAGTCTTTACATGGTAATCATCAGTAGTTCTTACAAATCTGTCATAAGAAATGCCAAGTGTCTCCCAGAGTTTTTTGAAGTTTGCAACGATACCATCTACGTATTCCTGAGGTGTTACACCCTCTTCGGCTGCCTTCTTCTCAATTTTCTGGCCATGTTCATCTGTACCTGTCAGGAACATAACATCATAGCCCTGCATTCGCTTCATTCTGGCAACACAGTCGCAAGCGAGCGTAGAATAGCAATGTCCGATATGAGGATTGCCGGATGGATAATAAATAGGCGTAGTAATGTAGTATGGTGTTTTCTCTGACATGGTCATAAAACTCCCTTTTATAAAAGATTAACTTAAAAATTATAACTCAAACGAAATATTTATTCCAGAAAGCAAAGACTGACATAGGCTTACCGAAGAAATAACCCTGAATGATATCAACACCCATATCGCGTAAAGCCTCATATTGTTCCTTTGTCTCAACTCCTTCAACAACGACTCCCTTCTCAATTGAATGAGAAAGAATTGTCATAGCAGCGATAAATGACTTATCAAATTTACTCGTAAGCATATCGTCTACGAATGTCTTATCAATCTTAATTTCGCTCACCGGAAGTTCCTTCAGATAATCAAAAGAAGAATAACCTGAACCAAAATCATCCAAAGCGGTCTTAATTCCATTTTTGTGTAAAAGCTTGATATTACGTCTGCACGAAGACATATTCTTCATAAATGAAGTCTCTGTAAGTTCGATAACAATATTTTGTGGAGGAAGCTTATATTTATTTAAAGCTTCAACTACTCTGTCAACATAATCTTCTGCTACCAGGTCGTCAGCTGTCGCATTTATATGAACAAAGAAGTCTCTTGGGGCACCCTTATGAATCCATTCAGCGCACTGACGAATAGCTTCATTCAAAATCCAGTTACCAACGGGTGCCATCTGATCAATAGCTTCCAATGCAGCTACTACCTTCTCTGGATTCTCTGGTTCTCCGGATGGCTTCATCCAGCGAAGAAGAGCCTCTGCTCCCCTAAGTTCACCTGTTTTTGCATCAGTTAATGGCTGATAGTAAAGCATAAAATTTGTAAAGCCACTACGAATATCAGATGAGATAGTCATCTGGAAATCAAGCTTCTCCTTAAGGTCATTACGATCTGCAGGAGAGAAAATAGCATACTTTAATGTCTTATCTTCCTTAACCTTATGCAGTGTAATCTCAGCCTGAGTTAAGAGTTCACTACTGGTCTTTCCTTCTGGATAAAAAGCTGCTGACTCTATCAAAGTCAGATATACATCGCCCTTGGATGTAGGATATGCAACATCACATGAGTCAATCATGTTCTGCATAAACTCGTTAACCTTAATAGATGTAGCACCAGGCCACAGAACAGCAAATACATCAGTATCAATATGATAAAGTCTGGCATTCTGAGGAATAGACTTATTAATACGCTTGGCAAGCTTCATCAATACATTATCAGCATTATTAGTACCATAACGGTCAACAATGTCATGGAAGTCATTGATGTCAATAAGTGTAACTGCCGCAGCAAGCGTCTTACGATCACGGATTAATGCATCAATATCTTTTTCAAGTCTAAGCTTCATAGGAAGGCCGGTAATCTCATGAGAAGCACCTGTCTTCTCAAAGTTTTCCTTAACCTCATTCATCTGTGACAAATCAAAAATAGCACCTGACAAAGATCTTGTCATGGCATTTTTGTTCTCAAACGATTTACCTCTGATAGCTACCCAGGAAGCCTTGTTATCATCATTTTTTATACGAACCTCAACAGAGAAGTTAGTTCCAATCTCATGAACAGACCGGCCAACTACATTACGGAAACGCTGTCTGTCCATAGGAACAAGAGATGAAGCTATAATCTCAACTATATCTCCACTAACCTCACGTGGAAAACTCGGAAAAAACGAATTTATCTTATCATTAAATGCAGTTACTTCCTTGTTAAGGTCAGTTACAAATAAAGCAGCAGACAGACCGTCAAAAACATTATTTTGAAGATGTTCTTCTCTGGCAAAATCTGTTACATCAGTACAAATACCAGATATATAACGACCATCAGTTCCATAATCAGAAAAACCATCTATACGAAGATGAAGTTCTCCTCTGGCAGGAGCTAAGAAACGAATTCTTAACCCTGCATCAAACTGACGTGATGCCATATACGCTTCTAGCGCTGTACGAAGTACCTGAGCGTCGTCAGGATGAACATACTGCATGAATGACTCCTGGAAATTCGTCATTACGGATGAGGAGAAATCAAAATCCTTAACAAACTTCTCGCTTAATCTACAGACATCCTGCTTTGTATCATATACGAACAAATATGAATCGATAGAAGGACCAAAAAACTGCTTAAATGCACGATCGGCAAACTTAGGAGTTACGTCAGTAACAACTGCCAGAATCGCACGAGACTTACCTACAGTAATAGCCTTCATATCAAGTCTTATGTTATAAATCTCGTTATTAATTCCACGAATAGTATGCTCTAATGCAGAAAAAGGGACTCCGCCATCCTTAAGCTCACTAATGATAGTGTCATAGCGGGAAGCCATTACTACACGAACATCATCAGTAATGTACTGGTAGAACTGAGATAAATACATCATTCCAGAAGCAGCAACACCTAAAATGTCACTCATCGAATCAGAAAAACAGATTGTCTTATCCCATGAATCAATAACCGCGATTGCCTTATAGTTACTCGCGATAACAGGTTCGAACTCTTTTAAAGAAAGTTCTTCTGCATATGCCAGGGTCTCTTCCCTAGATAATTCGTTACCCTCAAGATCCTTCATCGAGTTCCCAAACCTTCCACAAATAGTGCCTTTTTATTTTAACAAATTTAAGACAAGTGTGTACATTTCTTTTTTGGGTCTTCCTGTTATCTCAGATAGTTTGGCGGCTATCTGCTTGGTCGGCATTCCTTCATCTTTAAGTTTACGCGCCAACCCTTCAACATCATCGGATGAAACCTCAATCATTTCTTCTGGCATAGGCTCCAGGCAAACGACATATTCGCCTCTTGGCTCATTCTCATCAAAGTAATTAACAGCCTCTTCTACAGTCATTCTAAGGACTTCTTCGTATTTCTTGGTAAGCTCACGACAAAGAGCGATTTTACTATTTGAGAAACCAGAATCGGCAAGTTCACTCATTAATTTCTTAATCCTGTGAGGAGCTTCATAAACAATGATAGTCTCATTAATATTTTTAAGATTTTCTATCCTCTTCTTACGATCACTACCGCTATTAGGAAGGAAACCTTCCATATGATAATAGCGCGTAGACAGCCCACTTAGAACAAGCGCCGCGATTGCTGCTACAGGACCTGGAATTACAGTAAATTCCACACCTTCTTCAATACATAGCTTCACCAGATCTTCTCCAGGATCAGAGATTGCAGGCATACCGGCATCTGATACCTGAGCAATCGTAGCTCCAGCCTTAAGCATTTCGATAAGCTGAGGGCCCTTGGTAACCTTATTATGCTCATGGTAAGAAATTAATTTCTTTCCTGTTATGTCGAGTTTTTGTAAAAGCAAACCTGTCACGCGAGTATCTTCGCATGCTACATAATCCACCTCGCTTAGAACTTCAACAGCGCGTGATGATATATCCCCAAGATTACCAATAGGTGTACCAACTAGATAAAGCAATCTGTGTGCTCCTCCTCGTAGATTTCAATTATACGCTTAGTTTGACGGATTGTGCCGTCTTCAAGTCTATCATTAAGTATAAGTGGTGGTAAAAGCGACAACTGAGGCTTGGTATCAGTTCTTTTACCACAGACTAAGACCATTTCTGCCTTACGATCTGCAAACGGATGAACAGGCATAATACTTATAATCTTAACTTTATTTTTCTCCATAAGAGAGATTAATTCTGTAGTTCTTGACGCAGCCATAATAACGCACATTATTCCCTGAGATGGGATAAGTCTTGAAGCACCAGCTCTTACAAAATCTTCCAGGCCACCATTTTCTTCAAATCTTCCCTTAAGTCTCTTCGCCTTCTCTTCGCTTACACGAGGTCCGTTGTCCTTGGAGAAAAAAGGGGGATTCATAAATACAACATCATACTTTGACTTAGGGATATCTGCGCCTAAATCACGTACATCTGCGCGAAAGGCACGCATTTTATCTTCCAGGCTATTAAGCCTTATGTTCATTCCACACACTTCATACGCATCTTCATCAATCTCAGCCGCGTCAATATAAACTCCCGGATGTCTTGCTGAAAGCAACAAAGATCCAGCACCAGTATTTGAACCTAACTCTAATACTTTATAGATTTTATTTGCTTTAAGATGGGATGCCGTAAACCATGCAAGCAAAACGGCATCAGTACCGAATCTGAAGCCGTCTTTAATCTGATACATCTGATAGTCTTTACGACCTAGATATTCAATTGTAAGTTTACTTGTATCTATCATGAATTAGTTCTTAATTCTTCTATAATGTCTTACGTTGAACGATACACCAACTTCAGACACAATCTCATCTTCTTCCTCATACATTTCCCACTCATTGTTTTCATCCAAGTTAGGGAAATATGCATCAGCTGTAAAAGTTTTATGGATATAAGTAATAATTGCTTCATCGCAAAGGCCTAACATCGAAGTATATACAGACTCGCCTCCGATTAAGAAAATTGTCTCTTCAGGATGAGTCTTAGCATATTCATCAAGTTCTTCTTCATTATGAACGATAACTGCGCCTTCCTTCTCAAATTCAGGATTGCGAGTCAAAATTACATTCACACGCTTAGGCAAAAGCTTCTCGTCCTTAAAAGTCATCAAAGTCTTACGCCCATAAACAACTGTATTACCAGCGGTATATTTACGGAAAACACCTCTTTGATCTTCTGGGATAGAAATTAATAAATCTCCCTTATATCCTATCGCCCAATTCTCATCTACAGCAGCAATTGCAATCATACTCATGATTATTTTCTCCTATTAGATAGCAACCGGAATCTTAGTTATCTTCTCGCCGTACTCATAACCTTCGAGACGGATATTGTCTGTTGTAAACTGGTAAAAATCTGTAATACCTTCATCAATAACAAGCTTAGGAGCCTTAAAACAAGGTCTTTCTATAAGCTCCTTAACAATTGGCACATGTCTGTCATAAACATGTGCATCAGCAATGACATGAACAAACTCACCTACTTCAAGACCAGCGCATCTAGCAAAGAGATGCACAAGTACTGCATACTGACAAACATTCCAGCCATTTGCAACCAGCATGTCATTACTTCTCTGGTTAAGAATTGCATTAAGCTTATTCCCAGTTACATTGAATGTCATTGAATATGCACATGGATACAAATTCATCTCGGACAAATCCTGATGCACATAAATATTAGTCATAATACGACGGCTTGATGGATTATTCTTAAGATCAAAAAGAACTCTGTCTACCTGATCCATATCGCCTTCCTTATAGTGATGCTTAACCCCTAACTGATAGCCATAAGCCTTACCGATAGAACCGTTCTCATCAGCCCAGGCATCCCAGATATGTGTTCCCAAGTCTTTAACATTATTTGACTTCTTCTGCCAAATCCATAAAAGTTCATCTACAGCACCCTTAAAATTAATATAGCGCTGTGTAAGCATAGGAAATTCCTTAGACAAATCGTATCGGTTTACGATGGAAAAAGCCTTATGTGTATAAGCAGGAGTACCATCCTCCCAATGAGGTCTTACCTTCTCATTTTCAGTTGTATATCCAGAGTTTAAAATGTCTCTAATATTCTGATCAAAAATCTCATCAGCCATGCTCATAGGAAGATTCCTCCGAAGTAAATTTACTCACTAATTATTGCATAATTAATCTATAAAGGCTATCATTCACATTGCTGTTAATAATTACGGGGTGTGGCTCAGGTGGTAGAGTACCTGCTTCGGGAGCAGGGGGCCGTGGGTTCGAGTCCCGCCACTCCGACCAATAGTATTTAACAGCATCGGGGTGTAGCTCAGGTGGCTAGAGTGCTTGCTTAGGGAGCAAGAGGTCGTGGGTTCAAGTCCCGTCACTCCGACCATACTCAAAAGAATATAGCGCTACTACGAACATGACGTCTCGCTGACGCTCGCGTAACTAGTAGCGCTAGTATTCTTTTTCGTATCAACCTCTTAGCGTAACTAGCCGCAGATAGGGCTTTTCATATTCTTCCTCAAACATGACGTCTCGCTGACGCTCGCGTAACTAGTAGCAAGAGTGCTTTATTCAATATCCTTATGAGATTTGCGTAATTGTTTGAGTAAAAACAGAGGAACACTCAAATAAACACTCAAAAACATATGTAATTTATAGATTTTTGCGTTATCGTTTGCGTGAAAGGCCTTAATCACTCAAAAAATACTCAAATACAATTCAAACTGGAGTTAAATCAAATAAAGCAGCGATCGTTTACATAGGAAACCACATAAAAGGAGCCATCTATTAATAGACGGCTCCCTTCGTTTTCAACACTTTTCAGACTATGTATCTATATTGAGGAATAGGTTTGATTAACCAAAATCGCTTAAGACTTTTTGCGCAGGCACGATTACTCTTAATAGTATTACGCATAGGATAATGGAAATACCCACCGCGGATGTAATGATAATGGAATTATATCTACCGGCGTAACCGCTATCCGAGATATGCTTTATCATTATGCCAACATATGCCCAGATTATTGCGAGGCCAGCGAAATGCCTATTATCAAAGAACACTACTGCAGCACCGATTAGCGCGCCAACCAGGAGAATAATAATTGTCCATGTTACTTCAGAAATACCAAATCCGTCCCAGTTCAACTTGGTTAGCATAACGCTTATGTTTGCTATTGTAGCTGCAATAATCCAACCGAAATATATATCGAATCCTACCTTTACCATTAAGCTATTGAGAAAGGAAATTGGAATTGCATTAAGCCTTTTAGTGATAATGATCAGGTTGACTAAGAGTAAAACTATGAAAAGTGTTGATAACTCAATTTTTTGCATATGCCATGCAAATATCCAGGCTATATTGATAGCGCAGCTCGTGGCAAAAAAGACTCCTATGGAATTTCTTACCACTGTTGTATATTCAGCGCTACCAATGAACCCCCACTGGTAAATAACGAAGAGTAACATCATGAAATAAATTACTCCCCATATAGCAAATGTCACTGGCGCTGGTGTAAATAGATTTGGATACGCCTTCGAGACATCTCCTGTTGTATTGCCTCCGATAGGTATTAAATTAGCAGCTGCATTAATACCAATCATAACAATAAAAGCAATTGTATTAATCCATTTTAAAGAACTCATAAATGCGTCCTCCCTACGAATTTTGAATTAATCCAATTGTAGTTACATAAGACTGATTATGCTGAACTTATAATTTTGAAATTGACTTATTTTTTCCACATCTAACAGCTCACATATGAGCTATCCAAGCGATATATTATTTGTATATGACACGAGAAGAAATGATAGAAAGATTTGCTATAAACATTGAACGCGAGAGATATAATCTTGGTCTCTCCCAGGCTGCTATGGCACAAAAGCTCGATATGTCTCTGGCTTCTTACAAGAGACTTATCACCTGTACCACTGAGAAGATAGATTTATACACAGCCTATAGACTTTATCTGTTAACAGGAAAGCTGGCATATGAATTTTTAGATGTCTCTCATAATCAGGAATTAGATGTTAAGCGTAAAATTATCGGCCTGTCGCATTCCCAGCTATCTTTTATCGATGGTCTTATAGAGTTTGAGAAGAACTTCGCCATCAGTCACAAAGATCACGAAGATTATGTAACCGTCTATATCCCCACTGGCAATATGGAAGATGGTATGATCTATGACACTTCTAACGTAGAGAAACTTAATGTCGCTTCCTACAAAGAAAAATATGGAAACCTGATTCACTGTGGCCTTAAAATCACGAGTAATCACTTACACCCGGCTTATAACAAAGGAGATGTTCTGCTTATATGCCGTCAGTCCATAAGAGACGGTGATACAGGTGTATTTATAAACAAGAATACTGGATGCGCTTATGTACGTAAGTTCTATCAGACATCTCCATGCAGATTAGAACCTATAAGCAACTATGGTGAGACTATTTATGTGGACGATAATAATCCAGCAGATATGAACCGCTGGATTAAGTTTGGTTATGTGATTACAAAAGTCAGATAACTTAAATCAGATATCGTAACGAGCCTTTAAATCACGCAGGTAATAAGTATTACCTCCATTATTCCTAAGATAATTAATATGTGTTAAAGCCCCCTGCTCATCACCATTACTAAGGAAAATCTCGGCCATATAGTAATGCAGATACACATAAGCCAGTGGACAGTCTCCGTGCTTAAAGTGCTGCTCTATCATAGGAACAGCCTGATCATATTCTTTATTTACCATATAGCGGTGAATCTGCGCTTCTTCCAATAATCCATTAATTAGAATCGGAGCAGTAGTTTTAAATGCCTTATGTGATATATCACTAAGCATTCTGATACTGGAATCTATCGTATTAACATTATCCTGTCTGTATCCAAGCTTAAGCATAACATTATGGTAGCTTGGCATTTCTACTATCTTAGGATACTTCTGCTGTGCCTGCTTTATATAATCAAGAGCCATGTTCTCCCAGTTCGATTCATCAGACAGTACATAGCTGTGTGCTATCTCACATAGATAGATACCCTTAAACTTAGATGAAGTAAAATGCCTGGATGGCATCTCGTTAAGACGGAGTTCAAGAACTCTTCTTCCCTTAATAACGTCGCAGTCTCTTTCCAAAATTACATTAATATTCTTATTCTGGTATAACCCCATAAACATAAGAATTAAGCTCATAAATATAAGCAGCAGCATAAGAACTGCTATAGCTAATCGTACAACTGGATCTGCATCAATGAATCTAACAAAAAACAAAGTGATTAAAAAAAGAATAACGATTAGCAATCTTGGAACATACTTAAACGCCCATTTACTATACTCAAAACGTCTTTCCGCTTCTTCTGCACTAACATTATAGTAATCAGATTTCTTCTCGTTAGTTGTATTATTTCCTCGGGTTGATTTACGAACCATAAACATAACAATATACAACGTCAAAAAAGTTATAACATATATTAAAAATCTCACACAAGAATCCCCCCGATAAATCTAAAATTAATTATACATCTAATTTGAAGAATTGATTCTTAATTCATTAAGACTATAATTACTCCCATGGCAAATGGAAAATCTACAGACTTTAGTAAAGGATCAGTAGCAGGGCACATCGTAAAGCAGGCCCTCCCTCTTACATTGTCTCAAGTTGTACAGATACTCTATAACATCGTAGACAGAATCTATATAGGTCATATTCCGAATGAAGGAACCGAAGCCTTAACTGGATTAGGTCTTACCTTCCCAATAGTCTCTATAATTCTCGCTTTTACTATGCTCTTCGGTCAAGGTGGCGCACCAGTATTTTCCATCGCCAATGGCTCAGGAGACAAAATCAAAGCGTCCAAAATACTTAATAATTCATTCACTCTGTTAACCTCTGGTGGAATTATATTAACGGTAATCCTCTACACTTTTATGAAGCCGATACTTTATACTTTCGGCGCGAGCGATGCTACTTATCCTTATTGTGAAGCTTACCTCAAGATTTATCTTATAAGTACAGTTATAACCATGCTGGCTACAGGTCTTAATTTTTACATAAGCGCCCAGGGCTTTCCTGTTATTGCCATGGTCACCAACTTATCGGGCGCCATAACAAATATAGTTTTAGATCCTATCTTTATTTTCAAGCTTGGTCTAGGAATTCGTGGAGCTGCAATAGCAACTGTAATAGCGCAGACTATTTCCTTAGGATGGGTACTACTCTTCCTTACAGGCAAAAAGCCCGAGTTTAAGCTGACAACGAAGCATATGCACCTCGAAAGGCATATCGTAAGCGATATTTGCGCTACTGGATTTACAGGTTTTGTAATGCAGTTCACTAACAGTGCGACCCAGATAGTATGTAACCGAGTGCTTAAGACATATGGTGGTGACATATATGTCGGAATCATGGCCATAGTTGGATCTGTCAGAGATATCATGGGAGTTGTTATCAATGGTATCGTTAGCGGTGCTCAGCCAGTACTCGGATTTAACTATGGAGCCAAAGCTTATGACCGAGTCAAAAAAGGAATACGAACAACCTTTATTTTCTCGTCTACATACACTGGATTTGCATGGTTAATAGTATTCTTATTTCCTGCATTCTTTATTGGATTATTCACTAATGATCCTGAACTTATTACTGTTGCCATTTCTAGTCTGCACACATACTTCATGGCATACATTTTTATGTCATTCCAGCATTCCGGACAGTCTACATTTATGGCTTTAAAGAAAAACGGAAGAGCAATTTTCTTCTCACTCTTCCGTAAAGTAATTCTTGTTATACCACTAACACTACTCCTGCCACATATGATTAATCCAGCAGTAGATGGTGTATTTATGGCAGAACCTGTATCCAACATTATTGGTGGCCTGTCAAGCTTTCTGACTATGTACGTTACAGTCTACAGGAAATTAGACAAAGCGTCTGATACTAACAACTGATCCCATTGGCCAGCTTGTAGTAACAACTCCAGTTCTGGAATTAGAAGCATGAATACATGTGCCATTACCTATATAAAGGCTTACGTGATCAATATATCCATCGCTATTATAGTCATGACAAATAACATCACCACACTGGATATTCTCAGCACTTACTGGCGATCCAAGAAGTGCAATCTCAGCTGCATTATGTGGTAAACCAATTCCGTAATAATTAGCATAGCAGTATGCCACAAACCCAGAACAGTCAAACCCCGAAGGTGACATTCCACTATATACATATGGTGTTCCAACAAACTGTAAGCAGTAAGAAGCAAATCCAGAATAGTTAGAAGGATCAACTGTTGGTGTAGTTATTGTAGGAGTCTGTGCTGCTGGTAACTCAGACAAACATAAATCACACTTAACATAATACCCGTTAGAGGTTCTATACCAACCATTATCAGTCTGAGCTGTAACAGTAATTGAATCGCCATAGTTATATCCAGTAACTAATGAATACTCTGTACCAGGGCCAGTTCTTACATTAAGCACACAGGATGCATACACTGTCGCATTATAAGGTGTCTCATTAAAACTTGGTGCTACGGCTACAGTTGGTACAGGAGTTGGTGTACTCGTAGGAACCGGAGTAGGCGTAGATGTTGGTCTTGGTGTAGGTGTTGGCGTAGGAGCTAAAATCTCATCTGTAGAAAGCATAGATGTTAACACATATCCCGATACCCCAGTGCTGTTACGAACATAGGACCACGCGGAACCATAGGAAATACGAACGACTGAATCCGCATAGTCAAGCTGATCAATAATCTCAGATTCAGTTGAAGGCATCTCACGAATATTAACCGTATCAACATTAACCCAATACGTATTTCCATCGTATGAGAATTCATCTACAGTAAGTAAATCTTCACTCTCTAGGTCGCCTACCTGAATTGTATATGTAAAAGAATCAATATCATCAGCAAAAGAATCGTTAATGGCAGAAGTTACTGCAACAGGAGCAACTAATGGCATCTGGTTTAATTCCATTGCTAGTTCAGCAGACATAATCTCCATCTCAGGAGCCTGCAAAGCAACATTATTACTAGCGCCAACATTAATGACACTTAAATAATTGATTGATATAGCAACACCTGCAATCAAAGAGGCAGCTTTGTATAAATACATTCTTCGCATCATGATTTAATTATAATGCGTTATAAACAGACTTTAGGGCAAAACTTAGGATATCGCCAAACTTGTAATTAAACTGCAACAAAAAGCCCGTGCTTTTACACACGGGCTTAATAAAACTGAATTAGATTAGGAATTATTCCTCTGCTGGAGCCTCAGCTGCTTCCTCAATCTCGTCGATCTCTGGATCAATTGGCTCTACTTCCTTGATGGAAATAGAAATCTTTCTCTCTGCTGGCTTAATGCTTGTAACCTTAGCGATTACTTCCATACCGATGGAAAGAACATCCTCTGGGCTCTTAAGTCTTACGTTAGAAATCTGAGATACATGGCAAAGTGCATCGAGATCTGGCTCGAGCTGTACGAAAGCACCGAAATCAGTGATTCTTACTACTGTACCCTTAACACAGGAACCTACTGGAATTCTCTCTTCGATGTTGTAGAAAGGATCATCCTCTGGCTTTCTGTAACCAAGAGAAATCTTCTTGGAATCTCTATCAAAGGACTTAACATAAACCTCAATCTCCTCACCAACTGAAAGAACATCAGATGGCTTAGAAATTCTCTTCCAAGAAAGCTCTGTGATGTGAACGAGACCGTCTACGCCACCGATATCAACGAAAGCACCAAATGCAGGAAGAGATCTAACGATACCCTTGTATGTCTTACCCTCTTCGATAGCACCCCAAACTTCATCTTCCTTAGCCTTACGCTCCTGAATCATAATCTGACGGTGGGAACCGGATACTCTGAGTCTGTGCTTCTCTGTATCAAACTTTGTGATGAGAACCTCAATCTGCTGGCCCTTCAAAGCCTTAAGATCCTTAACCTCACCCATCTTAATCTGTGTCTTGTGGATGTAGATATCAACACCGCCGAAGTTAGCGATAACGCCATCCTTAACGTCGCCTGTGATAACTGCTGTTACAGGAGTCTTGTTCTCGTAAGCCTCCTGAAGTACCTGCTTGTTCTTCTCGAATTCAAGAGCAGACTTGGAAAGGATGATTTCCTTACCCTGATCTGTGTTCTTAATGCTCTTTACAACAACGGTAACTTCCTGCTTATTAGCGACCGCCTCTTCAACATTAAAATCAGGGTCGCCTGCGAACTCGCGAAGAGAAATCTTTCCATCAGACTTATCGCGTACATCAACATATACATAGTCAGCGTCAGCTGAAGTAATAACTCCCTTCACAACAGCGTTACGACGAAGCTGAGGAATGCCCTCGATGTAATCTGCAAAATTGATGTCTGCCTGGTCCATAATTTCCTTCTCGTCCATGGTTTGAACAACCTCCAAAATAATTGCTTCTGGTGTAGAAGCACCTGCGGTAATACCAACTACATCTCCATCCTTAATCTTACCGTCTTCGATAAGCTTACTGACACCTGATGCATCTGTTACCAGATACGTCCTACAACAGCGACTCTCTGCAATCTCGTAGAGCTTCTTCGTATTCGAGCTGTGGGCTGATCCGATGATAATCATCACATCAACTTCAGCTGAAATGCGCAGAGCTTCCCCTTGTCTGCAGACTGTCGTATTACATATTGTATCAAAAATCTGATTATTTGCAATTTTATTTTTAATATTTGCACAAATTTGCTCAAATACAGGTGCAGAGAACGTAGTCTGAGATATCAAAATCGTTTTATCAGGGGCAATCGAGAGACTCAAAAGCTCTTCTACACTACTGATAACAGTGACTGAATCAGGCGCTTCTCCTCTTATCCCCTCTACTTCAGGATGACCTGGAGTACCTGTCAGTATTATTTGATTTCCTCTATCTGCCTGCTCCTTAACAATTTTATGTATTTTATCCACAAACGGACATGTACAGTCAAACACTTTACAATTCTTGCCGCTAAGTATGCTTTTTTGCTCTGGAGTAACACCATGAGCACGAATTATAACTGTACTTCCCTCAGGAATATCTTTTGCATTATCAATAATCTCAAATCCACCCGCCAACAATTCACGGGTAACAATCTCATTATGAGTTAATTCACCAAGCATAATGAGACGTTCTCCATCAAGGCGATCATCAATCATCTTATAGGCAGTTCCTACGGCATTTTTTACACCGAAGCAAAAGCCGGCTGATTTTGCTCTTACTACCTTCATTCCTTAATGTAGCTCAACAGTAAATCACGAGTCTCTTCAATACCGATTGAAGAAGTATCTATCTCAATTGCATCATCAACCTTGATAAGAGGAGATGCAGCACGTTCACTATCTTGCTTATCTCTCCAGATAATATCTTTTAAAACTTCCTCATAATTCTGAGAAAAATCGCCCTTGGCATTTAATTCTGCTAATCGTCTCTCAGCTCTGGCTTCTGGAGAAGCTGTAAGGAAAAACTTATACTTACAGTCAGGTAAAACCTTGGATGCAATATCACGACCATCAATAACAAAACTCTGACCAGCAGCAATCTGGCGCTGATAATCTACCATCTTTGTTCTTACAACAGGTAATGAGCTGATATTTGATGCAGCACGGGATACTTCTGGTGTACGGATTAATCCGGTAACATCTTCGCCATCCAAAATCATATGCTGAGATCCGTCTTCAAATACGACCTTCAAATCCATATCCTTAAGCATAGCTTCTACTGCAACTTCATCCTTAGTCTCAATACCTCTTCTAATAGCACTTAAGCCACATGTTCTATACATAGCACCAGTATCAAGGTACATAATTCCTAAGGCTGCTGATACTCCCTTAGCAAGTGTTGATTTACCTGAACCTGATGGTCCATCTATTGCAATCTGATATACATTACTCATTAAAATTCCTCCTCACCGTTACGATCTCCACGATCCTTACCGCCATCGTAAACCTTATACTGTGTCCACAAAGTCTCCAAAGACTCGAATGAACTTCTGATATGCTCTCTTCTATGCATTCCGAGTGTAACAAGAAGTGCATTAATTAAGGACAAAGGAGCTGCCAGGGAATCTACAAAAGAAGCCATAGAAGACTTTGCAAACAATTTAATATCTGCATATTGAGTCATCGCTGTTTCATCCTTATCTGTAATTGCAATTACAGTGGCGCCTTTCTTCTTCGCATACTCCATAGAATTAACAGTTCTTTGAGAATATCTTGGGAAAGAAATACCAATCATTACATCTTTTGATGTGATAGGCATAATCTGCTCAAAAACCTCATTGGTACTATTTGAATGAATATGAACTACTTCATCAAAAAGAAGAGTCATATAAAAATGCATGAATGACGACAAAGGCGCAGAAGATCTAAGTCCCATAATATAAATCTTACGCGCGCCAAGAATAGCATTTACTGCAGAATCGATAGCCTCATCATCAAGGTTTGTAATTGTGTCCTTGAGATTATCCATGTCACTTTTCATGATATCTCTTACAGCTGTCATATCATCTTCAAAACGTTCTGTATAATTAAGACGCTGAACTGATGTAAGCTTGGATTTTAGTTCTTCTTTTAAGGCAGTCTGGAAATATGGATATCCTTCAAATCCTAATTCAGTTGTAAATCTGACAACAGTGGACTCAGATACACCAGTTGTCTCACCAAGCTTAGCCGCAGTCATGTAAGCAGCCTTGTCATAACTCTCAACGATAAATGCCGCGATAGCCTTATGGCCCTTACTCATCGTCGGCATCTTATCTGTTATTAATTCAATTATGCTACTCGTCTTAGACACCCTCTTCCTCTTGGTCCATGGAACTTGATTCCATAAAGCCTTCTATTGTCATCTGTCTGTCAGTATCACCTGCAGCTTCCTGCAATGACTTCTCCAAATCTCTGATTGTCTGATATGACATAAGCTCCATAGATGGGAGTTCATCCACAGAAGATATACCAAATTCAAGTAAAAACTGTTCAGATGTTTTAAACAAAGAAGGTCTTCCCGGAGCATCCAGAGTTCCACATTCTTCGATCCAGCCTCTGTCCATAAGTCTGGAGATAATAGAGTCTGAAGATACACCTCTTACAGCTTCAACCTGAGCTCTTGTTACTGGCTGATTATATGCAATTACAGCCAAAGTCTCATAAGATGCCTGCGAAAGTGGCGGGTGCATCTTAGGAGAAAACATTCTTTGTAAAACCTTCATCATTCCAGGTTTTGTTGACATAACATAGGAATTCTCTATTTTACGTACAAGAAGTCCGCCCCATGGGTTAGTCTCATAATCCTGAATGAGCTTCTTCATTACTTCGTCTACAGTAGCTACATTTACTCCCAAAATATCTGCCATTCTGTCCTGTGACACTGGCTCACCTGAAGCAAATAAAATAGCCTCACAAGCAGGAGATAATTCCTGATAAGAAAGCTTAAACTCTTCTTGCTGTTCCATCTTTAATTACCTTCGCCTTTCTCTTCTATCAAAATTACATCAAATGGTTTCTTCTGAGTAACATCTACCTTATTACCTCTTACAAGCTCCAGCAGTGCCAGAAAGCTAACTACTCTGTCCATCTTATCGACATCTTTTTTCCCTTCAAAAAGCTCATGAAAAAACAGTTTTCCTCTTCCAGCAATTCGAAGCCATACACTTTTCATTCTCTCTCGTACTGAAAGCTTATCACGCTTCAGAATATGTGTAATCTTAGTTGAGATATCAGCAAATCTAATCTCATTACGCTTGCAGACGTTATCAATTGCCACATTAAATTCTGATGGAACAAATTCCTGAGGCGGATATACTATCTCAACATTCATCTCTTTGGCGGTCGATGGAATTCTATATACACAGTCACGATAAAGTTCATTCTTTGACTTGAGCTCCTTTGCCAGCAATTTGCAACGCTTATAACGAAGCAGTGAAATAACAAGCTCTTCTCTTGGATCCTCTTCCTCATTCCCCTGCAAATCTTTACGGGATGGGAGCATAATCCTTGACTTAATATGAACAAGTGTTGCAGCCATAACGATGAATTCTGAAGCAACTTCCATATCAAGTTTTTTCATCTGCTCAAGATAATTAATGTACTGTTCAGTAATTTCTGTTATAGGGATATCAAAGATATCAATATCATTTTTCTCAATCAAAGAATAAAGAAGGTCCAGAGGTCCTTCAAATTCACGAATTTTAATTGATGGAACTACCTTATCTGTCATGTGATTATCTGTAGTAACAGAAGTGCTATTCCACTGTCTACCAGACTAATAACAAATCTGGCCGGCCTCTCGATAATACTTATAATTGCAGAAAATAAACTAAATCCAGAAAAATTACTTACAAGAACAAGAATCCAAAGAACCTGTGGGCCCTTGGTAACAAAAGTTCTGTATCCGTTAGAATACTTAGTCTTAACTGGCAAGAATTCTTCTAATACATGAAAACCATCAAGAGGTGGAATTGGAATCAGATTAAAAGCCATTAGCATAAGATTAAGTTCTGTTGAATAAAAACAAATATCACTTATCGCATTGCAAAAAGCAGAACCATCACCAAAGGCAATCATAAACATGCTTATAATGCTGAATACCAAAGCTAAAACAAAGTTGCCAGTAACACCTGCTAAGTGAACCATCTGTCTCATCAGCTTTTTGGACTTTAGTCTGTAGAGATTATTAGGATTGTAAGGAACTGGCTTACCCCAGCCAAAACCTACAAGTACAATACAAAGCGTTCCAATAGGATCAATATGAGCCAACGGATTAAGAGTTAATCTTCCCATATTACGAGAAGTATTATCACCACACCAGGTTGCAGCCACAGAATGCATAAACTCGTGAAACGAGAATGCCAAAGTCATTGATATAAGAACGACGACGAGATAATAAACTATCTCTGTCGCCGATCTTCCAGTTCTTAATAAATCAATTAGCATTATGCCTTTTTAACACCAATAGTGAGCTTCTCACCATTGATATCCCATTCCTTAGTATTGCCATCACATCCAGCTTCTACAGATACAGCAAGAACTTCGGATGCGATAAAGTCCTTCTTAGCTTCGATGATAGAAGCAAGCTTATCGTTACCCGAATATGTAAGTGCGATACGGTCTGTTACCTCAAGACCAGTCTCCTTACGCTGTGTCTGAATCTTGGAAATCATCTCACGTACAAAACCATCAACGATGAGTTCTTCTGTAAGCTTGATATCAAGAGATACTGTAATACCCTTATCTTCCTGTGTAGAAAGACCTTCGAGCTGTACTGTCTCAACAAGGAAATCTTCCTTTGTCATCTCGAATGACTCACCCTCAACCTCGATTGTGATTGAACCATTCTCTAATGCCTTAACTGTCTCCTTACCAGGAAGAGCAGCAATAACTTCCTTGGCGCTATTAAGCTTAGGACCAAACTTTCTACCACATGTTCTAAGCTGTGGCTTGAACTTGAAGTCCATAAGTGTTGTAGCATCACTCAAAGCCTCATACTTCTTGATGTTAAGCTCAGAGAGTACGATATTCTGATATTCTTCATCAAGTGGAGAATCAGATACAACATAGATAGCACCCAAAGGCTGTCTGTTCTTCATGGAAGATGCATTTCGAGCAGCTCTGCCAAGAACAACTACCTTAGAAGCGATATCCATCTCCTTCTCGATATTAGCATCAATCAAAGACTCGTCTGCTACTGGATACTCACAAAGATGTACTGACTCTGGAGCATCTGGGCTAACAGAACGTACGATATTCTGGTAAACCTCTTCAGTAACGAATGGTACAAATGGAGCGCAAAGTCTTGTCAGTGTCTCCAATGCTGTATACAAAGTCATGAATGCATTAATCTTGTCATCTGTCATTTCACCTGCCCAGAAACGGTCACGGTTAAGTCTTACATACCAGTTAGAGAGCTCATCTGTGAAATCCTGAATCATACGAGCTGATGCAGAGATATCATAAGCAGCCATCTTGGAATCAACATTCTTAACAAGAGTATTAAGCCTTGAGAGAACCCACTTATCCATTGCACCGAGAGTTGCAGGGTTAAGAGTGTACTTATTAGGATCAAAGTTATCGATATCTGCATACATTACATAGAAAGAATAAGTGTTCCAGTAAGTACCGATAAACTTCTTAATACCGTCATTAACAGCCTCATCAGAGAAGCGGCTTGGGAGCCAAGGCTGGTTTGCACTATAGAAGTACCATCTTGTAGCGTCAGCGCCCTGCTTGTTAAGTACATCCCATGGGTCTACAACGTTACCGATGTGCTTACTCATCTTCTTTCCTTCCTTGTCCTGAACAAGGCCCATTACGATACAGTTCTCAAAAGGACTTCTACCGAAAAGAACAGTACTAATAGCAATCAAAGAATAGAACCATCCACGAGTCTGATCCAAAGCCTCAGAGATGAAGTTACATGGATAGTGAGACTCAAAGTACTCCTTATTCTCAAATGGATAGTGATACTGAGCAAATGGCATAGAACCAGAGTCAAACCAGCAGTCGATAACCTCTGGAACACGAGTCATCTTGCCACCGCACTTGTCACACTTGATGTGTACATTATCAACATATGGCTTATGGAGCTCGATATCATCTGGGCAATCATCAGACATAGACTTCAATTCTTCGATAGAACCTATACAGTGTCTGTGACCACATCCGCACTCCCATACAGGAAGTGGTGTACCCCAGTAACGCTCACGGGAAATACCCCAGTCAATAACGTTTCTTAAGAAGTCACCCATACGACCATCTCTAATAGTCTCAGGATACCAATTAACCATGTTATTAGACTTCAAAAGCTCATCTCTCTTCTTTGACATAGCGATGAACCAAGTGCTTCTTGCAAAATAGATAAGTGGAGTATCACATCTCCAGCAGAATGGGTACTCGTGCTCAAACTTAGGAGCGCTGAAAAGAAGCTTTCTGGAATCCAAATCCTCAAGAACCTTAGGATCTGCATCCTTAACAAAGAGACCAGCAAATGGAGTGTTCTCTGTAAGATTACCTCTTGTATCAACAAACTGGAGCATAGGAAGATCATTCTCACGACCAACACGAGCATCGTCCTCACCAAAAGCAGGAGCAATGTGAACGATACCAGTACCATCTTCCATAGTTACATAGTTATCACATACAGTGAAGTGAGCCTTCTTATTCTGAGCCAAAGCCTCATCACCAGCACAAGTATAAAGTGGCTCATAAGAGCGGCCAGCAAGATCAGTACCCTTATACTTCTCAATAATCTCGTATGCAGGCTTATCATCAGTAGCGAGATTACCAAGAACAGAATCAAGCAAAGCAACAGCCATATAATATGTAAAGCCATCATTAGCCTTAACCTTAGCGTATTCAGACTCTGGGTTTAAGCACAAAGCTGTATTACTTGGCAATGTCCATGGAGTTGTTGTCCATGCGAGGAAGTAAGCATCTTCATCAACGCACTTAAATCTAACAACAGCGGATCTCTCCTTAACTGTCTTATATCCCTGAGCTACCTCATGAGATGACAAAGCAGTACCACAACGAGGGCAGTATGGAACAATCTTATGGCCCTTATAAATGAGGTCCTTATCCCACATTGTCTTCAAAGCCCACCATTCGGACTCAATAAAATTGTTATCATAAGTTACATATGGGTTCTCCATATCAGCCCAGAAACCAACGCGGTCAGACATCTCCTCCCACTGTCCCTTATAGGTCCATACAGAACCCTTACACTTCTTAATAAATGGCTCAACACCATAAGACTCAATCTGAGGCTTACCATTGATACCAAGAGCCTTCTCAACCTCAAGCTCTACTGGGAGACCATGAGTATCCCAACCAGCCTTAAAGGAAACAGCTTCGCCCTTCATAGAGTGATATCTTGGAATTACATCCTTAATAACACGTGTCTTAATATGACCAATATGCGGCTTACCATTAGCTGTAGGAGGACCATCGAAAAGTGTAAATGTTGGCGCTCCGTCCTTAGCAGGCTTCAATGACTTCTTATAGATGTCATTCTGCTTCCAGAAATCGAGAACTAATTTCTCTCTTTCTACAAAATTCATGTCGCTAGATACTTTCTTGTACATGAGATGCTCCTGATATATAAGTTTTTAATTAATATTCAATGAAATCGATGTCTTCGGAATCTGTATAGAAAATAAAGATTGTTCCGTGACTTGCATCACCACAGTTAGGCTGGTCCTCTGTGTGGTCTACTGTATGTCCATTATATGTATCACCAGGCTGAGGAATTGTGCTATCGTGATCAACAGGTGTAGCTTCAGACTCTTCTGCTTCAGTAGCTTCTGTCTCTAAAACTTCCGCCTCCTCAACAGTTGTCTCTGTAGCCTCAGTCTCCTCTGCTACTGTCTCCTCAACTTCTGTTTCTAATACTGCCTCTGTCTCCTCAATAGAAGTCTCAGCTGTCTCTTCCACCTTCTCATCGCCACAACCAGCAACGAGAGAAGCTGCCATCATTGTAGCTACTACAACTGCAATTACTTTTCTCTTCATATTTCCATACTCCTTATTTACGCAATAAATAACACAATATTATCATCCGAAACTCGATTTTTTTCAAGAAGCGCATTGAAGGATTCTGATCCTGTGGCTAAATTTGATACTGGAGAAGCTTCAAAACAAAGGTCTCCTGCTACTATATATATCACTGAATCATCATTGTAAGATCCTTCAGGAAGTGTTCCCGTAACAGTAATATAGTCACCTGCTTCAGCAATGTTTAGATCTGGAATATCAATCATAGTTGCATTTTCTGGTAACACTCTGTCTGGAGCAGGAAGTCTCGATGGATACTGACAGAAAAATGGCAGGAATCTTTCAGCTCTCTCAAAAATTACATAATCAGGATTTAAAGACATCATATCAGTTATCTGACAGGCATTAGATCTCGTAAAGAAAGCTGTCTCAAAGCATTCAGCCATAAATGGCAGAATACCAGAACCGAATGAATCTCGGTACATAAGAAGGCTGCCTTCACCATTCGAATTTGTTCCAATTCTAAAATCGAAGTTGCTCTCTACAGGCGCATCATAATTAAAAACTGGCATGTTTTCAAAAATAACATCCTCTTCTTCTCTTACAAGCTCTGGATAAACCATTTGTTCCAGATCACCTCTGTGATTAGATTCAAGAGTATAAGGCATATTGATATAGTCAGTATGATTAATACCAAGATAATTAAAAATGCTATCAGCTGCTATGGCAGCGCCAAGATTGTTCCAGTGAGAATCACGCTCAAAATAAACGATTCCCTCATAATCTGAAAGTGGCTCATACAAATCAATACAATCAACATCAGTATTGGCTAGTATATCTACTAACTGAGTTCTATTGTAATTAGCCTGACCGCCTACACCACTAACAGTATAATAAGGCATATTTTCAGGGTACAAAGAATTCTTATTAGGAGCAATTACAAACAAAAACTCCATTCCATTATTTTCACAGTATTCATTAATAAGCTCGATATTACGAACACAGTTATTCATCTGTCTGTCATTAAGATGATTTGTTCCCTGGTAATCTCCAAGAGTATCAGTAAAATAAAGCCAGCCGTTATCACCGACTACAACACCAGACTGTGATGAAGTACCAAATATATGTCCAAGCATCTCAGAATACAAAGTAACCATCTGTGGTCTCAATGCAAATCTCGATTCAAAATAAGCACCAAGATCACTTAAATAATTAGTGTTAACTCCGCCTTCTTCTAACATTAATAGTGGAGCTTCATTAGCCTCATCATTTTCAGGTTCACTTGGACCCCAGATAAAAATACCTGCTGATGGAATCATCAGAATCAGAAGAAAAACTATAAGATAAATTGTAGATACAGACTTCTTCATATTCATTAAAACCTAAAATAAATAAAAGGATTATAAGTACCTGATGACAGGCAAAGCATTGATATAACAATTCCAAACATAGCAAGAATGTAAATAAGATTCTTGAATACTTTATTCTCTTCAAGTTTTGGACCAACAGGTAAAGAGAAAAATATACCTGCGATTAAACTTGCAATATCTATTGGTCTAACAATTGACATTGTAAGGAGAGTGGCGGATACTTCTGCTGCGGATGGTACAAACATTTTTCCCATCATCACTCCAAACTGAGATAGAGATTCACATCTGAAAAGCACAAATCCCACAAGCACTACAAGAATTAGATACACGTGCGCCAATGTCTTAATTGCAGAGTTAGACTTCTTAGGCTTTGGCATATATTCCTCAATCATCTGGAACGTACCATGGTACAGTCCCCACAGAAGGAAAGTCCAGTTAGCTCCATGCCAGATACCTGTAGCCGCAAATACGATGTACTTGTTAATTACAGTTCTAACCTTCCCCTTACGATTGCCGCCAAGAGGTATATATAGGTATTCCTTAAACCATGTCGAAAGTGATATATGCCAGCGTCTCCAAAACTCCTTCACACTTGAAGAAATATATGGATAGTTGAAGTTTTCCTTAAAGTGAAATCCAAACAACTGACCAAGTCCAATTGCCATATCACTGTAACCAGAAAAATCGAAGAAAATCTGAAGCATATATGCAACCGCCGCTAGCCAGGCAGCAGCCATACCAATATTTTCCGGAGCCGAATCAAAAACAGAATCAGCTATGTAAGCTACATTATTTGCAATTAATACCTTCTTGGAAAGACCTATCGCAAAACGCTTAATTCCATTTGCAGTATCTTCTGCTGTATAGCATCTTTTATCAATCTCATCAGCGATATCCTTGTACTTAACAATAGGACCTGCAACCAGCTGAGGGAAAAAGGAGATATAAAGCAAAAGTTTAAAATAATTCTTCTGAACACTACAATCATGACGATACACATCGATTACATAAGACATAGCCTGGAATGTAAAGAATGAAATACCAAGAGGAAGAGTTACCGCAGGAACTGGAATTAATGTCTTAAAAGCATCATTAAAACTCGTAGTGATAAAAACAGAGTACTTATAAAAAACAAGAGCCCCAAGATTAGTTAATACAGATAGTGTAAGAAACAACTTACGAGCAGAAAATTTATCAATAAGTAAAGCCCATATGTAATTAAGCAAGGATGATGCAAGCATCAAAAGAACAAATACAGGCTCGCCATATGCATAAAAAACAAGGCTCGCCACAAGTAAAAGAGCATTCTTAAGAAATGTCTTCGGCATAATTCTGTCGAGAATTATTACCGCGACTAAGAAAATGCACAAAAATGTGAGCGAGCTGAATACCATTAGTTATTATCTGTGTGTAGAGAGATATTCGCGAGCAAATTCAATAAGTGTCTCAGACCAAACTCTGTAACCAGCATAAGTGATATGAACACCTCCATCACTACAGTACTGAGTTGCTAGGTGTCCTGTAGAATCACGAAGTGGTGTAGCAACATCTACATAGTAAACATTATCATGAGAATCACAGTACTGAATCATTGCTGCATTGAGCGCATTAATATCAGAGTTTCTTGGACTATCCTGATGGTTAGGTGTACAGGACTCAACGAAGATAATTACATTAGGATTATAAGCTCTAATATCATCCAGATACTCATAGTAACGACCGGCTGCATCACCATAGAGATCGTTTGTACCCATACAGATAAAAGCATAATCACAGCCAGAGTTACGGATAATATCACGTGCTCTCATTGGAGTACCATTAAGTCTAGGCAGATAATCTGTTCTGTTAGTCTTATCATTAAGAAGTGAGTAAGAACCTCTTGCACAAACACGAATGTCACCCATAATACCTCTGCCATAAGCATTAAAGTACAGGTTGAATCCATCTGTTACAGAGTTACCAATAAGAACTGCTCTGGAGAAGAATGCCTGTATATCCTCATCCGTTACTTCTGTTGTCAAAGGATAATCATCGCCTGGGTTGATGCCATAGGAGTTACAAATTCCAATCCATTCCTGAGAATTAACAAAACCCTTAAAAACATCAAATCTTGATGTTCCTACATTAAGCATACCAGTCCAGTATGGATGTCCTACACCATCTGGTTCACGATTAAGAAGAATTCTGTAAAGATATGTTACATAAGTACCATTATCGTAATTCTTATTGGTGTATTCGTTAGAAAAGATAAATCCTGCAGCACACTTAGAACCAGAAATCTCACCGCTTGCTAATTTTGTTGTCCAGTACTCAAATCCAGCAGGATCTGGATTACGATCGAGACAAAGCTGATATAGTCTTGTTACAAAACCCTGAAGGCCTGTAGTATCAGCCTGAACAGAATTGACTGTCAAACCAGAAAAAACAAAACTAACTGCGATAGCGAGTGTTAATACTGCAGAAATAATCTTCTTCATTGTTATCCCCCAAAATATCCTGTCATATCCATTGATGAGAAATCCTCATCTAGTGGAAGTTTTATTACACTATTTGTCTTGGCAGACTTATAGATACCCATAAGATTATCAACAGAAGTATAGCCAGCCTTAGCATCAGCGATTGGCTCTCTTCCTTCTTCAATTGCTTCGATAAAATCCTTATAGATAGCTGTATGAGGATTAAGCGCACTTAGTAGTGAACCAAAACCATGCTCCTTAATCTGCTTTCTTACGTAATACCCATTAAGCTTCTTGCCATTTGACATACGAATATCAAGACTAGGTTTACCCTTACGAAGTCCCATGCTTGCAACACCATCTTCACAGAAAACTGAGAACATAGCACATTTGTCCTTATCAGATGTACATGTAGTTCCTTCGATAGATGCCAGAGAACCATCGTCCATCTTCAAGATTGCCATACCGAGATCTTCAGCTTCAATTTTTGCCTTACGCTGTGAGAGCATCGCTGTAGCCTCGACAGGATTAGAACCCATAAGCCATACAAGTAAGTCAATGGCATGGATAGTCTGATTCATAAGAGCTCCACCGTCGGATTTCCAGGTGCCTCTCCATGCAGCAGATCCATAGTAATCATCACCATGTCCCCATCTTACATAAATAGAGCCATGAGTAACCTTACCAAACTTACCATCAGCTATATCCTTACGAAGCAAATCAACTAATGGAAAATATCTATAAATATGCCCCATAGCAATCTTCTTCCCCGTCCTCTTAGAAATCTCATAGATTTCCTTAGACTGACTTGAAGACATTGTCATTGGCTTCTCAAGAAGAATGTTAGCTCCATGCTCCATAGCATACTGAGCTATCTCAAAATGCAAACCTGAAGGAACTGTTACAGCAACAATATCAGGCTTAACCTCATCTATAGCCTGCTTATAGTCCTTATAATACTTTGCGTCAGGAAAGAGTCTTTTTGCAGCCTCTTCTGATACGTCAACAAGAGCTGCTAATTCACAGCTCTTGGAGTTTTTTGATATAGCCTTAAGATGCTTCGATGCAACTCGACCGCATCCAATAATCATGACTTGTAATTTTTCCATGCGGATATCATACCACGAGATTTACGTTTTATTAACATAAATATAGTTGGCACAACACATAAAAAAGCCTGCAGGAAATCCCACAGGCTTTATTAGTTTACTTAATCAGACAATTAATCAGAGTCTGGCAACACCAGTATCTCTGGCAGCCTTAGCAACTGCACTTGCTACAGCCTTACCAACACGTGGATCAAAAGCATCAGGGAGAATGTAATCAGCCTTAAGCTCATCGTCAGATACGATAGAAGCAATAGCATCTGCTGCAGCAAGCTTCATCGCATCATTGATATCGGAAGCTCTAACATCAAGAGCACCACGGAAGATACCTGGGAAAGCAAGGACGTTGTTTACCTGGTTAGGGAAATCAGAACGTCCTGTAGCCATAACAGCAACACCAGCCTTCTTAGCCTCATCCGGCATAATCTCTGGTGTAGGATTAGCACATGCAAATACGATAGGATCCTTAGCCATTGTAGCAACCATCTCAGCTGTCAAAACGCCAGGAGCAGAAACACCAACGAAAACATCAGCACCAACAAGAACCTCAGCAAGTGTTCCCTTCTTACCCTTCTGATTAGTAATAGAAGCGATCTCTTCCTTAGCAGGATTCATATTGTTAGGTCTTCCAGCGTAGATAGCACCAGCTCTGTCACAAAGAACTACATCCTTAAGACCACGAGCGATAAGAAGCTTTGTGATAGCTGTAGCAGCAGCACCAGCACCGTTAACAACAACAGCGATATCATCCATGTTCTTGCCAACAAGCTTAAGAGCATTAATCATACCAGCGAGTGTGATAACAGCTGTACCATGCTGATCATCGTGGAAGATAGGGATATCAACTTCAGGATCTTCCTTAAGTCTCTTTTCAATCTCAAAGCAACGAGGAGCAGAGATATCCTCGAGGTTTACACCACCAAAAGAACCAGCAAGGAGCTTAACTGTATTAACGATATCGTCAACTTCCTTGGAACGGATACAAAGAGGGAATGCATCTACATCACCGAAAGCCTTAAAGAGTGCACACTTACCTTCCATAACCGGCATACCAGCCTCTGGACCAATATCACCAAGGCCAAGAACTGCAGTACCATCTGTAACTACTGCTACGAGATTAGATCTTCTAGTATAAACATAGGAAAGATCTGTGTCCTTAGAAATCTCAAGACAAGGTGCAGCAACACCAGGTGTATAAGCTGTAGCAAGGTCTTCCTTTGAGCTTACAGGTGCACGAGTAATAACCTCGATTTTACCAGCCCATTCCTTATGCTTTTGGATAGCATACTCATTGTGGTCCATTATAAAACCCCTCCGTTTTATTTTTTTCTATTTATTCAGTTTCTGTCTTACTTAACAGAAGCATGATTACGCATTCTGAGTCCACCAGGGACTTCTCTCATCCTGCAGTAGATTATTCCAACATATCGTCCCGCTACCAAAGCAACGAAGACTGATACTAATGGGCCTAATACATATGCGACAGCAGGAAGTACTCGCATAAGTCCGGAAGAAATATAATCTCCCAGAAAATACATCAGCATAAGCATCGACATTGTGCGCATATTGATGATGTAATAGCCCTTAATAACCTTAACCATCTCCGAGAAGCTCTTAAACAAACCAGTATCACCTGATAAGTAGCAAGCCGGATACATCGCGACACAAGGGCAAATTATAATAAACCCCAAGAACAAAAGCAACACGAAGTACAGTGCAGGTATAAAAATAATAGCTACACAAAGAGCCAAAAGAAGGGATCTTCCAATAAAAGCTGGGACACTTATGACCTTAAGATACTTAGGTGGAATCAGATAACCAGAAGCTCCCGCTTTATTAGGCTGATGGTTAATTCTATACTGTCTGATATAAGCCCCAGCATATAAGACAGCTCCCATGATGAGAATAAAATTAGCCGAGAGCATATGGCATACATATATAGCATTCTCGACAGTAAAAGGCATCGATTCAAAATCAATCTGCATCATATCAGGATTTTCCGTCTGCCTTTGAAGCCAAATCATAAACTCAGAAAAATCAGGATCCCCTATCGGGAACAGGTATACCGAACACTTAACCAGAAGCAATACAGCAAAAAGGCATTTAACAAAAATACCTTTTCCAAGTGAATCTATACGAAAAAAACGATAATCATCAGAAATCATAGGATAAATTTTGCTACACATAATAAATAAAAACAAGTTAATTTTATGGCAGTACTATGGTAGAATCTGCAATGGAGATTTATTAAGGACGGTATCAACATATGACAGATTTTAAAGTAAACCCCGATTTACTTTGTATTATTCCTGCCGAGAAGCATTCAGTTGCAGACATCACTACTATTCTCGAGGCACATCCAGAAATCAAATTCGTTTCTTTGCAGGGTGTTGACTTAGCAGGTAACGATACAGACGAGAAAATCCCTATCGCAGACTTCCATGATCACCTGGAGAATTATCTCAATGGACAGGCTGTTCAGACTGATGGCTCTTCAGTAGTCCTCCCTGGTATCGCTACATTGAACGACGGTAAGGTTGATTTGGTACCTGATGTTGATGTTGTATGGTATATCGATTATAACTACGAGCACCTGGACAGCAAGACTGGGCTTCCTATTGGTACATTAAGAATCCCTTCTTATCTCTACCATAACGACGAAGCCGTATGCTCAAGATCTGTGTTGAAGAGATCCGCTGAATATTTCGAGAAGCGAGTTACTGAGATTTTGAAGAACAGCAAGGATTTGTGCGAAGAGTATGGATTCGAGCCAGAAGACTTAAAGAAAATTACCCTTATCACAGCAACAGAGCTTGAGTTCTGGGTAAATTCTCCTGACGAGAAGATTTCTACAGAGCAGCTCTCCATTTCGCAGGTGTTGAAGGAATCCTACTGGAAGCGTACCAAGGGTGTAGTAAGAACTGCTCTCGAACAGGTAATCATGATTCTTGACCAGTATGGCTTTAATCCTGAGATGGGCCATAAGGAAGTTGGTGGTGTTAAGGCTGCTGTTACTTCTTCTGGTGATTTCCACTCCATTATGGAGCAGTTAGAGGTTGACTGGAAGTATTCTGATGCTTTGCAGGGTGCAGACTATGAGCTCACTGCCAGAATCCTTATTAAGGAAATCTTCCGTATGCATGGTCTTGAAGTAAGCTTCGATGCCAAGCCAATTCCTGGTGTTGCAGGTTCTGGTGAGCATACACATGTTAACGTCGTTGCTTTCCTTAAGGATGGCAGACGAGTTAACCTCTTCGCACCTAAGGATTTGAAGAGCGATTACCTCACACGTATTGGATGGGGATCACTTATGGGTATCATGAAGAACTATGATCTCATTAACCCATTCGTATCTGCTACTACAGATGCATTTAACAGATTACAGCCTGGATTTGAGGCTCCAACTCACGCTGTAGCTTCAATTGGTAAGGATGTATTAACTCCTTCCCGTAACAGATCAGTACTTCTTGGCCTTGTTCGTTCCATGGAGTCTGATAAGGCTACGAGATTTGAGCTTCGTTCCCCTAACCCACATACAAATACATATCTTTGCCTCTCTGCTATTTATCAGTGCATGCTTGATGGTATTGATTATGTATGGAATTCAAAAAAGTCATCCAAGGAACTCGAAGCTGAGTTTACAAAGCCGTATGGAGCTCCATCTGACTATCTTGTTCAGGATAAGCTTTACAGATGCGAGGACGATATCTTCGAGGATATGAGCGAAGATGAACGCGACAGATTGTTTGGCGCTCCTGCTGCCACAGTATATGATTCCTTAAAGCACTTCTTAGAAGCAAACGGAACAACTGAAATCCTTTGTGCCGGTGGCGTATTTAACGAGAAGATTCTCTCTTCTTATTCACATGCTATGCTCGACAGATGGCAGTATGAGCTCTTGGACAGAATCGTTCCTAACAACTTAAGAAAGATTAGAAGCTATACCAAGAAGCACACTATCAGCAATCCAGTTGATGATGAGATGTGGTCTGATATCGAGAAGATTAAGTATGATCTCGCCAAGAATTCTACAGAGAATACTTCTATCTTCACTCACATTAAGAATTCTCTCGAGAGCAAGGACTTGAAGGAAATATCAAAGCTACAGATTAAGATGAACAGTGAGATGATAGAGCTAGCGACTATGTATCGTGAGTATTCTGATAATCAGATTTAATTAATTATAGTAATCCACATAAAAAGCACCGATTATTTCCGTCGGTGCTTTTATTTTGCTTTATTAGTAAATTTAATAGAAACTATTATTCGTAAAGATGCATCCACTTTACATCAGCTATAGCAGATACCTTACTCTCGATCTCCTTATTAGCAATATTCTTAACAAAGACAGCAGACTGTTCACCATCAAGTGCAACTTCAACATCAAGACCAGCAAAAGCACTCTTCAAGTTCTCAGCAGCAGTATCACCCCAAAGTACGATATTTGAATAAGCTTCTTCATATGGAAGTGTAACTCGCTCACCTTCTGCTGGCACAACCCAGTTATGAGAATATGCAATAGCATCTACAGGCAAAACAGCCTCTAGAATATCACCAACTACAGCAGACGCTGTAGGAAGCTTACCAGCACCACGGCCATAGAACATGGACTCGCCTAATGCGTTTCCTTCAACTAATACTGCATTAAATACATCCTCAACAGAATTAAGCATAGAGGATTCTTTTACAAAATGTGGAGCCACATAAGATACTGGCTTACCTTCAGAAGTATTATTAAATACAGCAAGAAGCTTAACCTTACATCCAACCTTCTGCGCGAAAAGAATATCATCCAAAGTAACCTTGGAAATACCTACAGCAGTAATCTCATCAGGAGAAACATAAGCACCATCCATAGCAATGGATGAAAGAATTGAAAGTTTTCTTTGAGCATCAATACCCTCTACATCAGCAGTTGGGTTCTGCTCGGCATAACCATTTGCCTGAGCCTGCTTTAAAGCCTCATCGTAAGATACACCAGCATCCCTCATATTAGTAAGAATATAGTTTGTTGTACCATTAACGATACCAGCAATTCTGACAACCTTATTGGCAGCCAAGCATCTGTGCAAAGGTCTGATGATTGGAATACCACCACCTACAGCAGCCTCGTAAAGGTAAATACATCCATTCTGCTTAGCAATCTCCATAAGCTCTGGACCGTGTGTAGCAACAAGCTCTTTATTGGAAGTAACAACGCTCTTACCACTTGATAGAGCTCTCTTTGTAAATGCATAAGCTACACCACAGCCTCCGATAGTCTCAACAAAAACGTTTACTTCAGGATCATTAAATACAACTTCTGAATCATGAGTTACGAGTTGCTCGAATGGATTTCCTGGGAAATCTCTCAAATCAAGAATATATTTGATCTGAACCTTATCACCTACATGCTTCTCAATCTTGTCAGAGTTCATAGCAATAACTTCAGCTACACCTGAACCAACAACACCAAAACCTAAAATAACTACGTTCTTCATTAATATATCTCCTAAAAATTAATTACTTATTCTCTACTAAGCACGGTGCACTTACGTACGCCTGCTATTTTATTTATTTCATTCATAATATCTTCAACAGAACCAAACATAGAAGCTGTATCAAGAGAGATTGAGATATCAGCAAGACCATTAATCGGAATATTCTGATTAATAGTAAGTATACTTGCCTTGGTTGCTGAAATAACACTAATGATTGAAGCAAGAATACCCTGGAAATTCTCCACAGTAATAAGAAGTGTAACCTTCTTGCCGTTAGTTGCCTCGAAGAAAGGAAGTACAGAATCTTTATACTTATAATACGCACTTCTTGAGAGTCCGGTCTTTCTAACCGCTTCATTAACAGAAGAAGATTCACCTGTATTAAGGCGCTGCTTAACTTCCATTACTTTAACAAAGACTTCCGGTAATACCTTCTTATCTACAAGATAATATTCGATAGGCTCGGACATTAAGTACTCCTTATTTAATTCTCAAAAGTCCACGCACGGTGGACAGTTGTTTTTGTGTCGTTGAATATTAGCACTTTTTAAGGATTTGTTCAACAGCCTTGCGAAGAGCTTTACCTCTATGGCTCATACTATTCTTCTGTTCAGGACTCATCTGCGCTGAAGTCATTTCATACTCGGGAACATAGAAAATTGGGTCATAACCAAATCCATTAAGGCCAGATGGTTGCTCCTGAAGCACTCCTTCGAAATACTCCTCTACTGTAAAGCTTGTCTTATCAGGCAAAACTACAGCTATAGCACATGTAAAATGCGCAGTTCTCTTCTCATTTGGAACGTCCTTAAGCATCTCAAAAATCTTGGCAAACTTCTCTTCATATGTAGAGTTCTCACCACAAAATCTTGCTGAGTAGATTCCTGGTGCGCCATCTAACGCATCGATGCATAGACCAGAATCGTCTGCGAGAACATAGTCATCAGTATATTTTGCTACAGTCTCTGCCTTAATTAATGCATTACCACGGAAAGAATCAGCATCCTCTACAATATCGCATGAGATTCCAGCATCCTTCATAGATACTGCTTCAAAATCAGTTCCTTCCAAAAGTTCGTTAATTTCACGAACTTTATCTTTATTACCTGTTGCAATCACTATTCTCATAAAAGCCTCCATGCCTTTGGATATAAATTCTTAATAATACCGTCTGTACTTCTTTTGCCAAATCCTAACGGATAACCATCAACAGTGATAACTACATTTCCCTTCTTACCAGGATCTGTAGTTAATGTCTCCCCCTTAAGGTAACGAAGAACACTATTGTCATCATAGGAGAAATTAGTTTTTGATTCTTCCTTAATATCTGCTTTATCAAGAGCTAGCGCTAATGAATGTGATGGAGTCAGAATAACGCCCTTGGATGTTGCCTTTGTCTCTCCCAGATAAAGACCATTCTTAACTGTTTTAAGACCACGTAAAGCCCTGACATCCATTGCAGGAATGAAGATATGAGAGCCATTAACCATCAGGCATGGAAGAATGTTTTTTCTGAAGTTATCAAGTGCATCTTTACTTAAAATATCACTCATAAAATCAAGAACTGAATCCTTCTCCTTAAGATTACGTGAAGAAGATTTCTTGTCAGATCTCGGGTATAGTTCTAATTCAGGAACAAATGATTCATCTTCCGCCTTATGAAGATGAACACAGAAATGACCATCTCCCTCACTTAAATGAGGCCAGATACGCATACTTCCTGGAGCTTTTGAATTCTCACCTGCATGAGTAACACCAGCAATCTCAGGATGAGCAACGATAGTGTAGTTAGGGTGCTTGGATAAAAAGTCAGCAATCTGTTCCTCGTCTTCTAACTCACAAAAAGTACAGGTAGAGTAAACAAGGTCTCCTCCTGGCTTAAGCATCATATCTGCGCTTTCCAAAATTGATGCCTGAATCTCGCTACATGTTAAAGGTCCATATTTTTCCCATGACTTAACGGCACCAGGATCTCTTCTGAACATTCCTTCTCCAGAACATGGAGCGTCAACAATTATCTTATCTGCACAAAGAGGAAGTACTTTACGCATATTAATTGGATCTTCATTAAGGATTACTACATTGGAAAGACCCATTCTCTCTATATTACGAAGAAGTGCCTTACTTCTGTTCTCAGATATCTCATTTGCTATTAAGATACCTTCTCCCTTCAAATCCTCAGCAATACGACACGATTTGCCACCAGGCGCTGCACAGAGGTCCATAACAATATCACCTGGCTTTGCAGATAATACCTGAGCAGGAAGCATCGCAGAAGGCTCCTGAGGATAAAACACACCTCCATGATAGTAAGGAGAATTACCAGATACATCTTCACCAACATAAAAACCGCTGTCACACCAATCAACTTTTTTCTGACTTACTCCAAGAGCGCTTAAAATTAACTCATATTCTTCTTCGGACGACTTCATACGATTAATACGTATTCCCTTAAGACCATCTGTATCAAAGCTCTCAAAAAATCCATCCTCTGTAATACCAGAGGACTTAATCTGTGCTTTCATTCTTGTTATAAATTCATCGGGAAGTCTCATAGATTTAAGAAATCACAACATGCATAAGCAATACGTTTAATTACATTTACATCGAATGGGCTGTCTAATTCAGACTGCTTCAAAAGATTTAAGAATGTGTCTGTACCACCAAGGGAGCAAAGCTTGTTGTACTTCATCAAAGCAAGCTTCATATCTTCTCTGGATAAATCCCAAAGCTGTAAAGCACAAATATGAGCCAGACAATAGTCAATGTAGTAAAACGGTGAAGTAAAAATATGATCCTTCTTCATCCAGGCTCCGCCCATCTCATGGAAAGGATGATCCTCATCATACTTTATAAATGGCTGATACTTCTCCTCTAACCTCTTCCATACACCATGACGTTCATCCGGAGTCATCTCAGGATTGTCATAAATAATGTGCTGGAACTCATCCACCATACATCCATATGGTAGGAACAGCAAAGCCTGAGTCATATGAAGTTCACGATACTGTTCTGCCTTTTCGCCATAGAACATTTCCATGAATGGATAAGATAAAAACTCCATGGATGTTGAATGAATCTCACATGTCTCAAGAGTTGGAGATAGGCATTCAGCAAATGGAGATACGTCAGCACTCTTAACCGCTGCATATGCATGACCACCTTCATGTACAATAGTAGCTACATCATCAGCAGTACCATTACCATTCATAAAAATATATGGAATTGCATAACCGTCTAAGTACATACAGTATCCACCTGTAGACTTATTCTGACGTGAAAGTAAATCTGTAAAACCATGCTCTGATAAAACTTCAAAAAAGCTTGGGCTGGATCCGAAAATCTTGGCGAAGAATTCACCTGCTACATGCTCATAACTAATACCAGGAATTGATGGAACTGGGTTACCCTTATCAAAAAGAGTAGGAAGGTCGTAGAACATAAGGTCATCGACACCAAGTCTTTCCTTCTGAAGTTTTCTAATCTGAACGGTCAAAGGAACGATGTACTTAACAATCGCCTCTCTGAATTTCTCAACATCGTTGGCATTATAGTCATAACGCTCCATTAGCTTATATCCAAGCTCAGTATAAGTCTCGCAGTTAAGCTTCTTGGCGATATTAGTTCTAATCTTGACCATATCGTCATAAATTTTATCGAAGGTCTCCTTCTTGCCCATATAGTATTCATCTAATACTTTATGAGCATCCTTACGAGTCTTACGCCTGGTAGACTCAAGATAAGGAGATAAAAGGCTCAGGTTCAAAGTCTTACCTTCAAACTCAATAGAAGCCTCCGACTGAATCTGAGAATAATCATTTTGTAAGGATGATTCCTGTGCATAATCATCAATAACTTCAGGAGAAATAGTCTCTTTATGATTAGCGGCCTTACGGAAAATCATCTCGCCAAACTTCTCTTTAATCTTATCTGCACAAGGGCAGTTAACCATTACCTGAAGCATAGCAGAAGAAAGTTCGCTTAATGAAGCTGTTGCCTCATCATAATACTCGAGCTCATCTGTATAGAATTCATCCGATGTATCCAAGTCATGGAGAATGATACAAAGCTCATACATAGTATTAAAATCAGCTATGAGCTTTTCATATTCAAGGAGAATCTCAGATGCCTGATCAATATCCTGAGTAGTCATAAGACGAAGTCTTAAATCTCTAATACCTTCGGTAATTACATTAAGATCGGGTCTTTGATACTTAATATCCTTAAAATCTGGCATCATCTCCATAATAAATTACATCCTCTCTACTGTCTCAATACCTAAGAGATTAAGTCCTGACCTCAATGTGTTACATACAGCTTCACAAAGTGCAAGACGAGCTTCAGATGTAGTCTTATCAACACCTTCGCCTAAGATTCTGCAGTTGTTATAGAAAGAATTGAAAGAAGAAGCTGTCTCAAAGATATTACGGGAAATAACAAATGGTTCGTATATCTCAGCGGCCTTCTTAACTGCATCCTCAAAGCTTGCCAGATTAGAAATAACCTCATACTCATCGTCAGAAGTCAAAGTAGCAATTACATCCTTATCAGAAGTTGGCTTAAGACCAGCTTCTTCTGCCTTACGAATAATAGAACGAGTTCTTGCATATGTATACATAAGATAAGGAGCGGAGTTGCCATTGAAATTGAGCATATCTTCCCATGAGAATACGATATCTTTCTCACGGCCAGACTTAACATAGGTATAGATAACTGAGCCAATGCCAACCTTCTCTGCAATCTCAGTTATCTCTTCCTCAGACATATCCTGTCCACGCTGCTTTGCATTCTCCTCTATTACTTCGCGAGTCTTCTTTACCGCCTCATCTAAGAGATCTTCAAGAAGAACAATATTACCCTCGCGAGTAGAGAACTTCATATTCTTAAACTTAACAAGACCAAATCCTACATGTACGCAGTCATCAGCACACTTGTATCCGGCCTTACGAAGAACTCCAAATACCTGCTTGAAGTGAAGTTCCTGAGGAATACCTACAACATATATATTCTTGTTGAAGTTATACTCATTAAGTCTGTAAAGAACAGCTGCCAAATCTCTTGACGCATAAATTGTTGTACCATCACTCTTAAGGATGATACATGGTGGGAGTTTCTCATCATCAAGTCTTACAACCTGCGCGCCTTCACTCTCTTCCAAGAGATTCTTCTCACGAAGCATATCAACCACTGCCGGAATCTTATCACTGTAGAATGACTCACCATTATAGTTATCAAACTGAACACCAATTCTGTTATAAAGCTTATTAAATACTACCAAAGACTCATCTCTGAATTTCTGCCAGAGTGCAACTTCCTCAGCACATCCATCCTCGAGTTTTTTGAAGTTCTCTCTTGCAGAAACTTCCAAGCTCTCATCATTTTTAGCTTCATCATGGAACTTAACATAAATTCTGAGAAGTTCCTTAATTGGATCTTCATTAAGAGCTGCTTCATCGCCCCAGAGTCTGTATGCTGTAATGAGCTTACCGAACTGTGTACCATAATCACCTAAGTGATTCATACGAATTACGTTATATCCGAGCTTATCGTAAATTCTGGACAAAGAGTTACCAAGAACAGTAGTAAATGCATGGCCTACATGGAATGGCTTGGCAATATTAGGAGATGAGAACTCAACGATAGTGTTCTGACCATTACCCATATCTGAAGAGCCATAACCAAAGCCCTTCTCATTAATGGATGCGATTACATCCTTAGCGTAGCTGCTTCTGTCAATAAAGAAGTTAAGATATGGGCCAACATTCTTTACTTCAAATACACCATTCTCTGTCAAAGAAGTTTCACCAGCCAAATCTGACGCAATCATCTGAGGCGCTTTACGCATTGTTTTAGCAAGAGTAAAGCAAGGAAAAGCATAATCACCCATATCTTTTTGTGGTGGAATCTCGATGAGCTTCATAATCTGCTCTTCTGGAAGGTTTGAAATTACTGATAAATTTTTTGCTATGACGGACTTATAATCCATGAGTAAACTCCTAATTAAAATAAATAGATAGAAATTATAACAGATTCACATTATAATTACACGGGTTTAAGGGTATTTTAGGAGGCATAAATGTCAGATCTAGTAAGAATAATTGGAGCATCTTTATCAGGTCTTATCCTGTGTTTTGTTATGCTTTATTTCCTGCCTGGTGGTAAAAAGATTTTAGGTCACGACAGAGGCCGTAAGTTTGCCATTGGCTCTGAAGTTAACATTGGTAAGCCAACTGGAGTAGGAATATACTTCACATTAGTTTTTATTATAGTTAGCTGCATCTTCTGTGAAGTTGATATTGACATTTATATTATGCTTTTCTTAATGCTCATAATGTCAATCATCGGATTTCTTGATGACCGTGCAAAAACACCTTGGGGAGAATACTCAAAGGGCGCCTTAGATTTCGTTATTGCATTAATTGGTGGAATATTACTCGTAAACTTCTTTGGTTATGCCGTAAAGCTAGGCATAACAGGAATATCTGTAGAAATTAATTTAATTCTATATGCCGTTTTAGCATGCATACTATTTGTAGTATCAATCAATGCTACAAATGCAACTGATGGTGTTGATGGACTATCAGGAACACTTACTGTACTAACATTAATAACAAGCATAATAGTAGCTGTTATCAGACAAACGATAACAACTAATGCTCTCGTATTAGGTCTTGGTCTTATCTGTACATTAATCTCATACCTTTGGTTCAACCACTACCCTTCAAAGATGCTTATGGGAGATGCAGGATCAAGAGCAATAGGTTTTTTTATAGCCTTTTATCTTATGTACGTCAAAATGCCATTTGCTTATCTTATTATCTGTCTACCATTTCTTATCGACGGTGGATTATCTATTCTTAAAATTACAATTGGCAGACTTACAAAAAAGAAGATTATTATTCTTAAAAATGTAATTACTCCTATTCATGATCACCTGAAGAAAAAGAAGGGATTTTCAGTTCCTAAGACATGGCTTACAATCTGCCTTGGTGCATTAATTATTGACGCCATTTACATACTTCTTGTAGCTCTTACTTAAAGCAAAAACAAAGGACCCTGATGGGTCCTTATTGTTTGATAAATATTTTTACTTACTAATCAGAGAAATTCTGAGAAATCATCTAAAGTCTCACTCGCGGAAGCAATCGGAGCTTCAGTTGCTACTTCCTTCTTAGGAATCGATTCTTCCTTAGGCTCATCTCCAGTTGATTCTTCTGCAACCGGTGGCAACTTACGCTCTGGAACTGGAGCTATATCAGCAACAGATGGCTTTTCATCATCTGCCTTCTGAATAGTTTCTTCCTGCTTAGGAGTTTCCTGCGTAGCTGGTACTTCCTTAGGTGCAGCCTTAAGAGCATTCTTCTTAGTAGCCTCAGCAATAGCAGCTTCTCGCTTTGCCTTAACCCAAGCCTTATAATCATCATCCTCATTAGCTTTAGGATTAGATGCATCTTCTTCCTTCTTTGCCTTGGCTTCTGCAATCTTCTGAGCCTTCAGCTCTTCCTTCTTAGCCTTAGCTTCAGCTGCAGCCTTCTCCTCAGCAGCCTTACGATTTTTCTCCTGCAACTCAGCCTTCTTGGCAAGTGTCTCTTCGAGAACCTTCTGCTGAGCCAGTCGACGCTCTTCACGCATCTTAAGCTTAGCTTCTTCCTCTGCAGCCTTCAAAGCCTTCTCAGCCTGCTCCTTCTCAATAATTTCCTTCTTCTCTTCAGAGACAACCTTAGCAGCAGCTTTCTGCAGAGAAGAAAGATTCTCTGGCGCAGAAACAGCCTGCTTAATAGCTTCCATCTTCTTTCTGGATTCTTCAGCGGAACGAGCTTCTTCTTCAGCCACCTTATCACCAAGAGCATTGAGCTTAGCGATATCTTCAGCTGTTGGAGCCTTAGCATCAGAACCAGTCTCGAGAGTCTTCCTATGATCAAATCCCTTAATTTGTAAATCCTCTACTCCCGGATTAGTAAAGTCAGAAGCAGCACCTACAATAGCCTTGATATCAGGTGTTTTAACTCCTGGCAAAATGGCATATTTCTTCTCTTCTCTCTCCATTTATGCCCCCAATAAAATCTTAATCAACAACGCAATTATTACTACAAATTCTACACCAGCAATCACTTTAAGCAAAATAGAATTCTTAGCAGCTTTTTCTTCATTTTTCTCCTCAGCCTTTGGCAATTCTGGCTCCGGCTTTATAACCTTAGGTTCTTCAATCTTAGGAGTTTCCTGCTTAACTTCTTCGTCCTCTTCAGTCTTAACAGGAACACCGTCAGGCAGGATTGCATCTTCAGGCTTATTATTAGCCGCATTAGCAATAATCTCTTTAGCAGCCTTAACAGATGGAATCATTGAATTCTGCAAATCCTTAAAATTATCGTCACTTCTTGGAAAAGCAGTAGCACTTGATGGCAGATTGTTAGTATCAGGTGCCTTTGTCTCATCAAAAAGCAATACACCAAACGAAGAGTCATCGCTCATATTCGAAGCACCTACAATATACTGCTCCAGAATCGAATTAATCTCTTCTTCACACTTTCCGCGGCCTTCCTTTGCAGTCTCCACCATACGAGCTACTACAGGCTTAACAAGGCCAGAGTTATCGTCATATACAGAATCCTGAACACCATCAGTCATTAAGGCAACACCATGCAAATCATCAACTGTTGTCTTAATAAATCTTAAATAATCAGCAGCATGAGGAGCAGTTACAAAATATGTATGTCCTGCTTTATCATTTTGAGGCATTGTAATTGGACGAACACCGGAAGGAGTTACACCTGCAATCAAACCATCGCCGATGTGACCAATCAATACTCGTCTGTCCTTAACAGCGCAGAATAACAATGTACAGGATAGTCTTTCTAACGAATCGAGCTTATACTGCTCAATGAGTTTACTAAAACCAATATGTACTGTTGCCATTACAATGGACTTAACAGCCGCTTCACGATTCTCATCATAGAGAGCATCAAAGTGATTACAGAGTAAGTCAGAAATAGAATCACAGGCACTCTTGGAACCAAGCTTTGCATGTGTATACTGCTTTGATCCAGCACCATCTGCTACTACGACACAAGAAACTCCATTCTTTTCTATCGCTATAGATGAATCCTCACAAGGAACCCCACGGTTCTTGTGTTTATTTCCCATCATTGTAACTGCAGCAACTGTAACCTTAGACATAACTTTTACTCAACAAACTTAAAGAAATCATCAACATCAACTGACTCACCTTCTGGCTCAGTTGAAAGATTATAAAGTTGATCATCACTCATACCAGATGATACAACTGAAGATGAAGAAGAACCTAAAAACTCGAAGAGCTTACCGAAGTCTCCTGATGATACAGAAATAGGCTCTTCTCTCTTAATTGAAACTCTCTTCAAAATATCAAAGTCAACGGAGTTACCAACACCGATATTAAAGATAACAAGCTTGTCGTTCTTCTCAAGCTCATTACAAGCCTTAATAGCAGTCTCCATATTTGCCATAGCATTTGGGCCCTGAGGAGCACCATCAGTAATAACGACAAGCCATGGCTGATAGTACTTAATACCCTGCTCCTTATATCCTGCCTTACGTGCATCTAAAAGCTCCAAAGCAGTAAGAATACCCTCACCGATAGGAGTCATTGTTGTAGAAGCCTTAATATCAGGAAGTCCTTCATCAGAAATCTTACCGAAAGGCATAACAATCTCAACGGAAGAACCAAAAGTAATAATTGATACGTCAGTAGCAGATCTTGTATCATCGTTTGCCTTAATAGAAGCCAGGAAGCTTGCTAATCCCTGATTAAGCTGCTTGATTGGCTCACCCATCATGGAACCAGATGTATCCAAGCAAAAACAGATTGGAAGTCTTCTCTTTGTACTATTACCAAAATCTGAAGCGTTAAAACCGTTATCAACCATTTTTGTTATCAACCTTTCTTAAATAAATTGAAGAGTCCGCCACCATTGCCCTTCTTATCGTCTGGAGCTGGTGCTGGTTCAGGCTTCTTCTGCCCTACTGAAACGTTACCGCCATAACCAGCATGAACTGCATTATTTGTTCTTGATGCTGATGCAAGTGGAGAACTGCTAGAACCACTGTTAGCAACTGCAGCAAAAGGATTATCGCTATTTACACTTGTAACCGCAGACCTGAAATCCTTCTTGGCCGCTGCAGCCTTACCGGCAGCACTTTGAGGTGAGAATGTCTTAGGTGTGAACTTCGATGTAGCAACTGGACTTGGCTCAGTAGGCTTATAATCCATATTTGGAAAAGCCTTATAAGATTCCTGATCCTCAAGTGTACCTGCAGCCAGAGCTTCCTTATAAGTAAGAACAGCATCATACCATTCGATTGCTTCATAGGACTTGCCGAGCTTAAATGTGTTATAAAGCATCTCACGAATTCTGTCTGGCAAAGCTCTCCAGATAAAATTATATCCACCCTTAGGAATATGCTCTTCATCTGAATTATCAAGAGTATATGGGAAATTCTTCTCAAGAATTTCTTCTCTTAAAGTATCTGCTCCATTACGTGTAGCATAAGGATGAAGTCCACAGAACAGCAATGAGAAAACAAGCATTGCAATTGAATAATCCTCATCTTCTAACTTACGAAGGAAACTCGCAAAATTCATACCCCATAACCTAGGGTCAGTAAATTCCTCTGTACCTACTGGACAAGGGAGATTTCCAACCTGAACACTATCCATATCGATGAGATAGATAGAATTAGAAGAGTATAGCAATGAGTTCTTCATCTGAATGTCACCAGCGACAATATCATGCATATGAAGATACATATACTTCTCAAGGAGATCACAAAGAGATGTAACAATATCAATTCTCTTCCAGTCAGGGAAACTATTCAAAAGAGCATCTGGGCCATCAAATACATTACCCATTGTCTTACCCTTACCAGTAATCATTGTATAACCTACAGGGATTCCCTTATAGAAAAGAAGATCCTGAGGCCAGCACAAACCAATAGAATTAAGGCCCATATCAACCTGAACCTGAAGCTTTTTCCAGCGAAGAGGAGTGATTATACCCTTATGGTAAATCTTTGCTACATATTTAGGGTTGTTGGTAGTAAATACCATTCCTTCAGCGCCAGCAGAAATTCTCTTCTCGAGAGTTACTGTAGACTTACTTCCAGTCTGTAGTGTATCTCCGACGTTACAATAAACAGGAGCATCAAGATACTTATCAAGTGAAGCAAGAGGAGAAATCTCAACCTCAGGAACGTTAGCAACATATTCTCCAACACCATGACACAGCATGTATTCCTTATCCTTATTAATGACGATTATGTCACCCAAATACGCAGGCATCTTCTCCTTAATTCTCTTAGCAAAAATACCATTCTGCGCAATTATTAAACATGAGTTTTCAAGCGTACTAACCTTCTCTAACAAATCACATGTCTCAGTAGCCTGAACAGAGTGTAAAAGCTTATCCTGCAAAAGAACTGTACAAAAATCACGCATAGCTCTTGTTGCAGATGAAGTCTTCTCATCAGCCTGATGTAAAACACAGTAATGGAATAACTTAAAAGACTTACTTACATATACATCCTTACGAGTCTCGGTTACCATATCAAGCAAAGCAGATAACAGCTCGGTACCACCGAACTCACGGATGAATGAATAATCAATAATCAACGAATTATAATTTCTAAGCTGTTCGAACATATTAATAATTTATAATACTTAAATGGTTAGGTCAACCAAATTGTGGCAAAAATGTGGATAGAATAATCACATTTTCTACCTTCTTACATTATACCTACCAAACCCATCAAAAACTTGGCATTTGATTCATTAGAAATGCCCTGTTTAAGCTTATAATCGAATATTATATTTTCCCCCTCATATTTTTCACTAAAATGATAAAAAGCAACGTTTTCAAACCCCTCATTTGAAGTCACTCTGTCGCACAATGCATAATCATGTGTAGTCATAAAACCCGAGATATAAGGCTTCTTAAGTTTACTTAAAACAGCCTGAGCTCCATCAGTTCTATCAGCAGAATTAGTACCACGGAAAATCTCGTCTATCAGGAACAGCATAGGTCTTCCTTCTTCTGAAGCCTTTACGATATTTCCTATCCTTACAAGTTCAGCCTTAAAAGTACTCATATTACCTTCAATGCTGTCTATAATACGCATTGATGTGATAACTCTCATTATGGAAACAGACGCGCTACTAGAAGGAACTTTAGCACCTAGATATGCCAAAACAGATATAAGTCCAACCGTTCTAATCAGTGTTGTCTTACCACTCATATTAGATCCAGTAATGAGAATTGACTGTGAATCAAGCTCGATTGAATTAGCAACAGCAGTTTCAGGATTAAGTAATGGATGCTTCATATCATAACCTCTGAAATATGCCATCTTATCTTCCCTTATTTCAGGAACGCAGGATATATCAGAAATAAGTCCCGGAACACAGGCGCTCATCAAAGCCTCGATATATGCAATACCATTTAAGTCCTTAATGAACTTATCACCGAATTTCATTCGCCATGAAAACAGCTTATCTGCACATAAGAGGTCATATGGAAATACACAGTTCAGTATCAATGCCATAATAGGCTGCTGACGAATTGCACAGCAGGCACAGGCAGATTTAAGAATAGAAATGCTTTTCTTTGCATCCTCACTTATATAATCGCCATAAAATGAAGTGATATTTCCGTTTTCATCAAAGAAGCAATTGATTCTGTTGGATAGCGCCTCGGCCTGAGAAGATACTTTACCAATAGCTACAAAATCCTTAGCAAATTTACGTGTTGTTAAAAACCAAATAATAATGTTTATGAGAATTACCAACAGCACAGCAGCTTTATAGAACTTATTGCCAAAAATAAATAAAGCTAATGGCACAAGCCACAAAATAGGCGACAGCTTATAAAGCATCTTGTAAGAAGCCTTAATCTCATCATGTCCGTCAGCCAGATTTATCAAAGCAGAAGGAAGTCTGGCAATCTTATTTAAGTTTGATATCGCCTCATAGCAAATTAAGAAATCAAGATCACTGCTAAGCTTATTAACATAATTTTGTCTCTTTATTACTTCAGCTCTCGTCAATAAACTTAAGTCTTTACCACAAAGCATATCTGCGAACGCTTTACGCCCCAAGATAAAGTGAGATGTGTTATACAAAGAAAAAACAGAATGATCACCAAATAAATCAAGATCAGCTGCATAATCGTGCAAAGGATTTAAGAATTCTTTTCCTGAATCCTTAAGTTTAGTAAAATTGCCATTAGAACGGAATTCATAGCGGTCAAGACACTCAATTTTGCTTAAAATCAGTTTAAGTTCACTCTTGCTTTTACCATGAATAATGCACAAATATGCAAATCCTGATAATGACAACACTGATAAGCAAATAAAAGGAATCAGATTCTTTGTAAAAAAGCCAAAGCAGACGAAGACTGCTGTAAGCATAAAAAAAACAAGCCGCAGATTACTTAGTCTGCGGTTTCTCCCCTCGAAGAAATCTTTTTTCTTCATAAGGTCTGTTTTCATATTGTTAAGAGTAACATTCATTATTCTTCTGTCTTAGGCTTGGTAGCTGGCTTTTTAGCAGTTGAAGCAGATGTTTTCTTCGTTGCAGATGCCTTAGCAGATGATGTTGCCTTAGAAGCTGCGGTTTTCTTTGCTGTAGACTTCTTTGCAGTAGTCTTCTTACGCTTCTTACCAGCATCAGATCTCTTCTTACGCTTTGGAATAGCTGCATCCAAGATATCACCAAGACTATCGTGAATTGACAGCATAGCAGTCAAATCAAGATACGTAGATGACTTATTGATGATTACCATCTTGTTATGCTTAATAAACTGACTAAAAGTAGCAGCAGGATAAACTGTCAAAGAAGTTCCACCAATAATAAGCAAATCACACTTCTTTAACGCCTTAATAGCAGCATCTACCTTATCATGCTCTAAGTTCTCTTCGTAAAGAGTGATATCAGGACGAATCATACCACCACAGCGATCACAATGTGGCACACCTTCGTGACTAATGATGTACTCCATCTTGAACTTCTTACCACATTCCATGCAGTGATTTCTGAATACTGATCCGTGGAGTTCAATAGTCTTCTTGGAACCTGCATCCTGATGAAGTCTGTCAATATTCTGAGTGATAATAGCCATAAGCTTACCCTGACGTTCAAGACGAACCAAAGCCTTATGACCCTTGTTAGGCTTAGCATCTGGATATAAAAGCTTACGCTTATAGAAATCATAAAAGTCCTCAGGGTGCTCCATAAAGAAAGAGTGAGAAATAACATCTACAGCTCTATACTCAAGTCCACTCTCCTGATTGTAAAGTCCATCGCCTGATCTAAAATCTGGGATTCCACTTTCTGTAGACATACCAGCGCCACCAAGAAAAACAATCTTCTTGGATTGCTCAATCAGCTCGCGAAGCTGATTAATCTTCGCCTCTCTGACGTCTCCATATCTGTCTAATCTAGTCTCCACTCAAAACCTCTAATCAATCAAATATGTCCCATATGTCCGTCGCCGTCGATGAAATCCATAATCCCATCTCCATCGTGCATATGTGATTCATGCTCAAAAGCACCAGCTGCGCCGAACATCTCCTTGCCAAGAACTCTCTTCTCGTTACGTTCCTTCTCAACAATATTGCTGAGAGCAGTTCTTACACGTTCGGAGTCCTTAATATTCTTAAGTTCAAGAGTTGGATATGTCTGATCTGCAGTTTTCAAAACTACAGATCCAACTCCAAATATTTTCTGTCCAAGCTTTCTAACCAAAGTTACATCAAGAACTCTGTATAAAAGCACTTCGTCAGAAATAGTATTAAACAAACCCTTCTTGACATAGAGCTTATCTGAATCAAAGCTGTACTTAGTAAATGAAATAGGGAGACCGAAATAACGCTTTCTATCAGCCCACAATAGAGGCTGTTCCTTTACGTATTCAGACAATCTATCAGTTTTTGCCATACATATTCCTCCCAATTTAGTACTCTGATTATATAGTTTTTTATGTATTAATTCTATTAAAGATATAAATATTTAACACTTTTAACAATTTTGTTATATCGGTTCCTGGCCTCCACCTTCCGACTCACCTATGTTAACAGCGTCTACAAACTGATCAAGAATTAGTGTTACATCGAACAATCTGGAGTAATCATTATGACTTAAATTGTACTCACTAAGAGGTGTTCTGTCGTAATATAAATAGTTACTTCCATAAATGTGGTAAGGATTATAACCCATTCCAAAGAAGATTCTAAAGCCATTACTCTTCAGATATTCAGCTCTTGGATCTGTACCATATATGTAGTTTCCACCAGGATATACAATAATATGACACTCACCCATTAATGATCTAATCTGCTCCATCCACTTTTCTGTATCAGCAACAATAGTCTCCATATCAGCTTCATAAGCATTAATATGACCATAAGTAGCACTGGCAAATCTCCATCCAGTATCACTTAATACACTCATTATCTCTGTAACAGTCTGTCTGTTGGCATTTATCTCACTCTCAGAGAATGTAATGTTAGGTCTTCCTATACTTTCCAAAGCATCTGTTCTGTCATCTGCCTCATCTATGCTGATTACATATCCAAATACAGACTCATAACCTGAAATAGAAATAACACCCTTAGCACCATCAAATGAAAAATCAGGATGTTCCTCGATAAATGCATCCAAAATACCTATTGCTTCCAAATCTCTTGAAGAAACCAATGTTCCATCTGGAGAAGTATACTGGCCACACACCTGTCCCTGTTCATTAACTGCCAGCTGAGTACAAAGTCCATAGTTGTAAGTAGTAGCAGCGTTATAATCGAAGTCTTCTAATACAAGAATTATAGGTTTTTTACCAACTGGAATAGTTAAATCCACCTCGGTAATAAATGTATCTTCTGATAAGTCTGCCATAGTCTCAGCATCTACCAAAACATATTCATTAGCATATAACTGTTCAAGCATACGCTGAAATTCATCTGTCGTAAGATAAAGTCCTGTTGTAGAAGCACCACGTGAAGAATCAGCAATTAGCTGACGTATACTTATTACCTCAACCGTACCTCTGTATGTTGTAACCTCAGTTGTATGACTCGTTGCTTCCAACAAATCAGCATTAATACGATTGTCATCAGGAAAAATAACAGCAAGATCAGATAGAAGGCTCTCTGCAGAATAGTATCTGAATCGTTCAAGCCAGTGTTCACCTAAGGTAAGCATTGGCTCATACATGATTTCTTTAATCTCGGTAAGACGTCTTGTTGAGTAATTCAATACAAAACCATCATAGTTATTACAAACTGACTGATAACCATGAACAGCAGATACATAGTCTTCATTATCGTAAGCTCTCTCAGCTACCTGCACTTCACCACGCGCCATTTCGATAGTCTCAATTTCAAGCAAAAGTGGTGTTGTAGTCGCGGAGATATTTCCTACTTCAGAAACGGAATTGAAGATGAAAATGAGGTCTGGCTTTTCAATAGTACCCAGCAGAAATTCAGTACATAAGTCATTAAGCCAGGATGAAATCTGAGATGATGTCAGTTCCTCGAGTCCATTCATAAACTGAACATCAGCAGTCGATAATTGATAACGTTCAGTTCTCATAGCATTTTCTATCTCGTAGAGCCTGTTATTGACCAGATTTTCCATCTGATCCATCTGAGAGCGAAGTGACTCCATGTAGGAATCTTCAGAAGAAGCAGACTGATTGTTTGCAACAACATCATCATGAATTCTACGATACATATTAAGAGCATCGACATATCTTGATTCATCCAATGCACGCGAGAACTCAGGAATAACACTATCGGCCTGTCGCATGGTGTTATTAAGCCATGCAACAACCGTAATCATGCTTATAATAGTCAATCCACAGATTATGGCAGCGACAATATGTCCTACCGGCAGTTTGGACTTTTTCTCGTAGTTATCGAAGATATTATCTTCTATTCTTCTCACGTTAAGTCATCAAATCCAATCTGCTTATTCTCAAAGGAATCAGCTTTAATGTAATAACCGATAGCAGGTATTGTTCTTATACGATAATATTCTGGATCCTTAATACCAACTTCAGATAAATACGCCAACTCAAGAAGATTAGATCCCTTCTTGCTGATAAGAAGCTGAACGCCCTGGGTTGTTCTTGTTGTCTTAAAAGAAACCATGGAAGCCTTAAACACAGCTGCCTTACCAAGATCAGACTTAGCAACCAAATCCGGATCCTCTCCCTCAGGAATATAAACAAAGGACACAGCCTCTGACTTATCAGAATAAGCATTAACGAGCTTCTTTCTGTTCTGCTTGGTCTCATAGCTGTTAACAGGGAAATATGCAGCCTTACCATTCTTAAAACCAATCATGAGGTTACCCTTATAATCAGTAGTAACAATCATATAAAGAACATTCTCACCGTCTTCCATACCTAGCTCAGATGCAAGATAAGAGCCATATTCGCTCATCTTATTGTCCTTAAACTCGTATGTCTTAGCTTTGTAGACATTACACTTATCAGTAAAGAACAGGATATCGCTCTTATTCATACACTCGATATCCATAAAAATCTCGTCATCTTCCTTAATCTTCATGTCATCAGAACGCTTCAGAGTTGCCATTGTAAGCTTCTTAAGATAACCATGCTTTGTAAGCATAAGGTGAAGCTGATAATCTTCAATCGCAGCCTCTGGAACATAAGTCTCTACACTCTCCTGGCCAATCAGTTCAGAACGACGATCCTGACCATACTTATCAGCAACTTCCTTGAGTTTTTTGGAGATAATAGTATTTATACGATTTGGCTTGCCAAGAATATCCTCAATATCAGCGATATCGTCCTTCAAACTCTCAATATCAGCAATTCTGTTAAGAATATACTGCTTATTGATATTACGAAGCTTAATCTCAGCAACATAATCAGCCTGAATCTTATCGATATCAAAGCCCTTCATAAGGTTAGGTACTACATCCTCTTCAAGTTCTGTGTTACGGATAATAGAAATAGCCTTATCGATATCAAGCAAAATCTTGGAAAGACCTTCTAATAAGTGAAGCTTGGCTTTCTTCTTGTTAAGGTCATATGTAAGCTCACGACTAACACAAACTCTTCTCCATGATAGCCACTCATCAATAATCTCTCTTACACCCATTACTCGAGGTGAGCCATTGATAAGAATATTGAAGTTACATGAGAATGAATCCTGAAGCTTCGTAAATCTGAAAAGCTTCTTCATTAGTTCTTCGTGATTCGTACCACGCTTGCAGTCGATAGTAATCTTCAAACCATCGAGGTCAGTCTCATCTCTTACATCATTAATTTCACGAATCTTGCCAGACTTAACAAGATCAGCAATACCGTCAATAATAGCTTCAGAAGATGTTGAATATGGAATCTCAGTAATCTCTATAAGATTATTCTTGGTATCGATATTGTACTTACTTCTAATAGAGATAGAGCCCTTACCAGTCTCATAAATCTCGCGCATTAAATCTTTGTTATAGAGAATCTGTCCACCTCCAGAAAAATCAGGAGCTGGCATATAATCCAGGAAATCAATGTTCTTATCCTTAAGATAAGCCATTGTAGCTTCGCATACTTCTCTTAAGTTAAAAGAACAGATATTAGAAGCCATACCTACAGCGATACCCTGATTAGAATTGACAAGCAAGCTTGGGAATGTGGCTGGTAAAAGTACTGGTTCCTTCAATGTGCCATCGTAGTTATCCACCATATCTACAGCATCTCTATCGATACCAGCAAACAACTCATCGCAAATCTTCTCTAATCTGACCTCAGTATAACGAGGAGCAGCGCACTGCATATCACGTGAATACTGCTTACCGAAGTTACCCTTGGAATCAACATATGGATGCAAAAGAGATGCATTACCACGTGTCATTCTGACCATAGTCTCATATATAGCCATATCGCCATGAGGATTAAGCTTCATGGTCTGACCTACTACGTTAGCAGACTTTGTTCTATTACCGCCAAGAAGGCCCATTTTATACATCGTATACAAAAGCTTACGATGTGATGGCTTAAATCCATCAATTTCAGGGATTGCACGCGATACAATAACAGACATCGCATACGGCATGTAGTTAACTTCAAGCATCTCAGTAATCGGCTGATTGACTGGTGGCATATCAGGCAAATTACTATCTGTAAGCTTTGCCTTAAGTGAATTTGAATTTGTTTCTTGTATTTTCTTCTTAGCCATATCTTATCCTACATCAAGCATATCAAGGTAAAGGTGTCCATCCTGTTCTATGTGCTGCTTACGACCAGCAAGGTTATCACCTAAGAGCATCTCGAAAATCTCAGCAGTCTTCTTGGCATCCTCAGGACAAACCTTAATAAGGCGGCGTGTCTTAGGATTCATTGTCGTCTGCCACATCATCTCTGGCTCATTCTCACCAAGACCCTTGGAACGCTGAATTGTCACGTTCGCATTCTCCTCAAACTTAGACATAATCTCGACCTTCTCCTTCTCATTAAAGGCAAAGAATGTCTGCTCCTCCTGATTTCTGCCCTTCTTCCTGTAAGTAATCTCAAAAAGAGGTGACTCAGCGATATAAACATAGCCTTCAGAAATCAAGGTTGGGCATAGTCTGTAAATCATCGCCAAAATCAGAGTTCTAATTTGGAATCCATCTACATCAGCATCGGTACAGATAATGATTTTATTCCATCTAAGCTGATCTAGGTTAAATGCACTCATATCCTTGGTGTGCTTGTTAGTTATCTCTACGCCACAACCAAGAACCTTAATGAGGTCAGTAATGATCTCACTCTTAAAAATAGTAGAGTAATCAGCCTTAAGACAGTTCAGAATCTTGCCTCTTACAGGCATAATTCCCTGAAACTCAGCATCTCTTCCAAGCTTAACAGAACCTAAGGCAGAATCACCCTCTACGATATAAAGCTCACGGATATTAACATCCTTAGATCTGCAGTCAACGAATTTCTTAATTCTGTTATTAATATCAACCTTGGCTGTAAGCTGCTTCTTGATACTTACTCTAGCCTTCTCAGCATTCTCACGGGAGCGCTTATTAATCAGAATCTGATCAACAACCTTATCTCCAGCCTGCTTATTCTCAATAAACCATACTTCAAGTTTTTGCTTGATAAGGTCTGTCATAAAGTCCTGGATAAACTTGTTATTGATAGCCTTCTTGGTCTGGTTCTCATAAGAAGTAATTGTGGAAAAAGTACTTGTAACAAGGATAAGTGAATCCTGAATGTCTTCGAACTTAATCTTAGACTCATTGGCCTTATACTTATCACGAGCCTTAATCTGCTTATCAATCTCACTTACAAAAGCAGACTTAACAGCCTTATCAGGAGAGCCGCCATACTCGAGATAACTGGAGTTATGGAAATACATAAGCTCATTTACATCATTATTAAAGCAGAATGCAACTTCTCCCTTGACATTATAGACAGGTCTGTTCTCTGCATCTCTGCCTCTCCCCTCACCGTTAAAGGCATAAGGTTCGGTAAAATTCTTCATATCAGAAACATCGCGACAATAGCCAAGTATACCTTCAGGGCACAAGAAAGACTCTTCTGTCCCTAACACATCATCCTTAAGGATAAACTCGATACCACCATTAACTACAGACTGCTTCTTAACGATATCTCGAATTCTCTCGTATGGAATTACAGTGTCTGTAAACACCTCTGGGTCTGGCTTCCAGTGCTGAATTGTACCTGTACGCTTAAATCTGTATGGTTCCTTAATAAGTTCACCAACAGGTTCACCCTTGATAAATGAAATCTGATACTTAGTCTTATCTCTGAAAACAGTAACATTAAAGAATTCGGATGAATACTGTGTAGCACAGGCACCAAGACCATTAAGACCCAAAGAGAATTCGTAGTCACCCTGATTACCGTTATCGTACTTACCACCAGCATAAAGTTCACAGTAAACTAATTCCCAGTTAAATCTTTGCTCCTTAGTATTGTAATCAAGAGGAATTCCACGACCGAAGTCCTCAACCTGCAAAGATCCGTCCTTAAATCTGGTTATAATAATCTGCTTACCGTGACCTTCACGTGCTTCATCAACAGAATTGGATAAAATCTCAAAGAAAGAATGAATGCATCCTTCAAGATCGTCAGAGCCAAAGATTACCTGTGGTCTCTTACGAACTCGGTCTGCACCCTTGAGCATAGTAATACTTTCATTACCATAATCAGCTTTACGAGCCATATTAACCCCCATATTTTCGATTAGTACCATTATAACATAACAATATCTAGTATTAATGGGACACTTTGAAGCAAAATAAAAGGGAGAAACGAATTGTTCCTCCCTTCAAGTTAAGACTTAATTGCCAGAAATTACTTTCTGATACCAAGCTTAGCGATGATTGCTCTGTATCTCTCGATATCTACCTTTGCGAGGTACTCGAGAAGACCTCTTCTCTTACCAACCATCATGAGGAGACCTCTTCTTGAGTGGTGGTCACCCTTGTGAGTCTTGAGGTGCTCTGTGAGAAGTGCGATTCTAGCAGAGAGAATAGCAATCTGAACCTCAGGAGATCCTGTGTCACCCTCGTGTGTAGCATAAGTCTTGATGATCTCAGCCTTGTTAATAGACATTGTTTTGTCCTCCGTTATTAAATATTCACCTGTGACTGCAGAAAAGGCGGACAAACCCCATCTCCGCGTCAAGGCAGCTTAGTGATAGTAACACACCGCTTAATTGGTGTCAATTAAAGCATTTGCAAATGCTTCTGGGTCAAATTCACTTAAATCTTCAACTCCCTCACCAAGACCAGCCAAAACAATTGGAACCTTGGCAAGATATGAAACAGCAATAGCTACACCACCCTTGGCAGAACCATCGAGCTTTGTAATTCCAAGATAGTCAAGCTTAACAGCCTCTGAAAATGCCTGAGTCTGTAATACGCCGTTCTGACCGGTTGTCGCATCAATGATAAGCAAAGACTTCTTATTAGCGTCTGGAGCTTCTCTGTCGATAATTCTATTAATCTTGGATAACTCATCCATAAGATTTTTCTTATTATGAAGTCTTCCTGCTGTATCAACAATTAATACATCTGCATTACGAGCCTTAGCAGCTGCAACAGCATCAAATACTACAGCCGCAGGATCTGCACCTTCTCCATGGGCTATAACAGCTGTTGAAGTTCTCTCTCCCCACGCCTTAAGCTGCTCGACTGCTGCAGCGCGGAAAGTATCAGCTGCACCCATAATAACCTTAAGGCCTTGTACCTTATACTTCATTGCAAGCTTACCAGCAGTAGTCGTCTTACCTGTTCCATTAACGCCTACCATCAATATGATATTAAGCTTACCTGGCTCAAGTTCGATTGTCTGCTTTTGACCCAAGATCTCAATAATTCTGGTCTTAACAGCATTCATTACGCCATCATTGGTATTGTCACCAGTCTTCTTGATGTATTCCTTAACATAGTCAATTACATCTTCAGAAGCCTGAACACCGCAGTCGGATCTAACCATAATCTCTTCTAATTCATCGAGCATATCCTCGTCGAACTTACCATGAGATGCAGTAGTTTTTACCCATTCTGCAGCCCAGAAATTACGAGTTTTCTCAAGACCTTTTTTAAAAGATTCAAAAAGTCCCATATTAATCTCCTATTCTCATAGACAAAATCTTCGAGATACCACGCTCTGCCATAGTAACACCATACATACGGTCACACGCTTCCATTGTTCCCTTACGGTGAGTAACAAGGATGAACTGAGATCTTGCAGTATAGCGTCTTACAAAATCTGTAAAACGGGATACATTAACATCATCAAGCGCAGCCTCAACCTCATCGAGGATAACAAATGGAGATGGTCGAAGCTGAAGTATAGCGAAAAGAAGTGCTATAGCAGTAAGACATCTCTCACCACCAGAAAGAAGTGTAAGACTCTGGAGTTTCTTTCCAGGTGGCTGAGCTTTAATCTCGATATTACAGTTAAGAACATCGTTCTCGTCATTAAGTAAAATCTCAGCTGAACCTCCGTTAAAGAGATCTGAGAATACAGTCTTAAAGTTCTCATTTATAGTTGTAAAGTTACTAATGAAGAGTTCCTTCATCTCTCCTACCAGGTCAGCAATAACCTTCTCGAGGTTTGTCTTTGCATCGTAAATATCATTACGCTGAGCAGAAATAAACTCATACTTTTCAGATACATCCTTATACTCCTCTATGGAGTTTAAGTTTACAGGACCTAACGACTTAATCTTATTTTTAAGACTATTAATCTCCTTAACAGCCTCAGTTATATTAGTTGTAGGTTCATATGCATCCTTAACGTTATCATATGTAACCTCATAATCTTCCCAAAGCCTGTTCTTAGATGTATCGATATCAGTGATATGCTTCTCGTTCTTGGAGATGATGGAATTCTCCCTTTCGCGAAGTCTTGTAAGGATGTCATTAACCTCAGAGCTCTTCTCGAAGAATCCACGGAGTTTAACATCAACTTCATCCTTCTCCTTCATCAAAGCCGCAATTTCCGCACTCATTGAATCATAAGTACCCTTAAATGAAGAGCGCTTCTTATCTAGGCTTTCCATCTCTGCCCTGATACTGCTTAAAGATTCACTGTCTTCCTTACGAGAGTTTTCTGAATCCTCCAAAGTTTTCTTACGAGCCTGCAATTCATCGTTAATATGAGACGCAAGATTCATTACACCATTACGTTCAGCAAGAATTCTCTCAGAGTTAGTCTTACCCTCAGAAATCTTGTCGCGAATAGAATCGAGCTTACTGTTAAATTCTTTGGCTGCCTCGTCAGACTTATCAACATCTTCCTTATAATCAATAAGTTCGTTCTCGATTTCCTTAATAATCTGCTCGAACTCAGCGATATCATCTTCCAATCTAAGCTTATCTGTAGAAATCTGCTTTAACTGCTTCTCTCCATCAGAAATCATATTGGAAAGTTCTTCTTTACGAAGACCCAAGTTCTTATATTCAGACTCGGCCTTTGCTCTCTCGACGCTGAAATACTTAAGTTGCTCATTAAGTTGCAAAAGTTCTTTTTCAATCTCACCAATTGAAGAATCGAGATCCTGTCTTTGAGCTTCAAGAACAGCCAAATCCTGTTCCTTGGTTACAAGAGCAGCCTCAAGATTTTTAATCTCGCCAGAACGGCCTAAGATACCTGATGCATCCTTACGAACAGAGCCACCAGTCATGGAACCACCGGCATTAATAGAATCGCCATCCAGAGTAATAATCTTTACTGAATGCTTTACGGCTCTTGCAATACTTCTTGCAGAATCCATATCATCACATACGATAATTCTGCCAAGTAAGTTAGAAATAATATCATTAAGGCTCTTATCGCACTTAACAAGTTCAGATGCAACATCTATAAAACCTGTTTCACGCTTCGCATCATACAGAACCTTGTTATCGATCTCACGTGACCTTATATTTTCTATAGGAAGGAATGTAACACGACCAAGTCTTTGCTGCTTCAAGCAATCAATAAGGTCAGCAGCGTCTTGCTCGGACCTGGTAACTACATTATGAATAGCATTACCAAGAGCAATCTCAATTGCAGTATTGTACTTCTTATCAGTAGTAATAAGATCACCTAAAACACCTACGATTTTCTTCTTTACTGATAGATTAGCATCAGAATAATTAAGAAGACGTCTTACGGATTCCTGATAACCTTCCTTACGACTCTCCAAATCCTTCAATGTCTTAAGCTTAGACTTATCTGACAGGAACTCACGCGTTTTTGTCTCATGAGATGAGAGAAGCTCATTCTCCTGCTTCTTAAGTTCAGATAACTTATCTCTTCTAACCTGAATATCGGAAGTAACCTCTGCTTCTTGTTCCATCATCTCACGCCAGAGGGATTCAGCTTTATTTAAATTCTCATCAAGTTCTTCCTTAAGTTTACGTGAAGACTCTCTGCTTGAAGTAACTTCCTTAATACGATCATCCAACGAAGCAATCTGTCCTCTGGCAGTACTGATTCTTGAATTAGCATCGCCTATTTCCTGCATCTTGCTATCGATAGTCTTACGAAGATCACCAACGCTCTTCTGAGTATCGTTAAATTCCGCAATCATACTATCGCGTTCTTGCATAAGAGTCTCAGTCTTCTTCTTCTCTTCGTTGGCACTATCAAGAAGCTCATCAGCCTTCTTCATGCGGCCCTCATATTCATTTTCCAGACGAGCGATGTCTTCCTTGATTTCATTTTCAGCCTTAACAGTCTCTGCTATTCTATTTGAAAGAGATGAGATTCTTTCTTCGTTAACCTTAATCTCACTGGAAGTATCATGCATCTCCTCTGTTAAGTCAGAGAGCTCCTGACGCTTATCTTCAATAGAGATTTCCAATTCTTCGGATCTGGTATTCAAATCAGCATTTGAATTACGAAGCTCGAGATAACGGTCTTCCTGCTCCTTAATCTCATTTTGAACCTTAGTTAAAACATCAACATAATCGCCCATGGCTTCATTAGCGTCATTGATTCTTCTAACTAATAAGGATATATCTGCAACCTTAAGTCTCTCATATGCTTTGTGGTATTCAGAAGCTTTTTCTGCCTGTTCCTTCAAAGGTCCGATACGCTCTGTAAGTTCATTAAGTCTGTCATCAATACGAAGAAGATTCTGCTCAGTAGATGCAAGCTTACGCTCTGCCTCATCCTTTCTTGCTTTGTACTTAGTAATACCAGCAGCTTCTTCAATTACACGTCTTCTATCCTCGGACTTATTAGACAAAATCTCATCAACACGACCCTGACCAACGATAGAATAACCATCCTTACCGAGACCTGTATCAAAGAAAAGATTTGTAATATCCTTAAGACGACAGTTTACTTTGTTAATCTGGTATTCAGACTCACCTGATCTATATAAACGTCTGGTAATCTCAATCTCATCATATTCGATATTTACATTCTTATCGGAGTTATCGAGTGTCATGGTAACTTCGGCATAATTCATCGCCTTCTTTACAGAAGTACCATTAAAAATGACATCTTCCATCTTGCCACCACGAAGTGACTTAACACTTTGCTCACCTAAAACCCAACGAACAGCATCGGTAACATTAGATTTACCGGATCCGTTAGGTCCAACGACAGCGGTCATACCACGATCGAACTCTATAAGCGTATAATCGGGAAACGATTTGAATCCCTGCAACTCCAATTTCTTTAAAAACATCGTCTGATTATATCACAAAAATAATTTCTCATATTCGCCAATGGCTATTCTGGCACACTTTTGCTCAGCCTGCTTTTTTGTTCTGCCAGTAGCCTTAGCTATAAATTTACCATCTACGTAAATCTCAACATCAAACTCTTTATCATGCTGTGGGCCACGCTCGTCAACAACCATAAACTCAACTTTATGCTGATTATTTTTAGTTTGAGCAATCTCAAGAAGTCTGGACTTATAGTCAAGGAAAATCTTGCCATCAACAGCCAGATTAATCGTCTCATCCAAAAGTCTAAGAACAACTTCTTTTACAGTCTCAAAATCTGAATCAAAATAAATAGCAGCTGTAATAGATTCAACGCAGTCTGCCAAAGTAGAATCCTTGTTTCTTCCGCCAGTCTGTTCTTCGCCCTTCCCCATTAAGATAAGCTCACCAAGATTAAGCTTACGAGCAAGCGTCGCGAAAGATTCCTCACAAACGATTATACTTCTGATCTTAGAAAGATAGCCTTCATCTGCTTCTGGCTTTAATTCATAAAGCTTTCTTCCTATTACCAGATCAATAACCGCGTCACCAATATACTCCAGACGCTGATTGGACATATGATGTCCCTGATTGTGCTCAAACACATATGTTGTATGTGTCAGTGCCAGCCTTAGGAGTTCTTTATTACGAAACTCATATCCGAGTTCCTTCTCCAAATCATCGAAACTCATATTAACTCCCTGAAAATAAATAAGGCTGAATGTACATTAGCTGTACATTCAGCCTTGAAGTAACAATTTAACTTTAATTAGCCGATAGCGTTCTTGATAAACTCAACAGCGTCGCCAACTGTACCAACCTTCTCTGCAACTTCATCAGGTACAGAGATGTCGAACTCCTGCTCCATAGCCATAACGAGCTCAACCATATCGAGTGAGTCAGCGTTCAAATCGTCGATGAAGCTGGAATCCATAGAGATAGAATCCTCATCAACACCAAGCTGGTCAACGATCAAACCCTTAAGCTTCTCAAAAAGTTCTTCATTAGTCATGTTTATATACCTCCATAAATGATTGCTTTTACAATCTACAGAACACTTTTATATTATCAAGATAAAAAAGTCAATACTATATTTGAATGAATTAATCAGCGTCCTTGAAATAGTCAAGGTTCTTGAGCAGGTAATCCATACCTGAAATAACAGTCATAACGACTGAAATAATGAAGAGAATATCTCCAATAATGGATACTACATTTGGCTCCTCATAAATCCCCCAGTAATTAAGACCAGCAAGCTTCATGATACTTGGCTCGAAGAGCAAATAGATGATAGCAATCATCTGAGTAGTAGTCTTGATTTTGCCTATCATCTTAGCGGCCATTACTACACCCTGCTTGGAAGCAAGAAGTCGGATGCCAGTTACCATAAATTCACGAAGAACAATTATAGCCAAAAGCCAAGCTGATATTCTTCCTGTCGCAACAAAAGCAATTAATACAGCTATTACAAGCATCTTATCAGCAAGCGAATCTAGGAACTTACCAAGATTAGTAATCATATTCATTCTTCTTGCAATCTGTCCATCCAAAAAGTCTGTGATTGAAGCTACTATAAACACAAAAGCTGCAATTAACATTCCCTTATCAGCAATAAAAGCATTCCATCCTTCTGGTACCCATCCATAGATAGATATTGGAAGCATAAAGAGCATCGTAACTGGAATAAGAATAATTCTTAATAATGAGAGTTTATTAGGTAAATTCATACAGTTACTCCTGTCAAATCAAAATCATTACTTTCCATAATCTTAACCATATAGCGACCACCAATCTCTAACTCTTCCTTAGAGGCTGCTACATAGATAACCGGATCATCATCTGGGGCTTCACCATAACTTCTGCCCTTGTAAAAGATACCATCTTCAGCGACAGAGTCAATAATAACCATTACTTCACTTCCGATTCTGTTATCTGAAGACTGCTGTGATATATCTTTTTGAACATCATATACTATTTGCACACGCTTGGTCTTTGTCTCTTCATCAACCTGATCAGGCATATCAAAAGCTTCAGTATTCTCTTCAGGTGAATATGCAAAACATCCAAGTCTATCAAACTTCCACTTCTTCAAATTCTCAATAAGAGTATTAAAATCATCTTCTGTCTCACCTGGAAATCCAACAAGCACAGTAGATCTTAAGACAATATCAGGAATCTCTCTTCTAATCATCTGAAGTTTCTTTGTAATAATCTCAGCAGTATCATGACGCTTCATAGCCTTCAGAATTTTGTCACATCCATGCTGAATAGGAATATCAAGATAATGAGCAACCTTAGGGTTATTCTTCATCACAGAAATCAAATCTTCATCAATTCCGTCCATATAACCATATAGAACTCGAATAACCTCGATGCCTTCAATTTCAGAAATCCTATTAATTAATTCAGGAAGCATTCTCTTCTTATAAAGCTCGATACCATAATTAGTAGTATCCTGTGCAGTAAGAACGATTTCTTTATAACCCTTGGATGCGAGATTTTTTGCCTCTTCCAGGATATCATCCATTGGACGCGAAATGAATTTACCTCTAATAAGAGGAATAGCACAGAAAGAGCAGTGATGGACACATCCCTCAGCAATCTTAAGCCATGCAAAACCTTCAGTAGAAACATCTCGGTCCTTAAGAAGGTGAGTAAGGCCACCGACTCCGTCAGCAAAGCGATTATTGGTTAACTCACCTTCAAATAAAGAATCAACACATTCGACAATTCGTCCATATTCAGAAGTTCCTAAAACAATATCAACTTCTGGCATCTGACGTAAAATATCATCAGGATAACGCTGGGATAAGCATCCTGTAACGATAATGTGCTTAACCTTATTAGATCCATTAAAACCACACTTCAAATCACCGGCTCTAAGGATTGCATCGATACCTTCCTTCTTAGCTGATTCAATGAAACCACATGTATTAATAACTATAACGTCACTATCATCAGGATTATCACTAATCTTATATCCGGCAGTTCTTAGATTAGTAGACATACATTCAGCATCTACAAGATTCTTAGAACACCCAAGGGCAATTAAAGATACACTAATATCACTTCTATTTATCATTCATAACCTTCTTGAGCCATAGTCTTAGAGCTGACCGGGAAGTCTCCATCCCAAAGCCTCGCTTCGCAGCCACTTTTTGAAGTTCAGAAGAAACACTATCCAGGTCTTCTTCCTCATCAATAAAAGGCTTAATGCTCAAGTAAAGATTAAAGCACAAATTGACATCTTCTTCCACCTCAGAAAACAATATGTCAATAGAATCACGATTAATTCCTGCAGCCACCAAACGCTGATAAAGCATAGCCCTGCTTTCCTGCTTCTTACCAGAACGAGAGAGCAGGACTTTACGTCCTGCCCTACAATCGTCAATATACTCACGCTCAATAAGGCTCTTCACAGCTTCATCACAAACATCAGGTTCAAATCCCTTATGCCTTAAGTATTCCCGAATCTTACCAGATGAATAAACACCTATTCCTATGTGTCTGATTCCACAAGTCTGCGCATCACTTACAGATGATAAATTGTAAACTGGTGACTTAGCCATTACATGTCGATGCCAAGGATATCATCATCACCATCATCCTCTGGCATATCAATATCAGCATCAACATCTTCTGCTAAGAAATCTGCTGGCTTATAAGAATCTCTTACAAGCTGCTCAATCTCATCGCATACATCAGGATGATCGATAAGATAAAGTCTGGCATTCTCCTTACCCTGTCCAATCTTCTGTCCCTTATACGCGAACCATGCGCCACTCTTATCGATAATGTTGTTATCAACAGCCAAATCAATAAGTCCGCCTTCCTTAGAAATACCCTGACCATAGAGGATATCAAATTCAGCTTCCTTAAATGGTGGAGCCACCTTATTCTTAACGATCTTGACTCTTACATGGTTACCGATTACATCTGTACCATTCTTCAAAGTCTCTGTCTTACGAACATCGAGTCGTACTGAAGAGTAGAACTTCAAAGCTCTACCACCAGTAGTAGTCTCTGGATTACCAAACATAACACCAATTTTCTCTCGAAGCTGGTTAATAAAAATACATACTGTACCAGACTTGGCAATAATACCTGTGAGTTTACGTAAGCCCTGGCTCATGAGTCTTGCCTGAAGGCCCACGTGAGAATCTCCCATCTCACCTTCAATCTCAGCTCTTGGTACAAGAGCTGCTACTGAGTCGATTACAATTACATCAATACAGCCAGATCTTACAAGAGTCTCTGTTATATCTAATGCCTGCTCACCATTATCAGGCTGCGACAAAAGAAGATTATCTACATCAACACCGATATTACCTGCATATACTGGATCTAATGCATGCTCTGCATCGATAAATGCACATGTACCACCAAGCTTCTGAGCTTCAGCTACACAGTGCAAAGCTACCGTTGTCTTACCAGAAGATTCTGGTCCATAAATCTCGATGATTCTTCCACGTGGAAGACCGCCTACACCAAGCGCAATATCAAGGTTAATAGATCCTGTGGAAATTGTATCAATCTCTACCTTATCCTGCTCTCCAAGTCTCATTACTGAGCCCTTACCAAACTGCTTCTCAATCTGAGACATAGCAGCTTCCAAAGCCTTCTTACGTGCATCCTGATCTTCTGATGATATAGCCTGAACCTGACCCTTAGTTGACTTACTCTTAGCCATGTTATTTCCTCCGTAGTAAACATTTGTTTGTTTTTATCTGAAAACATTCTACGAATAAAATAGCACAATGTCAACGGGTTGGAAGCGACAAAAGAACAAAAAATCCGACAATCGGCGACAAAGTACCTTTATTAGGACTTTATCACCTTAGAGAGTGCCTGCTTAATCCATACATTGGCCTCTGGCATCTTCATAATTAGGGCCATTACAAAGTATATAATAACAGCAGCTACGCCTTTTATAGCAAGTGAAATAAGATTCATCATCTTACCACCTTCAAGGTTAATGAACATATTAAGAACAATAAGTGTTCCACACATTACAGCTACAGCAACAAATGCCTTGACTAAGAACATAAGCATCTTCCTTGGCGTTAATTCCTTATCCATGCAGTAAACTACACAAAGCACAGACATTTGCAAAATACTTGTAAGAGAATATGCAAGAGTCAGTGCAAGAGCACCAAATCTGTCCATGAACAAAGTACAGAAAATAGGATTTGATATTAGACCAATACATCCTGCAATAAGAGGTACCTTGGTCTTACCGATTGCATAGAAAGCCTGATTCATAATGAATACAACTGTATGAGTAATAATAGCTATGCTGTAACCTATTAATAAAGTACCCGCTCTTCTTGCATCTGCATCGGTATAAGCTGAATTCCACTGGAAGATGGCTTTAATTACATCAGTATTCATAATAATCATGAATCCAGCAGATGGAATTGTCAGGAATAATGCACTCTTAAGTCTTGAGGATAAAAGCTCCGATGCGCCCTTAAAGTCATTCTTACCGAACAATTCAGCCAGTGATGGGAGCATTACATTACCGATAGCTACCGCAAAGATACCATATGGAAGCTGCCATGTAGTGGATGCATTTCGCAGAGCATATACATTACCAGCATCAGGAAGCTTCATGGCAAAGTAGTTAAGGATAACCATATTTACCTGAACTACAGAAGCTGAGATTAATATAGGCAAGGCTCGACGAACGAGCTTATGGAATTCCTCATCCTTAGGCGCCCAGATAAACCTGAACTGCTTAAGTTTGTCAAAGCCAATAATATACTGGAACAAAAAATATATAACAGCGGCGCCCATAATACCACAAGTCGTGTACATAAGATTCGCCTGAGTATTACCAGCAAATATGATGATAGATAATAAAACGAAGATATTATATACAGTAGGTCCAAAAGCTGTAGAAGCAAATCGCTTATAGGCATTGAGTATTCCGATGCAAAGAGCTGCCAGCATCATAAATATAATCTGTGGGAAAAGCCACTTGGAAGCCATAGCAGCCAGATAAGTTGTATACTCGCCGTGCTCTCCATTATCAAATATCTTGTAGATGGATTCAGAGAAGATTGTTCCTAATACACAGACAATCAATAATAAAAGAGCAAAGAAAGAAATAAAAATACTTACTGCACGTATGCCCTTTTTCTCTTCACCAGAAGCAATAGCAGCAGACAAAGATGGTGTGATAGCAGACTGAATTGAACCACCTATCAGGAGGTTATAAACGAGATCAGGAATAGTAAAGGCTAATGTAAAACTATCACGGAAAATCGAATCTGAAAACTTGATACCTACGAAGATATCTCTTAAAAATCCTGAACATTTAGAAAAAACAAGACCAACCATTACAAGAATAGTTGCAACTGTCATACTGCGTGCAGCCTTATTTGTACTTTGCTTTTCAGTCATCAAAGATTAGCCCTTTCCATAATAATCTCATAGGCTTTATCACGGGTTTGAAGTCGAACACTATTACGATCACCTTCAAAATGGCACTTAATGGCATCATTGCCACTTTTGTCGCACCAACCGATATATACAGTACCACATGGAGTTCCATCCTCACCATCACCAGGTCCGGCATATCCTGTAACTGATACTGCAATATCGGCTCCGGTTAATCTGTATGCTCCACTAGCCATAGCAACAGCACATTCATAAGACACTGCCGTCTTCTTTTCAATTACACCAGCAGGAACGCCTAATACATTAATCTTAACCCGATCCGAATATGAAACTATACTCCCATCAAATACGTTAGAAGCACCAGGTACATCAACAATTCCGCAGGCAGCCATACCGCCAGTAAGACTCTCAGCGAAGGTGCATTTAAGGCCCTTGGACTTAAGCTGTTCAACTACATCCTTAGGAGTAATCATTCCTCAGAAACTCCGCCCTTATTTTTTATCTCAAGCCAATCAGTTTCTGTAATTAAAACCTTACGTGGCTTAGAACCTTCGAATGGTCCGATATAGCCCTTCTTCTCCATTACATCGATAAGTCTTGCAGCTCTTGGATAACCAACACCAAGTCTTCTCTGAAGGATTGATACACTCGCATTCTTGGCCTGAATTACAGTCTCGACAGCTGCGCTTAACAAGTCATCCCCACTACTCTCGGAGTTACCAGAATCACTACTGCTGTCAACTTTGCCTGTACCCTCACCTCTGGAGATTTTTTCTACAGTATCTTCAATATCCCTGTCATACATAGGGCCGTACTTGTCTTTTAAGTACTTAACTACAGCTTCAACCTCGCCATCAGATACAAAGGCACCCTGACCTCTTATAGCCTTAGGAGCAGACAATGGATTATAGGGCATATCACCTTTACCAAGGAGCTTCTCAGCACCGGATGAGTCGATTATTGTACGGCTGTCTACACCAGAAGAAACGGCGAAAGCAATTCGTGATGGAACATTACTCTTAATTACACCAGTAATTACATCAACAGATGGTCTTTGAGTTGCAATAATCATATGCATACCAGCGGCACGGGCCATAGCAGCAAGACGAGCAATCTGAACTTCAACTTCCTTGGCAGCAACAGCCATCAAATCGGCAAGCTCATCGATGATAATGAGGATAAGTGGAAGCTTTTCCTTACCTTCCATAGCCAGACTCTCATTACAACCCTTAATATCTCTTACACCATACTCAGCGAAAAGCTTATATCTCTTCTCCATCTCTACTACAGCCCATTTCAAAGCTCCAGTAGCAATCTTCATATCAGTTACAACAGGCATCAATAAATGTGGAATCCCGTTATATACAGAAAGCTCAACGACCTTAGGGTCAATCAGGATGAGCTTTACATCCATAGGAGATGCATTACACATGATACTGATTAGCATAGAGTTAACACATACAGACTTACCAGAACCAGTTGAACCTGCAACAAGCAAATGTGGCATCTTGGAGAGATCACATAAAATAGGATTACCAGGAATATCCTTTGCCAAAGCTACAGTTAATGGTTTACTTCTCTCAGTCTTAAAATCCTTAGACTCAAGCAGTTCTCTTAAATAAACTGCAGATGTCTTTTCATTAGGAATCTCGACGCCGATAGCAGCCTTACCAGGAATCGGAGCTTCAATACGTACAGCAGTAGCTGCCATAGCCAGTGCAATATCATCTTCCAAAGACTTGACCTTGGAAACCTTAACACCAATACCAATAGTTACCTCAAATCTTGTAATTGCAGGTCCGTGAGTGATATTAATTACCCTGGCATCCTTAATGCCAAAAGTCTGAAGTGTTCTCTCGAGTTCCTGAGCTTTAACGCGGAGCTTCTCAGCATCAGCCTTTGTATTTGCCGCTTTGTTGGTATCCTGCGCGAGAAGTGACAATGGAGCTGGTCTATAATTCTTAAAGCTGTTTGCTTTAATAACTCGTCCCTCTCTGTCTGATGATGTAGAAGGAATATCTGGCCCAGCTGTTACGCTACGAGCGGCTGATGTATCAACCAGTCTGCCTTCTGCTCTTGTATATCCTTCAGTATCATCTGATGTCTGATTAATACCAATTTCACTGGCAACAGGAGACTTAGATACAGGAGCAGGTACTGGAACAGGGTTTGCTACATATGGAACTTCGGTTACGCTCTCCGGAACATTAATATGAGGCTCACGAATTCTTCTAACTGGAGTAATTGAAGTGTAGTTATATGGATCATCATCTCGCTCTTCTTCAACCTCATATGGCATATCGTCTTCTGGAGCATAATATCCACCAGCCATTGGTCTTGAAGAGAAATCCTGAGAATAATCCTCTGCTAGCTCTTCACCATTAGCATATACAGCGCCATCAAGATTATAGAAATCGTTCTGCCCCTTAGTCTTAAGAAACTCTGGTTCATCAACTTTATTATGAGGATTACGAGGCTTGGCACCTCTTGCATTAGCACCAAACTCAAAATCAACATTAGGATCACCAATTACTTCGTTAGTTATAACTCTGTTATTTACATAAGTGATAGAACCAGATTCCCCTGCTCCATTTACACCATAAGCAGGGTCAGATAAATCTGCAAAACCCGTCTTATGATCAACTGGCAAAGTCTGATTGAATGGATCATGTACGTTATAAGTATTATCAAATACAGGAGCTGGACCACTCTTAACAGGAGCATTGACAAATGGATTTGCTGCTACCTGTCTGCCAGGATACATACTCTGAGGATAGCCCGCTGGATAGTTGTTAGCTGGAACCTGTGGTCTTGGCTGCTGATAACTCTTAACTGTTCTTTTTACCTGATTAGAAGCAGCCTTAGCTGTCTGCTTAACTACCTTGGCTGTTGTTTCCATAGTCTTCTTAACAGAAATATGGAATACCATAATAATCTGTGATGCAATAACTGCGATAAAAGCAATTACAGAAATAACTTTGCCACAGATTGTATAGATAGCAGTGGCAAGTAAACCTCCAAGAAGACCTCCGGATAAAACTGTCTTATCAGGGGTTAGAGCCAGTAAAGAAGAATCAGAGCCTGATTTCCAAAGTATCGAAATAGCTTTATGAGCTTTAAATTTACTGTCAATATCATCGAAGCACAGATTCTTAAGATAATCAAAATCAGTAGTGATTACAGCGAGCATTGCAGACAAGCACACTAGAAAAATAATCACGGATCTGATACGAACAGGAGAAACTCCTTCTCTTTTTTCCAGGAAAAAGTCTATTGAGGCATAGAAAAGGAAAAGTGGTAGCGTAAAAGCAGAAAAACCTATAAGACCACCTGTAAATGTGTGTATAAAGCTACCTAAAACGCCTGTAACATCTGTTGGCAGGAAATACAAAAGTGTAAGTGCTATAGCGCAGAAGAACAAGATTACTCCTGTTACTTCTCTGTTGCTTTCTGATTTGTTCAAATACCAAGTCTCCTTGCAGCCTTAAGAATACAAAGCTGCGTCTTGGCATCGCGTATACTACCTTCCTCAACCATTAAGAGCAGTTCCTTCAAAGGAATTTTCTCGACATTGAGAAACTCTCCATCGTCAAGTTTTTGTCCTAACTGCTTAAGGCCTGTAGCCATAAATAAACCAATAACTTCACTGTCGTATCCTGGAGATGCAACCATACTGCCAAGATTCACGATTTCCGCAGCTTCAAAGCCCGTCTCTTCATGAAGTTCTCTTGTCGCACAAACCAAAGGTTCTTCTCCAGCCTCTAACTTACCAGCTGGTGCCTCTAGCATAATGCTCTCAAATGGACTTCTGAACTGTCTTACCATATAGCAATTCAGTTCATCATCTATCGGAAGAATGCAAGCTCCACCGTTATGCTTTACGATTTCGCGCTTGGCAAGCCTTCCGTCAGACAAACGGACCTCTTTTATAATTGTATCAAAAACACGACCGTGAAATATCACATCTGAAGTCTCTGTTATTTCAATTAGGTTACGATATTTATCTTCCATTATGATTCCTTAGCATATTTACGACTCTGCTCTACTGCAAGCTCATCGCATCTGTTATTAAACTCATTATCTGCGTGACCCTTAACCTTAACGAATGTCACCTTATGAATAGCTGTAAGCCTTAGTAACTCCATCCATAAATCTTTGTTTGCCACTTCAGCCTTCGCACTATTCTTCCAACCATTTCGCTGCCAGTTAACAATCCAGTTCTGGTTAAAAGCATTAACTACATAGGCACTGTCAGAATAAATCTCAACATTACATGGTCTGGTTAATAAAGCCAGAGACTTAATAACCGCCATTAATTCCATACGATTATTTGTTGTATGCGCTTCTCCGCCACTCATCTCACGACTCTTACCACCAGCCATAAGAATAGTTCCCCAGCCACCAGGACCTGGATTTCCAGAACATGCACCATCTGTATAAATTGTAACTTTGGTTAAATCTGGCATTACTTACCCTGCATCTTCTTGGTTTTTGCATCAGCTGCCAATACTGACTTAATTACTGCATTTCGAAGTCCATTCTCTTCTAATGCCATAACACCTTCAATAGTTGTACCTGCAGGACTTGTAACCTGATCCTTCAACACAGCTGGATGAACGCCAGTATCAAGACAAAGCTTACCAGAGCCTGCTACTGTAGCTGCTGCAATCTTCAAGGCGTCAGCTCTCTTAATACCAAGAGCAACAGCTGCATCTGACATAGCTTCGATAAAAAGCATAACGTATGCTGGACCTGTACCAGACACGCAGCCAATAGCATCCAAAGTTTTCTCGTCACAAAGAATAACAATACCACATGTCTCAAATAATTTCTGAACAAATGCTGTCTCATTTTCGCTTAAACCTACAGGACATACAGCAGATACACCACTGCCAACCTGAGCAGGTGTATTAGGCATTATTCTTACAAACTTCTTATTTCCAATGATACCAGCAATTCTTGATGTTGTTACTGCAGCAGCAATCGATAAAACTATAGTATTAGCTCCAAGGAAGTCCTTCAAATCACTTAAAGTCTCATCAAACTGCTGAGGCTTTACTGCCATCAGCACATAATCACTATCCTTAACATCTTCCTTAGGATCCTTCGAGATAATTACTCCGAAGTCCTCTGAAGCCTTGATTTTTGAAGGCTCATAAATGTCATAAACGTATATTTCTTCCTGCTTAAGCACGCCACCAGAGATAAATCCTCTTATAAGAGCGCGCCCCATATTACCTGCACCGATTACTGTTAACTTCATATTAAGTAACCTCAAATTCTTAAAAATAATAAGTAAGATGTTAACATTACACTTGACAGGTTGCAAACGTATGAGTAAACTAACTTTCGCGTACAGAGGAGTGGCTCAACGGTAGAGCAGCGGTCTCCAAAACCGCCGGTTGCGCGTTCGAATCGTGTCTCCTCTGCCAATTTAAAAGGACTATCCAAGTGGTAGTCCTTTTTGTTTTGTTTTTATATAATCGCTTACTTATCAGACATTACCTGCAGGTAAAATATCAAAAGCTACATAAGGCACAGTCTCATTAACAAGTGACAAACGATACGCCACATTATTACGTATTGTGTAATTCTCACTATTAATATTAGTTATGCACTCGTTAGCAAGCTGAGATGCCTGTTCTGTTGTTAAATCAGGATAAACAGCCTGCAAATAGGAAGCAATGTAAAGCTTAATGAAATTTACGAAGTTAGGATCATTTGAATACTCAACTACTACACGCATTGCAGTAACTTCACTATCAGACTTAGTTACACTTCCCTGCAAAGCAGTTCCAAAGGAAGTAGCTGTATTAGGAATGGAAGCTGTGAAGTACAAAAGCTTACTCTCCTGACCTTCCTGAGCAGCAGTCAAAGCAACGTTAGGCATCTGCTGATATGCAACCTGCGGAATACCAAAGTTATAGCTGCTTAAATTCTGAATATAAATATCTGTCGAAGCATACTGAGATCTGAACTGGTCGATAGTAAATCCCAAAGTCTTGGTTCCAAACATAGGAACGATAAAATATACAAAAGCACCAACCAAAACGAGAACCAATGCAGCGATACAAGCTGAAATCACAGGATCCTTCTTGCACTTATCGATGAATGTTGGCTTGGTGCTGACACCCATAGCTTCCTTCTGGGCTTTTTCTTCAGCTTCTTTTTTTGCCTTCTCGGCAGCCTTCTTGGCTTTTTTCTGATCTACGATTTCCTTAACGCGCTCCCCCTTACTCTTACCAAGAGCTGCAAGGGCACGCTCGTACTCTTCCTGATCAATAATCTGATTCTTATTATCGTTATCTGCCATTCTTTATACCTCACTTATGAACAACGCCATTTTATTCAATTTGCATATTTGCTTCAACTATTTTATTCTTTTTTCAAAATTATATGAGGTGAATTTATGGCACATGTACTTGTAGCTGGCGGATCACGTGGCATTGGAGCTTCAACTGTATCTCTATTTGAATCCAAGGGCTTTGATGTCAGTTATTTTTATCGTCAGGCACCAGGAAAGAGTGGTTACGGCATAAAAGCCGATGTGTCATCTCCTACCGAAGTCATTGAAGGAATCAAAGAAGCAGTCAGCAAGTACGGTTCCATAGATATCCTGGCATATTGTGCAGGCATAAGTCAGACAGGACTCTCAACCGATTTTACATACGAAGACTATATCAAAGTTATGAACACTAACTTCGGAGGTTTCTTTTCATGCTGTAAGGAAATCATCCCTTCAATGGTAAGTAAAAAATCTGGAGTTATAATCGCAGTCTCTTCTATGTGGGGACAGACTGGAGCTTCTTGCGAATCACTATACTCCGCCTCGAAAGGCGCCATCGACGCTTATGTAAAATCCCTGGCAAAGGAACTTGGCCCTTCAGGTATACGTGTTAACGCTGTATCCCCCGGAGTTATCAATACCGATATGATGAGTGAATATTCTGTTGAGGACATCAAAGCCTTAGAAGAAGAAACTCCACTTGGCAGAATAGGTACCCCTGATGATGTAGCTTCTCTAATCTACAATCTGACTACACCAGAATCGAGCTTTATAACAGGACAGATAATTGGAATTAATGGCGGCTTCTTAATTTAAGAAGCCGTCTTACTTTATTCACACAAGTTTGCCATTCACTCAAATTGTACTGTACTTATTTTTCTAGTAACATCAAAGTGTCAAATTTTTTTGGAAATATAAGAGGTAGATATGAGTTCAAGTAAGTTTTCTAAAATCACTCCTGAGATTGAAGCTCTGGCTTCAATGTGTGAAGGAAATGTAATCAATCCAGAATTGTACAAAGAGAATAAAGTTAACCGAGGTCTTCGTGATCTTAATGGTAAGGGTGTATTAACTGGCCTTACAGAGATTTCAGAAATTATCTCCAAGAAGGTTATAGACGGAAAAGAAGTATCATGCGATGGTGAGCTTTATTACAGAGGAATCGATGTACATGAGATTACATCTGCTGTTTTAAGCGAAGGAAGACATAATGGCTTTGAAGAAGCTTCTTATTTACTGCTTTTCGGAAAGCTTCCAACAGAAAGTGAACTTAAGGAGTTTATGACTATCCTTGCCAGGTATCGTGCAGCACTGCCTAAGAACTTCGTAAGAGATGTAATCATGAAGGCACCAAGCGATGACATTATGAATAACATCCAGCGTGCAGTATTAACTCTTTACTCTTATGATGACAAGGCTAATGACACTTCTATTCCTAATGTTCTTCGTCAGTCATTAGAGCTTATTGCCATGTTCCCTATGCTTGCTGCATATTCATATTCCGCCAAGAGTTATTATAACGATAAGGGATCTTTGTATATTCACAGACCTAATCCTAATCTCTCTACTGCAGAGAATATTCTTTATATGCTCCGCCCAGATAATAAGTTTACAGCTTTAGAGGCACAGATTCTTGATTTGTCACTCATTCTTCACGCTGAGCACGGCGGTGGTAATAACTCAACTTTTACAACCCACGTAGTTACATCATCTGGAACTGATACTTATGCAGCAATTTCAGCTGCTCTTTCTTCCCTTAAGGGACCTAAGCACGGTGGTGCAAACATCAAGGTTATGCAGATGTTTGCTGATATCAAATCCAATGTTAAGGATTGGAGCGATATGGATGAGCTAACAGCTTACTTAGAGAAGATTTTGCATAAGGAAGCCTTTGATAGGACTGGTATTGTATATGGCTTAGGTCATGCGGTTTACTCAGTATCAGACCCAAGAGCGAAGATTTTCAAATCATATGTTGAGAAGCTTGCTATCGAGAAGCATAAGGAAAAGGAATTCGAGCTTTATTCAGATATCGAGAGAATCGCAGCTGAATTAATCGCATCTGAGAGAAAAATCTATAAGGGTGTATCAGCTAACATCGACTTCTATTCTGGATTTGTATACTCAATGCTTAAACTTCCAGTAGAATTCTATACGCCACTCTTCTCTATCGCCAGAATTTCAGGATGGTCGGCTCACAGAATCGAGGAACTCGTAAATGCTGGTAAGATTATCCGTCCTGCATATAAGGCAGTTCAGCCACGTAAGGAATACATTCCTATGAGCAAGAGATAAAGCAGGCCCTTCAATCGAAGGGCCATAATTATGCTTTCTATATTTAGATATATTAAACCTGAAGGACTCCGCATATACCAAGAATTAAGCAGAGAACACCAACTATGATTCTATAGTAACCAAATACAGTAAAATCATTCTTCTTGATGTATGCCATCAGCTTCTTAATAACTACATATGAAACTACAAATGCTACTACCATACCAAGTACGAGCATCGCGATTTCTCTGCCAACAATCTCGCCATCATACTTCAATATCTTAAGTAAGCTTGCACCGAGCATTACTGGAATTGCAAGGAAGAAAGTAAACTTGGCAGCAACCTCGCGAGAAATGCCTATAGCCAAAGAACCTACAATTGTAGAACCAGACCTTGATGTTCCGGGAAATACTGCAGCGATAAGCTGGAATGCACCTATTAAGAAAGCCTGTGGATATGTAAGCTCGCTTAAATCATTAACTATTGGATCCTGATTCTTAACAAACTTCTCTACAACGATGAATGCGATACCAAATAAGATAAGCATAATCGCTACGCATACATAGTTATAAAAAAGCTCATCGAGGAAATCATCAAATAAAACACCAACGATAGCAGCAGGTACGCATGCTACGAGAATTTTGAACCACATTGAGAACTTATCCGCCATCACCCAGCGACCAATTCCTGTCTGCTTCCACGGTTTTTTGTTATTCTTAATACCAAATGGCCATATCTCATTCCAGTAAATACAGACTACAGCTAAAATCGCACCAAGCTGAATAACTACAAGATACAAATTATAAAAATCTTCTGAAACGTTAAGCTTCAAGAAAGAATCAAGAATAATCATGTGACCTGTGGAACTAATAGGAAGCCACTCAGTAATACCTTCGACGATACCAAAAAGAATTGAAATAATATAATCCAACAAAATCGTTCTCCTAACTTCTATAAATAAAAAGAAGATGTGAGATAACCCACATCTTCCATTATACCCTAAATATCTAAATTCTTAGTAAGGTGTATAGAACAATTCAATTCCGCCAATCTCAACTTCAACAATTACAGAAGAAATATATCCTTCATATACGTCTCCGTCATCTGAATTAAATATAATATCGTTGCCCAAAACAGTATATGTACCTGAATTATTAAAAGCTACAGCACCTAAGATTTCACTTGAATCATAAGAATTATCGACAATCTCTTCATATGAAGAATAACCATATTCGTCCATCATTTCTGCTAATTCGTCTTCTGTTACTCCACCATATACATATGCATAAGTAGCAAAGTTACTAATCATGAAATTTCTTATATTGTCCATAGCAGTTTGAGGGTCTTCGAGTTCAATTGTAAATGTACCATCTTCATTTAAGTGAAGAATAGAATCGATGAAGCAGTAACCTTCGAACTGAGCATCAGCAGGAGCAGTCTCATTAAGTACAGCTACCATATCAGTAGTTGTAGCATATCTGCCTGAATAGTCATTTCCTGAACCAGAAGTAGATGTCTCAACAGTCTCACCAATTACTTCATCGATATCAACATAGTAGATATTAAAATTAACACCATAGACTGCTTCATCTTCAAAATCATCACTGATGTCATCTTCATTTGTGATAACCCACTTTTTGCCATCAAGCTCTAATTCATAAGTTATTTCTATCTCCTGCATTCTGGCATCATCGATGGCATCCAAAATATCTGCTTCACTCATAAAGCCTTCTTCAGGTATCTCGATATCATCAAAATCAACAATAGTAAAAACAACATCAACAGAAGCCTCTCCTCTGTTAATATCTAATGACTTCTCGTCAATCTCAAACTCCAATGTATCTTCAATAGCCGAATTAACAGCGCTGCTTCCATTATCAGCATCGTAGTTCTTAACTACCTTACTCGCGTGCTTCTCAACAACGTCCAGAATATCTTCCTTGGCCTGATCGTTATTTACGCATGCTGCCATAGAAAAGCACATACTTAAAGCAACCATAGCTGACATTATTCTTTTACTCTTCATATGCTCCTGTCTCCTTATTCTAATTACATCCAAAATATATATTAATTATAAGCAATAAAAAACCTCGGAAACTCTTCCGAGGTCTTGTGGCTGCCGAACTAGGATTCGAACCCAGACAGACGGTGCCAGAAACCGGAGTGCTACCCTTACACAATTCGGCAATGTTGAATTAATCAACGGATGAAAGTATAGCAAATCGAAAAATATATTTCAACACCTATTTTACAAATTAAGAATTAATCGAAGGAAGTTTACCTACTAATCCTAGTTCTTCTAACTTCTCACGGACTTTACCCATATCTTCATAAATAGGCATTTTCTGTTTGGGGTCGCGAAGAGCATATGCAGGATGGTAAGTAGTCATGATGTAGTAGCCATTACGTTCTATAAACCTACCCCTTACATCAGTCATTCTTGGCTTCTCACCGAAGAATCCTTCATATGCAGTAGAACCACAAAGTAACACAACCTTAGGCCTAACGAGTTTAAACTGAACTGACAAAAGTCTTTTACAAGCCATTATCTCAGATGGTTCAGGACGACGGTTATCTGGAGGCCTGCACTTACAGATATTACATATATGATAATCTTCCTTAGAAAAACCATAAGCTGAAAGTAAGCTTTGCAGAAGCTGTCCAGACTTCCCAACGAAAGGCATTCCTTCAAGATCCTCACTTCTTCCTGGAGCTTCGCCAACTATTATCAGTGGGGCATGTCTGCCACCTCTGTAGATTACTGTGTTAGTGGCGTTATTCTTAAGACTACATCTGTCACAGGATTTACATGCACTTTCAAATGCATCCCAATTTGCATTAAATTCTGCTTCTGTCATATTAATTACCTGAACAGGACTATGGTTACACCATCATTCTGGCGACCCCAGTCGCTATCAGAACGAACCTCAGGGCATATGGATGCCATATCTCTGCCTTCTGAAGAGAATGGTCCAAAGTTCTCGCCTGGACAAAAGCCCTTTATTATTCCCATACGCTTATAATCTCTGAGTTTCATTCTACAGGAAGAACGAATCGCTCCTCCCTTACCGCTTGATCCATAACCATGAATAATCTTAACGACACGAACACGTGTCGCTCTCTCAGCATAAATTCTGTTATTAAGCCTGGACAAAGCTGTAGCTGTATCTGGCATTCCACTCTCAAGATTAATTATGTGCATAGAAGAATTATACATTATAATTACTTCATGAGATTAGATAAAACATTGGCAAATTCCGGATACGGTACAAGGACTGAAGTTAAAAGCTTCATTAGCAAAGGTCAGGTTCAGGTTAATGGATTAACTATAAAGGACCCTGGATTCCATGTTAAGGATACCGATGAGATTACAATCGGAGGCAGTAGTACTGCGATTAAAGATAAATTCTATCTGCTTCTTGATAAGCCAGATGGTGTATTAACTGCTATGGAAGACAAAAGACTTCCGCACGTAGGGGAACTGTTACCGGCAAATCTTAAGAACAAAAAAATATCTCCTGTTGGAAGACTGGATTTCCATACAACAGGTCTTTTAATTCTAACTAATGATGGCGAATTATCTCACAGATTAACATCACCTAATTATGGTATTTCAAAGACTTATGAAGTTGTTTATGACGGAAATCTGTTAACTGACAACGAAGTTGAAGAAGCCTCTTTGGGAATGACACTTAAAGACAAAGAACCTCATATCAAACTTCGCCCTTCTACACTTGTTTATGATAAAGAATCTAACACAGCGCGAATTACTCTTACTGAAGGAAAAACACACGAGGTAAGAAGAATATTCGCTCAGTGGAACAGACCTGTTATTACATTAAGGCGTGTAAGTCTTGGACCAATAACTCTTGAAGACAACAGAGAAGATATGCTTCGTGAACTGACAGAAAATGAAGTTAATTCCTTAAAAGAAATTACAGGACTTGTCTGAAGAGATTTATTAATATGTTCTCAGAATTATGATAATCCATCGTCTGATAATAAACTGAGAATATTAGTGATGGCTCACCTTCAGGCCAGCCTGTTGCAAAGCCAAGCTGTTCCATAACTTCCACGTCAGTAATCTCAAGACCAATCATAACCAAAGTATCATCAAACTGTGACAAATCCACTTCGCTCGCAGAATTCATTTCTGCACCATAAGTCTCTTCATATTCAGCAATAATACGCATAGCATCACGTTCGCTTATGAACACTGGTCTGATTTTATTAAACTGAGTTGGAGTCAAAGACTCACGACAAAGCTCATAGATAGAAGACATATCCAATACTTCTGAATAATAATAAGAAGCTGTCGGTCCATCAAAGATAAGTACATTAGGAGAAGAGAGCATCAAAGTGCTGGCTGACTGATTTGCATAAGCATTCTGCATTTGCCCCTGAGCATTAGGAACAACAATATCGATTGTAGTAAAAGTTGGATTTTGATATCCCATTTGAATAGTAAGGAAATCTTCCATATACGCAGAATCATTACTGAAGTGACCGATTGCAATTACAGAAGCATCTGTTCGAGGCTTAATAAAGGCATCATAAGCAAGGTTACCTGCTACGAACAGTAAAATCGCGCCTATTAAGAACATATACCATGTATAAGAGAAATATGTTCTCCACTCTTCTCCAGTCTTACCAAAAATCTTCAGTTCATTATTACGAATCTCTTCTTTTTGAACTCTCTCATCGCGCTTACCTGTAGCAATATCATAAGCAGCAGATAAATCAGCAATCTTCTGTCTCGCCTCGAGAGAATTATCACCTCTTAAATTCTTGGTAAGCTTCCAGAATTTATCATCAATTGCAAAATCATTAGAATGTGCAGGCAAGCCAAGATAAGCTATCGCATCAGCCTTAGTCATAGCAAGAACTTCAGGAGAAGCGGTTATCTCTCCTCCGTTTTTTATCATAGTTAATGCCGCTTCTACACTACTAACCTTATCAAGCTTAAATCTCGGAATAAAATATGAATACTGCTTCTCAGTACATTCAGTTCCAAGGCTGTCAGGATCAACTACAAAATATATATGCTTGAGTGTCGATTCATTAAGACCAGGTATTACTACCTTACGGGCCCACTTCCATTCATCTTCTGGTACGCCTTCGCCAGAACGGCTATCCATGATTAAGTCCTTACAGTTATGCTTCTTAATCATCTCGATTAGATGCATAAGTGGAGTACGGAACTCATCTCTGCCTCCGAACTTTTTCCATACGAGAATACATGAATTGGTCTCTTCGTCATAACGAAGATTATAAGAATTAGAATCAAAAACTTCCTGCATATGCCTATCTGGTCCAAACTTTAAGTAGAATTCCTATATATTATAATATTAGTTGTGGTATATTGTAGTGGCATTTTTGAAGGAGCAATATGAAAACATCAGACTTTTACTATAACTTACCTGAAGAGCTCATTGCTCAGCACCCACTTGATGTCAGATCATCATCACGACTCATGGTGCTTGATAAAAACGATGGCAGTATTTGCCATAAGCATTTCGATGACATAAAAAAGTTTCTAGTGCCAGGAGATGTACTTGTAGTTAATAACACAAGAGTTATCCCTGCACGTCTTATGGGTGTTCGTTCTGATACAGGAACGGCCGTAGAGATTCTCCTTCTTAAAAGATTAAGCGACAAGCGTTGGGAGACTTTAGCTCGCCCTGGCAAAAAAGTACGCGAAGGAAGAAAGCTTACATTCCTCCCAGGAGAACTCGAGGCTACATGTGTTGATGTCTTAGAAGATGGCAACAGAATCATCGAATTTGAGTTTGATGGTATATGGGAAGAAGTATTGGATCGAGCAGGCACCATGCCCCTCCCTCCATACATTCATGAACAACTTGAAGACAGAGAAAGATATCAGACTGTTTATTCCAAGATTCCTGGCTCTGCTGCAGCACCAACTGCAGGTCTTCACTTCACTAATGAGCTTCTTGATGAACTCGATAAGATGGGTGTAATCAAGGCTGAGGTAACTCTCGATGTCGGACTTGGAACATTCCGTCCTGTTAAATCCGATAACATCGAGAACCACGATATGCACTCTGAACACTATACTTTCTCCAAGGAAGCTTCTGACATTGTCAAAGCAGCACGTAAAGAAGGAAGACGCATAATCTCTGTAGGTACAACATCAACACGTGTACTTGAGACTGTTGCGTCTATAGATCCAGAGATGAATCCATGCTCCGGGGACACACAGATTTTTATATACCCTGGATATGAATTTAAGTGCATTGATTCTTTGATTACAAACTTCCACCTGCCTGAGTCTACACTTGTTATGCTGGTATCAGCTTTGGCAGGAAAAGAGAACGTTCTAAATGCATATAACAAGGCTGTTGAAGAGAAATACAGATTCTTCTCCTTTGGCGATGCCATGTTTATTACTGATTTAAGGAGAGTACCTGAGCATGAGTAATTTCCCAGTATGGTATGAGCACATCCACACATGTAAGCAAACAGGCGCCAGACTTGGACGCGTACATACACCACACGGAACTTTTGATACACCAGCATTTATGCCTGTAGGAACTCAGGCTTCTGTTAAGGGTTTATCTCCTGAAGAAGTCTCTGGCACAGGTGCAGGCATTATGCTTTCTAATACATATCACCTATGGCTTCGTCCTGGAAGTGAGATTATTGCCAAGGCCGGTGGTCTTCATAAATTTATGAACTGGAAAGGCTCCATCCTAACTGACAGTGGCGGATTCCAGGTATTTTCCCTTGCCAAGCCTAAGGACATCGTTGAAGAAGGTGTTAAGTTCCGTTCTCACTTGGATGGATCAAAGCTTTTCTTAACTCCGGAAGAATCTATGAGAGTACAGAACAATCTTGGCTCTGACATTATGATGGCATTTGATGAGTGCTGTCCTTACCCTTGCTCTCACGATTATGCCAAGAGATCATTAGAGAGAACTACACGTTGGCTTGACCGCTGTATTGATGCACATAAAAGACCTGATGATCAGGCTTTATTCGGTATCATTCAGGGTTCTATGTATGAGGATTTACGAGCAATATCAGCAAAGGAAATCACAGCACGTGATCTCCCAGGTTTTGCAATCGGAGGCATTTCTGTAGGAGAACCTAAGGATTTATTCCTTAAGATGATTGACTGTACAGTTCCTCTTATGCCAGAAGACAAGCCTCGTTATCTTATGGGAGTTGGCTCTCCAGATTATCTTATTGAAGGATCTTTACGTGGTGTCGATATGTTCGACTGTGTACTCCCATCAAGAATGGGCCGCCATGGTACTATTCTCACATGGAAGGGACGTAAGATTATCAGAGATGCACGTTATGCAGAGGACTTCGGACCTATGGATCCAGATTGCGATTGTTATGCATGTAAGAATTTCTCATCAAGCTATGTTCGTCACCTTCTTAAGGCGAAGGAGATGTTTGGTCAGAGACTTTGTACATACCATAACATTTACTTCCTGGTTAAGCTTATGGAGAAGGTACGTGAAGCAATCGCAGAAGACTGCCTTGGTGATTTCAGAAATTCTTTCTATAAGGATTACTACGGAACTTAATTATCCGTAAGTCTTCATATCATCTCCGGACCTAACTATCATTGTAACCGCGGTAAGATTCCCCTCGGATAGTCTGTTCTTGTCAGAAATACGGCAAATCATGTTGTCCATCCACTCTTCTGCATTATCACAGGTAAGTCCATCAGCAAGTATCTGAAGTTCAGATATATGCTTTTTAAATTCCTCAGTATAGCAGATAATTCTGTCCTCATCTTCGAGGGAGAATTTACCATTAGGAAGCATTAACAGTTCGCCGTTTTTTACCATATAGGCGTAGACTTTGCCATGTCGTTCGGTGATAATTGCCTTATCATCAACTCTGATGAACATGTAGTTCTTTTTCTCAAGTATCGGAGACAACATACGGGATACTTCTTCGAACTTCATTTTGCTACTGCTTTGAATTAGACCTTTTACATTAGCCTCTTCAAGAAGTGACAGTCTTGTCTCCTGAGGCGTATAAACCACAACCAGAGTTAATGTCGTAGAATAATTTACAAATATGCTGTCAGTGTACTCGTTAAGTCCACCCTTGTGCATAAGCATGTAGTTCTCAATCATAGTGGACTCCTCTTCAAAGTAATAACAATACCCGTATAGTTATCCTGCTTAAGTCTCTTTTTAATAGCAACTGCGTTCTTCAAAGCTCTTGCAGTAGCTACAGCAGAGTCCTTCACATAGTGTGGAATATTTCTAAGTGAGACTGCATCCGTAAGACCATCGGAACTAATAATAATCTTATCGCCGTCATAAAGACGAATCGGCTTTTTTGTATATACTACCTTAGGATTCAAGTTACCCATAAAATCAACAAGTGATCTGGAATCAGGATGTGTATATACCGCATTTGTCTGGATGTTTTTTATAACACAGTCCTTAATTAAGTGTGACAGATAGTTTTGCTTTGGATTAAGCATTGTAGCTATACCATCGCGAACCAAAATGATGTTACTATCTCCAACACTATAATAATTCATATAGTATCCGGATATCTGAACTAAAGCCAGAGTGGAGCCACCTTCAAGTTTATACTCATCATATAAAACATTTGAAAAGCGCTGGAATTCATCAGCATTCTGTGTCGGCGCAAAAAAGGACATCGGACACATATCATCAACAAATTTAACTACCTTCTCAGAGATATCCTTACCGAATTTAAGACCACCCATACCGTCAGCAACACAGGCTACTACTCCGTACTTACGATAATCTTCCAGTGGTGAAATAAAATATGAATCCTGCTGAGCCTGCCTTTTACCCTGCTCAATAAAAAAAGCACAGTCCAAAGCAATCAGGGCTTCTTCCGGAACCCTGGTATTTTTACGCTTAATATAGATATATGCCAGATATGAAAAGAATCCTATCGAGACAAAGAACAACACTATCGATGCAAATACAACGCTGTGAAACTCAGCAGATAAATCACCGAATAGTATCTCCATTAATTAGTTCTCCGTATTATTCTCATCCGAATCCAAATCTTCAGATTCTTCCTCGCCTTCCGTACCTTCATTTAAATCAGCATAATCGTCATCATCATATACTGGAGTTGGGCTTTTAGGTTCAATATATTCCTTAATAACCTCACCTGTAAAATAAGCCATTAAGTACTGAATAAAAGCAAATACAACTGTAAGATAGTAAAGAACTACAACTGCATATGCGAAAAATGTTGTAGTAAGCATCAAAGCAGCTGGAATAACGATATAGAAAACTATCATTACCAAAGCCATGGCAAAGCATGGACCAAATTTCAAAAGAACAAATAAGAATGCATTCTTATAGATATTCTTCAAAGACAGTTCACGGGAAACAATCATTGTATAAACCATATTCTGGACAATGATAAATACAAAAAATAAAACTACAAAGAATGTAGATGCAGCAGTACCGAACCTGGACCCGAGACCTGAGTAAAAGCTTACAGCAAGCATATCTACAGCAGTAAAAACCACACCAATAATTCCGGCAATCAGTGACTGCTTAAGATTTGACTTCATACCGTCCTTAAAGTCATTAAAGATAAAAACACTCTCCTGACGATATAAGTTTCTAAAAATCTGTGAAAAACCAGCCTGGAATGGACCAATAACAGTAAGTGTCGTACCCATAAGGAACATTACACAGAAAACTACGATTAAATAGTAAATCTGATAGGCTGCTTCTGTTCCAACATCATTCATTACCTGATTACCAACAACGCCAGAATCAAGCATAAACTGAGCAAAATTCTCAGGAATAAATACCGGGTTTAATGTTGGCAATACCATCAATGTCAAAGCAAACGCTACAAGCATCATTGGTATATTGAAAATGACAAATAAAATATTTACTGACATTAAAGTCGTAAAATGAGTCTTAATCGAATATAAGAAATTAAATACAGGACCGTGCTGCTGCTCTTCGTAATCCTGAACTGGTACCTTTTTTATGTTCATTAAAGCTCTCCTTATAGAGAATAGTTCTTCTTGATTATATCGCTAAATTCATCAATTTGAGCCAAAGAACGATTTGCAATAGCTGTATTTTTATCCTGCTTAGCTGTTTTGCCTCTGAATTTTCCTGGCATCTTGGCTACTATTCCAAAGTTAGCATTCATAGGAACGAACTTTGTAATAGACTTATCTGATACATAATGTGCCATAGCACCGATTACTGTTTCTTCACTAGGATTATATGGAGCATCTATTCCAAGAGCTCTCATTGCCGCATAGTAACCTGCCAAGAAACCAGAAGCAGTTGATTCTATATAACCTTCAACACCAGTAATCTGACCTGCAAAGAATATATCAGGATAATCTCTCATACTATAATCTGGATTTAAAAGTCTAGGAGAATCAAGATATGTATTACGATGCATTACACCGTATCTTAGGTACTCTGCAGTCTCTAATCCAGGAATCATATCAAAAACACGCTTCTGTTCACCAAACTTAAGGCGTGTCTGAAAACCTACAAGGTTATACATTGTAGATTCTCTGTCATCCTGACGAAGCTGCAGACAGGCATATGGCTCTTCTCCGGTCCTAGGATCTGTAAGACCTACTGGCTTCAAAGGCCCAAATCGCATCGTATCTTCACCTCTTGAAGCCATTACTTCAATTGGCATACAGCCTTCAAATACATTAATTCTATCGAAGCCGTGAACGTCAGCTTTTTCTGCTTTAACAAGCTCATTATAAAAAGCCTTATATTCTTCTTCGTTCATTGGGCAGTTAATATAGTCGTTGCCGCCCTTACCATAACGTGACTGAAAGAAAGCTTTTGTCATGTCTATTGATGCAAAAGAAACAATAGGAGCTGCCGCATCAAAGAAATGAAGATCAGACTCACCAGTCTTCTTCATAATGTCATCGTAGAGCTTACCATCCGTCAGAGGACCTGATGCAACAACTACTATAGCGTTATCAGGAATTCTGTCTACTTCTTCAACCTTAACATGAATCAAAGGATTATTCTTTATCGAATCAGTAATAAAACCTGAAAACTCTTCTCTGTCGACAGCCAGAGCACCGCCAGCAGGAACCTCTGCTTTGTCAGCAGCCTCCATTATAAGAGAACCCATTCTTCTTAATTCTTCTTTAAGAAGGCCCACGGCATTAGTAACTGATGCAGCTCTTAAAGAATTACTACATACAAGTTCAGCAAATAAATCAGTCTTATGTGCAGGACTTCTCCTATATGGCTTCATCTCATAAAGATCTACTTCAACGCCAAACCTGGCAATTAAATTGGCAGCCTCACAACCAGCAAGGCCAGCACCAATAACAATTACCTTCTTATCGCCTTTAGGCATTATCGGAATCTCCGTCAGACTTCTTTTTATTCTTACGGGAAATACATTCCTCATTAGCACATCTTGGATATGTCTTGCCTCTGAATCTGTGAAGTACCATATAAGAACCACAGTCAGGGCACTTCTTATCATCTAATGGCAAGTCCCATGAAATAAATTCGCATGAAGGATTGGTTCCCTTCTTATCACAAACGTAGAAATTCTTATGATTCTTACGTGTTTTCTTTACAAGAAGGCCCGCGCCACACAAAGGGCACTTACCCTTAGCTTGAACTTCGATGTTCTTAGTATACTTACAATTCGGATAATTAGAGCAGGCAATAAACTTACCATTTCTTCCATCCTTAATAACAAGATCTCCACCACAATCAGGACATGTCTCACCTGTCTTAACATCTTCAATCTTAATTTTCTCAATGTTGGCATCAGCTTCAACAATTTTCTCATGGAATCCAGGATAGAAATCACCAAGAAGTTCAACCCAGTCCTTCTTACCCATCTCGACATCATCAAGACGTGACTCCATATCTGCTGTAAAAGATACATCAACAATCTGATTGAAGTTATCCTCAAGCATTTCTGTAACAAGCTGACCTAAGTCTGTTATAAGCAGGTTCTTACCTTCCTTATCAACATACTTACGATCAAGAACCGTAGTAATAGTCTTGGAATAAGTAGATGGTCTTCCTATACCAAATTCTTCCATCGCTTTAATCAGAGAAGCTTCATTATAGTGAGCTGGTGGCAATGTCTGCTTGGCATCAATCTTGGCTCCCAAGTTCTTCAAAGTCATACCCTCTTCAACTTCTGGAAGGAGCATTTTACCTTCATCTTTGCCATTATCATTCTTTACATCACCATATGCAGCCAAAAAGCCAGGGAATATAACAGTCTCGCCAGTAGCTCTGAAAATCTCATTACCACAGGAGGCATCAATAGTAACAGTATTTGTTACTGCATCTGCCATCTGAGACGCCAAAAATCTCTCCCAGATAAGTT
>JAZRYF010000039.1:0-13658 GCA_045600625.1 Saccharofermentans sp.
CCGGGTTATGGTTATGCCAAGATAGACCAGAAACGCAAAGCAGAGTTTTCAGCACTTACGGACAGTTACTTTACTTCTGGAAGAGAATTTAATCTTGTACTAAATCTTCTTGATATAAGACGCGACCCAACTCCCGAAGACGCTGCGATGATTGATTATATGAATCAAAAAGGCATACGTTACTTCACTGTTTTCACCAAGTGCGACAAGTTTTCCAAAGCTCAGCTTATGCGCAGGCTTGAAGAACTCAAAGAACTTTATGATTTTGATGAAAATGCTGATATTTTCGCCGTTTCTTCTGAGAAAAAACTAGGTCTACAGGAACTTCGAAATGCAATAGCCAAAGTCTTATTAGAATAAAACGACAAATTTGTAAAAATTAACAATTACATTTAAACAACGTTCAATTATACTTATTAAGAAGAAACTTTTAGGAGATATAGAATGCTGCAGCTTGAACCATGTGGTCCTATCGGTATCATCTCTCACAGTGCAAACCGCGAGTTCGTTCAGGCGGTAAGTAGTATTCTATACCAAAAGCGTAAAACCAGATTTGACAGCAACGCTAATCCCTTTGTAAATAATCCTGGTTACTTAAGATCCGATTACATATTAGACTCTTCCCTTATCCGTTTTCAGACAGGCGAAGGTAAGTTTAATCTTGCTGAGTCTACCAGAGGTCATGATATTTTCATCATTACTGATGTTCTATCTCATAATGAGAACATTAATATTTCCGGCTTTGACCACACAATCTCTCCAGATGATCACTACAGAGATCTCCTAAGAATTGTGTCTACATGTGCTGGTAAGGCTAGAAGAATTAATGTAATTATGCCTTTTGTATATGAAGGACGTACTGAGAATCGTGGATCTTCTAATGAATCTATGGATGTTTCTTCCATGCTTCAGCAGTTACAGGAGCTTGGTGTAGCTAACATCATTATCTTCGATCCACATGATGCCAGAATTGATAATTCAGTTCCTCTCATGGGTATCGATTTCCCTAGATGTGCATATAAGATTATTCAGACATTGCTTAATACTACATCTGTTAAGCTTACAAAAGATCATACTATTGTTGTAAGCCCTGATGAATCAGGTGTTAATCGTGGTATCTTCTACTCTTCCATGATGAATCTGCCTCTTGGCATTTTCTATAGAGACAGAGATTATTCCGTTAAGGTTAACGGTGAACATCCAATTAAGGCTTATAAATATTTGGGCGACGATGTTAAGGATAAGGACATTCTTATCATCGACGACATGATTAATTCCGGTAGCACGATGCTCCGTACTTCAAAGATTTTGAAGGATAACGGTGCTCGCGATATTTATTGTTTGTCTACATTCGGTCTCTTTACAGGAGGTCTTGAAGTCTTCGATAAGGCTTACGAGGATGGTCTTGTAAAAGCTGTATTATGTACAAACCTAATCTACAGAACCCCTGAACTCCTTTCACGCGAGTGGTACAAAGATGTTGATATGATTCCATATGTGGCTCGTATCATCGACGCACTTAACGTAAATGAGTCAGTAACAGAACTTATCACTTCCACTACCCGTATTCAGGATTTGCTGGATCAGGTACGAATTGATGATTTATTTGAGTAAAAGCAGAAAACAAATAATATAAAAGAGGTGCAACATGACTTCAGTTCCTGCAGATGAGAAATCCTATTCCCGTTATAACCAGTACGGTGAAAACCCAATGGCTCCTGTAGCTCCTATCGGACTTATCGCTCTTAGTGGTAGCGTGGATTTCACAGAGAAGGTTAACTACTACCTTAATGCCAGAAGATCTGAATACCAGCAGGAGGCAATTGTTTCCAAGTATCCAGGATTCTTCCGTCAGGATTACAGAATCGACGTAGATAACGCTAGATTCTCCTCTGGTGAAGGTAAAGCAGTCGTTAAGAATACAGTTAGAGGTCATGACCTTTATATCGTAAGTGATGTAATGAATCCTTCTATCACATATAAGATGTTTGGTCAGGACAACAGAATGTCCCCAGACGATCACTATCAGGATTTGAAGCGTGTAATTCTTGCTTGTTCTGGTAAGGCAAGAAGAATTAATGTAATCATGCCTTTCCTTTATGAGTCACGTCAGCACAAGAGAAACTCACGTGAGTCCCTCGACTGCGCTTTCGCTCTTGAAGAGCTTTATAACTTGGGTGTTTCCAACATTATTACTTTCGATGCTCATGACGAGCGTGTTGCTAATGCTATTCCACTCTCTGGCTTTGAGTCTTTGCCAGCTACTTACCAGATTATCAAGGAGATGTATCGTCAGATTCCTGACCTCTCCTTCACTAAGGGTAAGTTTATGGTAGTATCCCCTGATGAGGGCGGTATCTCCAGAGCTATGTACTTTGCTTCTATTCTCGGTGTTCCTCTTGGAACTTTCTACAAGAGAAGAGACTATACAACAATCGTTAACGGCCGTAACCCAATCATCGCACATGAGTTCCTTGGTGATTCTGTTGAGGGTATGGATATTCTTATAGTAGACGATATGATCTCATCTGGTGATTCTATGCTCGACATCGCTAAGGCAATGAAGGAGCGTGGTGCACGTAAAGTATTCTGTGCTGTTACATTCGGTCTCTTTACTGAGGGTATTGAGAACTTCAACAAGGCATACGAGCAGGGTATCTTCGATAAGGTATTCGCTACTAACTGCATCTACAGAAGACCTGAGCTCCTCGAGGCTCCATGGTACGCTGATGTAAATATGTGTAAGTTCGTAGCTCTTCTCATCGATGCTATTAACCACGACGCTTCTCTGTCTAATCTCATTAATCCTACTGAGAAGATTAAGAAGCTCCTCGAGTCCAAGGGCGACCTTAAGTAATGGCTCAGGCAAAGCGTTCTACTGGCAAGAAGTCCTCTGGCTCCTCTCGAAAGTCTTCATCGAGCAGTTCTTCACGCTCAAAAAAGTCCGTTTCTGCAAACAATTCCAACTTTTGGGATTATTATCATGCATTTTCTAAGTCCAGATTCTTTATCCCGGTTGTAACAGTATTAGTTATAACCGTGGTAATCCTTCTAGATTTACTTTTTGCCTGGAATCACTATGACAGATTCTTTAAGATTCTGGGATTTGAACTCCTTATCTTTGGTATTTTCTGGGTAATAGCTATGGCACTTGATATGGGGTCTCCATCCGGAGAAAGCTAAATAATGGCTTTTGATGGAATTACAGCACATCTTCTATCCAAGGAATTAGATAATAAGCTAACTGGTGGAAGAATTGACAAAGTTTATCAGCCAGACAAACAGACTGTAATTGTTTCAATTCGAGCAAATGCAAAGATGGAAAAGCTTTTGATAAGTGCTAATCCGTCTTGTGTTCGAATGAATTTAACTTCTTCTACAAGAGAGAATCCGAAGATGCCACCATCTTTTTGTATGCTTCTTCGTAAGTATTTGTCTGGTGCCAAGATTGATTCAATTTCCTGTCCTAACTATGAAAGAATGATTGAGATTAGAGTGTCAAACAATGATGAGCTCGCAGATCTTAAGCATTACACTTTGATTTGTGAATTAATGGGCAGATATTCTAATATCATCCTTTGTAATGAATCAGGCAAGATTATCGACTGCTTAAATCATGTAGATATGAGTGTTAACCGAGTCCGCGAAGTTATGCCAGCACGAATTTATGAATACCCACCTGCACAGGATAAAATGAGCGCAGACGAAGCTTTATCTTTATGTTTGGCAGGTAGCCTTCCTGTTAAGGAAGAAGAACTTGGTCGCCCTGCAGATAAGGCTTTACTTAATTCTGTTAAGGGTCTATCCCCTATTTTGACTAGACGAATCGCAGCAAAAATCGATGCTGATGACAGAACGCCTGTTCGTGACAGTTCAGATTCTATTAAGAAAAGTTTAATTTCAGAATGCACATCTCTTTTTAAGTCTATTGTTGACTTTGATATAACACCATGTGTTTATTATTCTGAAGATGATATTCCTACTGACTACGGTCCGTTCTACTTTTACTGTCCTGGAACAGTAAATAAGACTGAGAGCATCTCGGAAGCAATTGACCGATTCTATGAGTCAAAAGACAAGGCTATTGATCTTGATCGTAAGAAACATGATTTATCCCTGGTAGTTGATGTTGCGTTATCTCATGCTGTACGTAAATATGAGATTCACAAGAATGATTATGAAGAAGGCCGTAAAGCTGATGGTTATAAAAAGTGTGGTGATTTAATTCTTGCAAACACATGGCTGCTCAAAGGACATGAGACTGAGTTTACATGCGACGATTACTACACAGAGCCTATGTCAAAAATTACAATTAAACTCGACCCTTCTATGGATGCTTCAGCTAATGCACAGGACTACTATAAGAGATTCCGTAAAGCAAAACGTAAATATCAGATGTCTGAAGGATATATCGAGAGCGATAAGGAAGCTATTAATTACTTCAGATCCTTAAAAACTGCAGTAGCTGCTGCATCATGTGAAGAAGATATAGAAGCATTAACATCTGAAATTAGAAGTCTTGCATCAAGTGAGAAAAAAACATCCGCTCCTAAGCCTGGAACATCAGGATATGTAGATCCTAACAGAACTGTCGGCATGGCAAAATCTGGTAAGGCATCATCGCGTGCTATGAGAGAAGCTGCAAGACGCGCACAAATGCGTAATAAAGAAATTTCTCAAAGAAAGCCTAAGCAGGCTCCTTCTTCATACCGTAAGTATTACACATCTGATGGATATGAGATTTTGTGTGGTCGCAATAATATTCAAAATGATGAGCTTACATTCAAGATCGCAGACAAAGAGGACTGGTGGTTCCATATTAAGGGATTGCCTGGAACACATGTAATCCTTAAGTCTCATAAGGGCGAAGAATTCCCTTCTGATAATGCAGTTTTGGAAGCTGCTTCACTTGCAGTATTCTTCTCTAAGAGCATTATGGTAGAAGAACATGCTGAAGGTAAAGGCAGTCATGCTGGTGAGATAAAAGCTGAAGTTGATTATTGTCCTGTATCACATGTAAAGAAAATACCAGGAGCTAAGCCTGGTATGGTAATTTACGAGAGTTACTATTCTGTATTGGTAAGTGCTCAGGAACCTAAGCAGGCTAGAGATTAAACTTCAAAGCTCTTATATATTTTTTCCTTAAACTTTGACTCTTCAAGAGAAAAAATACATCCACAGAATTTTTGTCTGTAAAGACCTATCTCTCTTGCCATATTCTGCCCTTCTCTAAATCCGGGTCTAAAATCTATGTACTCAAAATTTACGCCATACTGCTCAGCCTTAGACTTAGCAGTCTCACAGATTACTTCGTGGTTCTGATAAGGACTAACAAGCAAAGTAGTTGTAAATGCATCATAGCCATTATCTGCAGCGTACTTAGCTACCTGATCTAGACGAATGTCGTAGCACATATGACACCTGGACTGAAATTCTTCAAGATAAGTCTTCTCTTCCCAGTAAGCCTGAAGGCATTCATCCCCGCCCTCTATAAGCTTAACTCCAAAGTAATCAGCAGCTTTATGAAGATTTTGAAGTCTTCTGTTCCATTCAAATTCAGGATGAATATTAGGGTTATACCAGAATAAATCCAGGTTACGCTTCTCCTTAAGAAGAGAATCTATAGGATACATAGCGCATGGACCACAGCACGCATGCAGTAATAAAGACAATTACTTGTCCTCCTTATTCATAAGTGAATCCATAGAGATATTCTCGAAAGCAGTCTTATTCTTCTGCTGGAAATTAACTGGTTCAGGAATACCTAAGTGCTTAAATGCTCTTGAAGTTAAAACACGTCCACGAGGAGTCTTTGCTAAGAATCCATTCTGTAGCAGAAAAGGCTCATAAACATCTTCAACAGTTACAGGGTCTTCACCTGTAATTGCAGCCAGTGTCTCAAGTCCAACTGGGCCGCCCTTAAAAATATCTGCAATTGCTGTAAGAATTCTTCTGTCTACAGCATCAAGACCAATCTCATCTATATCAAGAGCCTTCAAGCCAAAATCAGATACTTCCTTATCAATAGTATCTTTTTCCAAATGAAGAGCATAATCTCGCATACGCTTCAAAAGTCTTATAGCGATACGAGGAGTACCACGAGATCTTGATGCAATATTACGAAGACCATCTTCATTAATATTAATATTAAGAATATCTGCATCTCTCTTAAGAATCTTCATAAGTTCATCTGTCTCATAAAGTTCAAGGCGATGAATCATACCAAAACGATCACGCAGAGGCGCAGATAACATACCAGCGCGAGTAGTAGCACCAACCAGTGTAAACTTAGGTAAATCCAGTCTTACACTTCTGGCTGATGGACCCTTACCAATCATAATATCAAGGCTATAGTCTTCCATCGCTGGATATAAGACTTCTTCAACATTCTTATTAAGGCGATGAATCTCATCGATAAAAAGAACTTCATTCTCACCAAGATTAGTTAATATCGCAGCCAGATCTCCCGCCTTCTCGATTGATGGACCTGTTGTAATATGCATATTAACGCCCATTTCAGCTGCAATTATGCCAGCAAGAGTAGTTTTACCAAGACCAGGAGGACCATATAAAAGCACATGATCAAGAGCTTCACCGCGTGATTTTGCTGCTTTAATGAAAATCTCTATATTAGACTTAACCTTCTCCTGACCGCTATAGTCCTTAAAAGATATCGGTCTAATATTATTCTCATCACCATCTCCAAACTGCTTGGATCGGCTCATATATCTCTCTTCTTCAAAACTATTGTAAGAATCGTCGTTATAATTCATCTTAACTACCTATTATCTCGCCATACTCTTCAATGACTTCTTAATTAATTCCTGAAGACCAATTCCATCTTCATAGCACTGGGATACTACCTCAGATGCAAGGCTCTCCTTATATCCAAGAACAATTAAAGCTTCAATCGCATCAGCTGCAACACCCTGATTAACAGGACCTGTTACAACAACTCCAGAATCTGAAGATAGAATACCAGCACTGGAATTATTACCAGAACCATATCCTGCTTTCTTAAGCTTGTCCTTAAGCTCTAATACAATTCTCTCTGCACCCTTTTTACCTAAGCCCTTAACAGTTGTTAAAAACTTAACATCACCACCCATTACTGCTATAGCCAGTCTGTCAGGTTCAACCTGTGCACAAATAGAATGAGCTACCTTAGGTCCAATGCCACTAACAGTAATTAACTGTAAAAACATATCCTTCATCTCTGGCGTGGCAAAACCATATAGAGTAATATCATCTTCTCTTACACTCTGATAAAGCCATACTGTAACATTATCACCTATCGTACCCATGTTGGCAGATATTGAATAAGGACATATAATCTCATAACCAATACCCTGATTATCAATTACGATGATATCTTCATCTTTTTTCTCTATTGTGCCCTTAATGTAAGAATATATTCCCATCTAGTAGCTCCTATCAACCAAATTCATTACGCTTACTATAACCATAACGGCCATACTGATAACCAGATACAGCCTTACCTGAATTTATAGTACCAGTATTAGCCAGACAAATCGCAATTGCCAGCGCATCAGCAGCATCATCAGGCTTAGGCATCTCCTTAAGACCTAACAAAGACTTAACCATAGTCTGCACCTGCTTCTTCTCAGCCTTACCATAACCAGTGACTGCAAGCTTAACCTGTCCAGGAGTAAATTCATAAACTGGAATATTGGCTCTAGCAGCTTCTAAGATAACAACACCTCTGGCCTGAGCAGTACCTACAGCAGTTGTCCTATTCTGAGAGATAAAGATTTCCTCAATTGACATAAAATCAGGCTTATAAATCTCAAGCAAGCCTCTAATCTTCTCATTAATAGCTAGCAGTCTAACGGGGAAATCTGTATGAGCCTTAGTCTCAATAACACCATAATCAACGACAGAAAACTTATTACCTGTCTTCTTAATTATTCCGTAACCCGTAATAGCATAGCCTGGGTCAATTCCGATGTATGTTGTACTACCTGGCTCGTTCATTAACACCTCTGAACATTTGTTCTAATAGTACACTTACACCCCTAATATGTCAATAACGGTATTAACCTTGATAGGTTCTGAATCATCAATAGTATACGCATCAAGTATCATATCGTTAACACGCTTTATAATCCCTTCATTGTTTTTAAGCTTTGAATTCTCACCAAGATAAAGCTTACAAATGACGTCACCCTCAAAAACTGAATCACCGCGCTTTTTATCAAACGATATTCCAGCGCCATAATCAATCTCGTCATCCTTCTTCATACGACCAGCGCCTAATTCGACGGAAGCATGACCTACTGTATCAGCTGCTATAGCGCTTATAATACCTGATTTTTGAGCTCTAACCTCATGAATCATAATACAAGACTCTTTATACTCCGGCTCGCCATTAGAGCCTATTACACCACCCTGAGACTTAATGAGATTAATGTATTCATTAAGAACACGACCATCGGAAATACGAACTTTACATTCATTAACAAGATCGTCTCCTTCAAATCTGCCATTCTGACCTGCAAGCTTAACCATCCAAGCACCAATATTAGAAGCAACTTCTACTACGTCTTCAGGACCTCTTCCACAAAGAGTCTCATATACTTCATGCATCTCAATTACATTGCCGCATGTCAGGCCAAGAGGCTGATCCATATCAGTAATTACAGCTACGGTTTGTCTACCTGCCAAATTACCAATCTTAATCATCGCATTAGCTAAATCTCTGGCACGTGACTCTTCCCTCATAAAAGCGCCGCTACCACAGGTAACATCAAGCACAATCGCGCGAGCACCACCAGCAATCTTTTTACTCATGATTGAAGATGCGATTAGAGGAATAGAATCAACTGTTCCAGTTACATCACGAAGTGCATATAAAACCTTATCAGCAGGAGCTAAATCAGGAGTCTGACCTGAAATAACCATACCTACTTCATTAACAAGCCTCGGGAATTCTTCCTTAGGAACATCAATGTTAAATCCCTTAATAGATGCAAACTTATCAACAGTTCCACCAGTAAAGCCTAAGCCTCGACCTGAGAGCTTAACACTATTAACTCCAAAAGTACGACACAAAGGCAAGACAATAGGAGTAATCTTATCACCTACGCCGCCTGTTGAATGCTTATCTACAGCAATTCCGCCTACATAAGACAGGTCATTCTTAATACCAGAATCTGCCATCTCCAAAGTAAGAGTAGTCATCTCACGCTCGTTCATACCATTAAGAACGATAGCCATAAGAAGAGCAGATGTCTGATAGTCAGGAAAAGACTTATTAGTCACGCCTTCCACAAAGAATTTAATCTGTTCATCAGAAAGTTCTCTTCCGTAACGTTTATCAAGAATAATATCAACAATGTTCATGGCACACCTCACTTACAGTATTATAACCTACAAAACTGTAGAAAAAAGCAAAGCCAATTAGCTGTTCCAGTTAACCCGACTTCCGTGTTCTGTCTTGGTAACAACAAGCAAATCATCAACATCACGCTTCAATTCTTCAACGTGAGAGATAATTCCAATAAGTTTGTCACCACCTGCCATAGATTTTAATACCTTAACAGCTTCATTACGTGACTTGGTATCAAGGGTACCAAATCCTTCATCAATAAACATAATATCAAGATTAACAGCTGAAGAAGCAGCCTGAATCTCATCTGCCATTCCTAAAGCAAGTGATAACGCAGCCATAAATTTTTCGCCACCAGAAAGAGTTACAACTTCACGATCCTGATTTGTAACATTAGAATGTACAAGCAAATCAAGTCCATTGTTCTTACGTCCTTCAGAAGTCTTTTCAATATCTACAAGACTAAGTCTGTACTGACCACCTGACATATCTTCAAATCTGTCATTGGCAGCATCTAGAATTCTCTCTAAGTATGCACGCTGTGCATAAGTCTCGATATCCATTTTAGAGCCACCCTTAACTCTGCCAGCCAGGTACTCATAAACAGTACTAACTGTATTATACTCAGTAATAGCCTTCTCATGCTTTGCAATTACAGGCTTAATATTTTCAATGATACTTCTATTTGTTCTATAGATTTCTGAGGCTGTATCTTTATCCTTAGATGCTGTATCTACCTTCTCCTTAGCATCATTAACCTTAGACTGAATATCTTCAGTATCAATCTTACTTCTGCCATCAACAGCCTTAGTAGAAGACTCAATTAAGGCTTTATTCTTAGATACTTCCTCATCATAAGCCTTAACTTCATCGGCCATATCACTTGTGTCCTGATTATACTCATCAACAAGATTCTTCCACTCATCTTCAGTTAACTTCTCAGTCTTCAAAGTAGCTTTATAAGCCTTCTCACAGGATTTAACTTCATCAGTTAACCCCGGAATTCTCTCCTTAAATGTCTTAATATTAGCCTCGCACTGATCCTTAAGAGTCTTAGAGGAGTTAAAAGACTTTTCTGAATCATTATAAAAGTCATTACTCTTCTTTCTTAAGGCTTCGCTATTAGCAAGAGCTTTATTTGCCTCTTCAGAAGACTTAAAATCAAGGCCTGAGTTCAGTGTATTATAGTTCTCATTAGCAGCAGCCAGCTTAGCAATAACATCAGAAAGATCCTTATCTGCAGCTTCCTTACCTTCAAGTGCATCCTGCTTTTTAAAAATAATACCCTCTAACTCAGAATTAATCTTCTTCAAATCATTAGAATTACTTAAAGCCTTCAAATAAGCGCTATCAAGAGCCTTTTCCAGATTGACTACTTCTGGTTCTACATCGTCAAAAGATGCATCCTTCTCAAATTTACTATCACTTAACTGATTAAACTTCTCAATTAACGATTCCTTGATACTAACAAAGAGTTCTCTCTTACCTTCGAGTTCCTTACTTAAAGCAGCTAATTCCTTGGAGGTATTCTCTCTGCACTTTTCATTATCTTTTACAATAACTTCAAGTCTCTTAATCACATCTTCGGAGACAGACTCATCCTCACTTAATTTACACGGATTCGGATGATTCTTAGAACCACAGACTGGGCACTCACAATTGTCCTTCAGCTTAGAAGCGAGAATTCCTGCCTGAGCAGCATAAAAAATCTCCTTCTTAGCTGATAATTCAAGCTCAGATTCAACTGCCTTGGTATTCCACTTTACATATTCTTCCTGAACAATCTTATGATTATCCTCTAGCTTCGAGATCTCATCAGTTATATCAAGGAGCTTATCTCTTAATCCACGAACATCAACAAACTGCTTCTTCCTTGATTCTTCTTCACTAAGCTTTACATCAGCTCCCTTAAGTTCTGCCTGCTTCATCTTAAGTTCATTCTCACGACTGCTTAGTTCATCGATCAGGGTCTTGGCATTATCTGCCTTTCGCTTCTTCTGATCAACAGTCTTAGTTAGACGCTCACAATTCTCCTTAGCTGCATCTATATCATCAAAAGCTCTCAAAGCCTTCTCAACACGTTCCTTGGTTGCAGCATATTCACTATCTGCCTTTTCCTTAGTAGCCTTAGCTTTATTCATAGATTCTGTAGCCAAAGCATAAGCCGAATCAAGTTCAGGCAAGGAAGATTCATTCTTCTTCAAAGCTGCTTCTTCATTTGATAAAGAATTAACTGCAACTTCGTACTTATCCCCTACAACCTTAATGCGATATGCCTTGGCGATATTCTCAATCGTCTTACGTAAGTCATCTATCTCGCTCTTACGCTCTTCGCATAACTTCAATGCATTCTTTGCCTGTTCTAAGGTATCAAAATGCTTATTTATTTCCCTTGCAGCAGCAAGTTCATTACTTAACTTAATATAATGATTATTAGCTTCTGCATAAGCTTTATCAGCCTCATTAGACTTAGACTCAAGACAATTGCAAAGAACACCTAATTCTTCCAGGTATTCATCCAAAGCAGCCATACTGAAGTTCTCATCTTCAATTAGCTTCTTAAGATGAGAAGTCATAGAAGTATATTCTTCATAATCCATAGGAATATTACTCATCTTAACCTGTGCTCTGCACTCATCAAGAAGCTTATTTACTCTGTTTTTCTTCACATCGAATCGGGTCTTGGTCTCTTCGATAATCCTGGAATAAATATCTGTATTAAAAATCTTACGGAAAATTTCTCTTTTCTCGTCAGAAGTCTTCCTCAATACTTCCATAAATTCGCCCTGAGCAATCATTGCAACCTGCATGAACTGAACCTTGGTAAGACCAACTAATTCCTCTAACTTCTTATTAATCTCGCCTTCCTTACCTGGGTAATCGCTGCTATCAGGCATAGTCAGAGTTACTGTCTCTGACTTCATTGTAGAATTACGTGTACCATTCTTCCTATAGGTGTAATGCTTAGGTTCACGACGGACTTTGTACTCTTCGCCATTCTCCTCAAAAACCAATTCAACATAAGGAGTTACAGTCTTTTCTGCAAATTGAGAAAATAACTTCTCGCTTGTCTTACTCTTATCTGAAGAAGACACAGAACCATACAGAGCATAAACAATCGCATCAAAAATTGTTGTCTTACCAGCACCAGTATCACCTGTAACTAGGAATAAGTTCTGCTGTGGAACACTAAAATCAACTACCTGCTCACTTCCATATGAGCCAAAAGCGCATAATCTAAGAGTAATAGGCTTCATATTAGTTTGCCCCCTTAACAGTGTTGATAATATCCTTAATGAGTTCCTTCTCTTCATCAGTGAAAGTAGCCATCTCAAGACATAAATCATATGGATCAATGCTTGCTACTTCTCTGTGTTCACGTAAAGTGCGTGTCTGTCGTTCATGATTTCTACTCACTTTGAGAAGATTAGGATAGCAATAGCGTAATTTATCCATACAGTCTGCCATATTAAGATCAACAATATCCTTAAGAATAATCTGAATATAATCATCAGACTTCTTAAGGATGATATCCTCATATAGTCCAGCTATTTTACGAACTAAGTGCTTAGGAGCAAGCTTAATCTCACGTGTAGACCTGGTTCCCTTCTCACCTAATTCGACAACAACTATTGCCTTCTGCTGACCAGCTTCACTAAGTGAACATGCAAGAGGAGTACCACAATAACGAATAAACTCGTTACCACCTACCTTCATCGGCTTATGAATATGGCCGAGAGCCGCATAATCAAAGTCCTCAAGACAGTCTGCGTAAACATGATCAATATTACCTACGTAAATAATCTCAGATTCCATTCGCTCAACAGAATCCGCTTCCTTACCAACAGGCAGATAGAACTGATGGCTGACAATAACATTACGAGCATTGGTATCTATATTCTCACGTGAAATAAGCTTATGAACAGCTTCATCATAAGATAAGTTCCTGTTTTCATCACCTACGCCAACAATATTACGAATAGTAGAAGGCTTTACGAAAGGCAGAAGATAAAAATTCACTTCACCGTATTCATCCTTAACAACAACCTTCTCAATAGGTTCTTCGGCCTTTGTTGGAGGTGTACCAATCATATGAATATTGCTGTCTGAGAGGACACTACGGTAAGTATTAACGCGTATAGCGCTATCGTGATTGCCACTAATCATCATGATATGAGCTTCGGGAGCTGCTGCTCTTAACATATTAAGAAACTTATCAAAAGTCTCATATGCTTCAGCTGAAGGAACTGAATTATCGTAAATATCACCTGCAATTATAATAACGCTTGGCTGCTCTTCCTTTGCTGAA
>JAZRYF010000040.1:0-55111 GCA_045600625.1 Saccharofermentans sp.
ATGTATGACAACATGATTTTAGAGATGAATGTAATTCACGCTGCATGGAAGAATAACTGTAAGAAGCTCGAGTTCTTAGGTTCATCATGCATCTATCCTAAGTTTGCTCCACAGCCAATGCAGGAATCCTGCCTGCTTACGAGTAGTCTGGAAGATACAAACGAAGCCTATGCTTTGGCTAAGATTTCTGGTCTTAAGTATTGTGAATATCTTAATGGTCAGTATGGCACAGATTATATTAGTGTTATGCCTACAAACCTTTATGGACCTAATGATAACTATCACCCAGAGCATTCACATGTGCTCCCGGCTTTAATCAGACGCTTCCATGAAGCTAAGGTTGCTGGTGTTAAGAGCGTTACATGCTGGGGTGACGGAAGTCCTCTTCGTGAATTTATGTACGTAGATGACTTGGCTAATCTCTGCGTATTTTTGATGAATAACTATAGTGGTTCTGAGACAGTTAATGCTGGTACAGGTAAAGAATTATCTATTAAGGAGCTAACTGAACTTGTAGCCAAGGCTATAGGTTACGACGGCGAGATTTTGTGGGATTCTTCCAAGCCTAATGGAACACCAAGAAAACTCCTGGATGTATCTAAGGCAGCTAAGCTTGGCTGGACATATAAGACTGAACTTGAGGATGGTATTAAGCTTGCTTATGAAGACTTCCTCAATAATCCAATTAGAGTTGAACGATAAGATGTCTTCTGCTAAGAAGAAAATTCTCGCGATAGTTACATGGTACCCTACTAAGGATAATCCCTGGGCAGGTAGTTTTTTTAAGGAACAATGCGAATTACTTTCTTCTAAGTATGATATTACTCTGCTTAAAATCGGATATTCTAATACGCTTGGAATTAAATATTTTTTTAAGAAAATAAGCGGTAAGGATATTTTAATTAGCGATATCGGTTTAAGTTCTGTTTTTACAGAGAAGCAGGTAGATATTATTCGTCCTTCTGAGCTTGCACTTCAAAATAATCTTCTGTCCCGATATAACATCAGGAAGAAGGGAATTTCTGGCGTTGGTATTGTAGACTGCGAATCAGAGAAGAAATTCTGGCGTAAGCATATGGAAAGACTTACAGATATTCTGGGCGAGAAGTATGATCTGGTTTACGGTATGTCCGCACAAGGAACTGCAGTATATGCGAAGCTTATCGCACAGAAGTTAGGAGTTCCTTATATTCTGTCTGAACATTCACCATTTTTAATTCCTGGATCTTCCATGAGTGATACTTTTAAGGATGCTATGGAAGGATCTTCAGCGTTCCTTGCTATAAGTAATGATAAGGTTCGCCAGATTTTAATGCAGAATATTAAGCTTAAAAATATTACTTATATTGGCAATATCATAGACGAAGAGAAGTTTAAGTATGAGCCAGTAAGTCATGGCGACAAGACTTTCTTAATCGTGGCATCACATTCTTTTTATAAGAACTACGATTTGTTTATCAAGGCGATGAACAGGCTTACAGAGATAGCAAGTAAGCCATTTAAGGTAATTATCGCAGGATACGGTGCTAATAAGGGTTACAGCCAGGGCGTAGATGAGTTTATTAAAAAGATAGAGAACTCCAGGTTCTACGATAGATCTGAGATGATTCCATCTGTAAGCCGAGATGATATCTCAAGCCTTTATAACAGGGCGGATGCTTTTGTTATGACTTCTATTCAGGAGGGGCAGCCAGTTGCTGCTATCGAGGCAACAGCATCAGGACTTCCTGTTTTCTCTACTCGCTGCGGTGGCGTTGAAGATTATCTTGACGAGAAGATGGGAAGAATCGTACCTGTACTCGATTATGAGGCTCTGGCTTGTCATATGAATGACTTCCTTGATGGCAAAGTAACTTACGATAACAAATATATAAGAGATATTGTTGTTTCTAGGTTCGGTCGCGAAGCTTTTTGCAGGAACTTTGATAGTGCTTTTAACGAGGCTACAGGAGAGTAACCTATGAGTGACAAGAAGACTATCGCAAAGACCGGTTTGATAGGAATATTAAATCAGCTCATTTTTGCTGTATTAGGTTTTATCTCCAGAAAGCTTTTCTTAATCTATATCGGCGTTGATATCTTAGGATTAAGTACTACTTATGTTTCTGTATTATCCACCTTAGCACTAGCAGACTTAGGCTTTGATATCGCAGTTACATATGCTCTTTATAAGCCTCTTAACGAAGGTAATGAAGCCAAGATTAATGCCATAATGAAGGCATTAAAAACGATTTATAACACTATCGGCTATATTTTTATTGCCTTGTCTTTTGTCGCGATTCCATTCCTGCATCTGATTGTTAAGGATATGGAGTTTAAGAAAATTTACATTCTTTACTTCCTGGTACAGGCATTAGCGAGCGCATCTACTTATTTCTTTGCTTACAGAAGAACTCTTCTTTATGCTGATCGTAAGGAGTACATTACCAAGACAGTTGATACTGTAGGCAACTTAGTTTTCAGTACTCTGAAGATTCTCGTTTTAATCTTTACAAAGAGTTACCTCCTCTATGTATTCTGCGCAGTATTGCAGGCATTTGGTACAAATATCTATATCTATTTTAAGTGCTATAAGATATATCCTTACCTTAATAATAAGCAACCTACGGATAAAGCTCTGGTTAAGGACTTAATTAACAGCATCAAGGATATCGCCTTAGGTAAAATCTCAGGTTATGTTTACGGCTGTACTGACAGCCTTTTAATCTCCAGCATGATTAGTACTGTAGTCGTTGGCTTTTATGGCAACTACCTTACAGTAACAACGATTATTAAACAGTTATCTGTAAATATCTTAGGGCCTCTTGCTCCATTTATCGGAAACCATATGGTTGAAGATAAAAACCCAGAACATCAGGAAAAGTCCTTTGGCATGTATACATACTTCAGATTTATAGTAGCGTTAGTACTGTTGGTGCCAACTCTTGTGTGTATTGACCTGTTTATTGAGATATGGCTTGGAACAGAATTTGTTATGAGTCCTGTAATAATGCTTTTGGTATGCGCAGACCTTTATATAAGCTTCGTTCACAGTTCTCTTTGTGATTATGAAAATGCAGCTGGGCTTTTTAAGTACGAGAAGTATATCTCCTTAATAGGTGCAGTTGTTAACTTATCAAGTTCTATTATTCTCGCGAGAATTATTGGACTTCCTGGTGTCTTAACAGGTACTGTTATCGCGCAGGTAATTTACTGGACATTAAGAAGTATTCTCGTCTATAACAAGTGCTTCCACTCAAAAAAGCTTTTTGCCAGATACTGGGCAAGGATGCTCTACTACATTTTAATCTTTGTAGGATGCGTCGCTCTTAGTTTCTATGTATGCAGCCTGGTTGTAACTCCATGGAGGATATTAACCTTCATCGTGTGGGGTGTTCTTTGCGAAATGCTGTCACTTATAACTGCTTTTGTAGCTCTGCTTCCTACCAAGGAGCACAAGGATGGTATGTCCTGGGTTAGAAAAGCCATAAAATCCAAGCTTGCCCGATGAAGGATGGTGCTACTTAATGAGTATTAAAAGAAACAATATGAATAATATTCGCGCAATAGCAATTACGGTAGTAGTTCTTCTAATTTATATCGTATTGCTTTTGGGACCTGAGAGTATTAAGCAAACAAGAGTAAACTATTCCACTAATGCACTCCCTGAGATTACTAGAGATTCAGTAATAACTGAAGAGATTTATAGTGGTAAAAATGGATTTAACTCCCTGGCTTTAATGCATGGTACTTTTGGAAGAGTAAATTACAGTACGTTAAATCTTACTCTTGCTGATCAGGATAATCAGATTGTCGGCTCATGGTCTGTGGATTGCTCATGCCTAGAAGATAATGCGTATGCTACATATTATCTTGATGCACCATTAGATAATAGTGCCCAGAAGACATATATATTAACTATTACATCTGATGCAGATGTTGGTAATGGAGTAACTGTTTTTACCTGCGGCGATAATATTTTATACAGAGTTGGCAATGCAAAAACTACGTTTGATAATGTATTTACTGTTGTATTGTCGATTGTATTTTTTGCAGGCGTACCATTTGTATTCTGGAAGAGCAGAAATAACTATTGGGGTTTGGCATATGCTGCTTATATCTTATTAGTTATTCTTATGCATTTTTATATGCCAACGAATACTCAGGACGATTTGTTCATGAGCAGGGCTAACGATGGTTATACAGCTATGTCATGGGCTGTGTGGAAATGGAATACCTGGTCTTCACGATTTTTACAGGAATTCTTCGGATTTATTGTTGTTAATAGGCCAATGCTTTGGAAAACAATCGATACTACTATGTTCGCTTTGATGCCATACCTTATTAATCGTTCGTTACATCTTACAAGATATGAGAGATTATTCTCGCTTGGCACTTTACCACTATATCCAATTCTTGATCAGATTTCTGCCGGATGGATGTGTACAACCATGACATATATCTGGCCAGTATTTTTTGCATTGGTTACTACAGCAATTTTAAGAGATATTATGGATGGAAGAAGAATCAGATGGTTTGAATATCCTGTATTTTTCTTCAGTCTGATATATGCCAGCAATCATGAACTTATGGCTATATATCTTCTCGGAATACTTATATACTGCGCTATTGTTTCCAGAAAAGAATACAAATCAAAAAAGGTATTTGTATTAAGTTCAGTTGCAGTGTCAATTCTTAACTTTGTAGTAATTATGCTTTGTCCTGGTACAAAGATTAGAGGAGAAGATGAAGCAGCTATTCACTTTGGAAATTATGTTGGATATAACGCCTTCGATAAACTATTCCTTGGAATTAACAGATGCCTGGACATATTTGTATCAAGAATGAATGCTGCTTTCATAGTTCTCAGTATTGTTATAGCAGTCGGAGTTTTTGTTAAGACTTCAACTACCTGGAAAAGGCTTGTTTCTTTGTTCCCAGTTATATCCTGGTTTGCAATTCATGCTATGTTTATCACTCCATTAACTGAGGAATTCATGTGGCTTCACTACTTTACTGCACGTGCTTTAATGCTTCTTGTATTTGCATTTGTTCTGCTTGGTTCATTAGTATTTTCTATATTTGAGATTTATAGAGGCGAGAAGGTATTTACCAATCAGGGTATACTCGTAGCTCTGATTCTTATGCTTGGAATGGCAACAACTGTAGCAATGGGATTCTCACCAACTGTATATGCATCCGCTACAAGAACATCTACATTTACTTATTACGGAATTATTGTTGTTATAACAGCTTTACTAAGTAAAATCTGCGCTGATAAAAAGATAGCCGAGAAGAGTATTGTTCCTGTAAGTATATTGTGTTTTGTTGTACTGATGGGAATAAGAGTTATGAATGTTATTGGCTTAACGCTGGTGTAAAAGGGAGTCAGCGTGATGAACATAAAAGCGAGTCTGTGGAATAATAAAAAATCAGTAATTACAAAAATAGTTGTAGTTATTGTGGCATTAGTATTAATGCTGCTTTCTTATAAATTTTCCAAGTTTGATAAGGACTATACTGTGGCAATTGGTGCTGCTTCAAGTGCATATCAGATGGGATCAGGCGAGACCATCAGCCAGACTTTTGAATTAGAACCAGGGCAGATTAGAAGTCTTGGTGTTATGTTTGGAACTTTCTCAAGAGATAATCAAGGTGTTTTACATGCGACTCTTCTTGATGGCGATACAGTAATTAAGGAATGGGAGATTAGCACTTCTGGTTTTGCTGATAATGATTATTACTATTTTGAGTTAGACAATTTTGTTAATAGTGAGACTCATACATATACACTTACATTAAATGATGGCTATGAAGGCGATAATGGACTTGCCATCTGGACTTATGACGGATTAGATTCTGCAGTAAGCAACTGGAATGGACCTATAAATCAGTCTGTCTGCATTAATGTAAGCAACCATGAGACTGGTATCGATAAGCTTATGCTTGGCATATGTATTGTATCTATTATTCTTATGGCTTTAGTCTGGCTTTTTGAGGAGAAACTGCCATCAAGAGGTTTTGTTATTAAAGCGTGCCTGCTGATAATCTATGTAGCAGTTAACAGTTATCTTTGTATTCATCACGAGGCATGGAGAGATGAAGCTCAGCACTGGCTTATTGCCAAGAACTGTTCTATCCCAGAGATTTTGGGAAGACTTAGTAACGAAGGACATCCGATACTGTGGTTTTTGGTATTGAAGGTCTTCTTATTATTTGGATTTAAGTATAAGTACTTCAGTTTAATCTCACTTTTGATAATGGTGGTAGCTGCAGGAGTCATGCTGTTTAAGGCAAAACTCCCTGTAATTATCGATGCGATTATATTAGTAAGCCCGCTGTTTATGTACTATAACACTGCTGTTGCCCGTAATTACTGCATAGCTGTTCTGATGATGGTTCTTTGTGCTGTGCTTCGCGAAGACAGAGTTAAGCACCCATACAGATATATGGTGGCAATTGCTCTTTTAATTCAGACTCATACATTGTGCCTGGGCCTAGGCCTTGGACTTATTATGGAATTAATCTATGAGGCTTTGTTTAAGTACTCAAGAAAAAATCTTAAGCAGAATTTGTTGCCTGTAATTATTCCTATAGTAAGTGTTTTGATATTAGTGGCGACACTTTATCAGGGTAATAAGCCAGCATATGCCAAGATCTCTCTTGGAAGTGTAATAGGCAAGCTCCTGGACACATATGAGATTAATGTTGGAATCCTGTCTATATCCAACTCCCTTTGTAAGGTTGATATAGCGAATGCATTCTGGATTGCTGAGGTAAGCCTTATTTTAATTACTATCGTTGCTTTGTATTCCGCAGGGCTTCTTAAGAAGTGCCTTCCTGAAGTATTAGTTATGCTCTTCTCGAAAGCAACCATTATCGCGATAGTAGTTGGCGTTAAAAGAGCAACACATGCTCCTCAGGCATCCATGTATGTGCTTGTAACAGTATTTTTTATTATTGCTATTACTAATAAACTTCAGGGTGAGACAGGAACTGTTACAAAAGTTCTTATGAATGTGATTTATGTTGCCTTAGCCTGCAGCGTTCTTGTTATGGTATCAAGAACTTATTATGACGCTAAGATGGATAAGGATTATCCGTATTCCAACAGTCAGGCTATGGCCGAATATATCATCAGCAGTACACCAGAGGACAGTATTTTCCTCGTTAACGAATCTGATCCATATGTATATTCTGTTGTAGCTTATGTTGAGGATTACAGAGATGACGTATTTTTCTCTGTAGACAGATTAGATGTTTACAATAATCATGTGTGGGATAACTGGCCTGTTAATACTCAAAGTGAGATTGATGCGGCAGCTTTAAGTGTAGGAGATTCCCACAAAGTTTACTATCTGTCTGGAATAATAGATAATACTATTACTTATAGTCTTAATCATTCTGAGAATGTCAGAACAGAGTATATGGAAGACTTTTATTTGTATGAGGTTAACTGATGAGCAATAAGACAAAACTTGAGAAACTTACTACAGTTTTAATGTGGATTGTCTGCTTGTTTTTTGGCGGATTACTTCTGGTTTATTTTGGTACAGCTTTAATACAGACTTTATTCTTCCATGTTCCTATCGAGTACAGAGATATGAGTATTATGTCTGCTGCCAAGGCTTTTTCTGAGTGGAAGAATCCATATTCTGTAGAGTATAACCAGAGTCTTAATACACCAATTGCATATCAGTATACATTCATCGTTCCTCTGATTATAGCGATGATACATAAAATTACTTATCTCGATTTTGTAAGCTCAGGACTTCTGATGAATTATACTTTTATAGTCATCACTATTATTTTTATCTACTACCTATTAAAGAAACTTTGTAATATCAACAGACTCTATATACTTCCAATCGCTTATTTTACGATATGCGGTTTTTCCATGTTTGTGGATCAGGCTCCTGGATTTACAGCAAGAGGAGATGCTCTGGGTATAGCAATATTGTCTATTATTTATTATCTAGTTGCTACCCGTAAGGAGAAGGTCGTAGTAATTGCATTTTTAAGTGCCTTATTATTCTATGCGAAGTCTACCGAGGTGTTCCTGGCTCTTCCTGTTTTTGTCTTCTACATTATAGACAACTGGAAGAATGCAGTTAAGTATTTTGTATGGTGCATTATCTTCGGAGGTGTATCACTCATTATTGTAAGACTTATGTTCCCACTGTTCTTTGTAGAGAATATCTACTATCTGTTAGGCGGTGTTCTTGATCGTGGTGACATCGCTGTGGCACAGGAGAATTATGAGTTCTTCTGGAATTCCAATATAGTAATTACTTCTTTGTACAGACTTGGAATTGCAGCATTAATTATTAAGTTTGTACTCTCTATTGTTCATGATGGCTTTAAGACTTATTGGAAAAAATATGGCTTTATTTCCATGATGCTTTTTGCAGCGCTCATCTATCCAGTAATCCTCGATTTATTCAAGGCGTCATATACAATCATCGATGGATATAAGTATATTAATTCTCTATTGTTTGAGCCTGTAATGGTTGTATCGATTTATTTCTTCTACACGCTTATTAACGATGCACCTGACTGGCTTTTGCCAGGACTTGATAAAGATAATACAAAACTTAAAAACACTGTAGTTAATATAACTGGTGTAGTACTTACAGCCTTCCTTTGTAATGCGTGCTTCGTAAAATATGTGTGGAAACTGCCTTCTATGGAGAACTTAAGAGAGTGGCAGTCTGCATATGAACTCGTTTCTTCTTATGACATCAATAAGATTTATATGGGACCTATGATTTCACTTCATGCATTAGACTGTGATGATGGTCTTACTTCGGCGTACTACGATAATGGTCATAGTGAGTATAACGGCTCGGAGAATGCCAATATGCAGCTCTCACGCATCTCTAACTATAAGGACTTCTTCTTATTTAATACTGTCGATGCGGAAGATCAAATGATGCGTTCTTATACTGATGATGTAAATAACAGAATAGATGAAGGTTATTTTGATTTAATTGTTGTTCCAAGATTTGGAACGGTATTTATTGATATAGATGAACTTGATGGTAACGAGAACTACGAGAAGATTGGCGAAATCCATTTAACGTCGTTTATTAACGAGTGTTATTATGGAGTATATGTAAGGCGTTAACAGGAGATTAGATATTGAAGGCTTCAGATTATATAGTTAAGTTTCTTATTTCGCGAGGTGTAAGCGATGTCTTTGGCTATCCCGGCGGCATGGTTACGCATCTTATGGAGTCATTAAGCCAACACCAGGATGAGATTAAGGCTCACCTTTGCTATAACGAGCAGGGCGCTTCGTTTGAGGCATGTGGTTATGCTCAGACAAGCGGCAAAATCGGCGTTGCATATGCAACAAGTGGCCCGGGCGCGACAAACCTTATCACAGGTATTTGTAATGCTTACTTTGATTCCATTCCTACCCTGTTCATTACAGGTCAGGTTAATACCTTCGAGTCAAAAACTGGATATAAAGTTCGCCAGAGAGGCTTCCAGGAGACTGATATTATCAGCATGGTTTCTAATGTAACCAAGTATGCTCATTATGTATCTTCTGTAGAGGACCTGGTTCAAAGCTTAGATGAAGCATATGAGATTGCCATGACGGGAAGAAGAGGTCCTGTACTACTTGATATTCCTATGAATATTCAGCGTGGTGAGATTCCTGAAGATCTGGCTAATAGTCACTTATGTCCTGATAACTGTGTAATAAATCCAGAAGAAGAGAATGCAGATATTAGTTTTTTACTTACTCTTTTAAGTGAAGCAAAAAGACCTGTAGTTTTGCTTGGTGCAGGTATCAAGCAGGCTGGTATTACAGATCTGGCGAGTAAATTTATTGCCAAGACAGGATATCCTGCAGTAACTTCAATGACTGGTTTTGATATTTTATCTGATATGCCAAATAACTATGGTTTTATTGGTGCATATGGAGACAGAGTTGCAAACTTTGTAGTTGCCAAGGCTGATTTGGTTTTAACTATAGGTGCCCGTCTTGATATCCGACAGGCAGGTGCGGTAAGAGAGAATTTTGCACCTACAGCGACGATTATCCGAGTTGATATTGATGATAATGAGTTGTCTTATAAGATAAGAGATAACGAGATTGATGTAAATATGGATGCTAAGGTCCTACTTAACAAGTTATATGAAATGGACCTTCCTAAGGCTGATTCCAGGTGGGTTGAAGTTTGCGACACTATACGTAATAAGATTTCTGGTCTTGATGACAGACTTCCTAATAAAATTATGCGTAAGTTAAGTGAAGCAGTACCTGAAAATACTGTTATTGCGACTGATGTTGGCCAGAACCAGGTATGGGTATCACAGTCTTTTACTCTTAAGAAGGGACAGCAGGTTTTATTCTCTGGTGGACATGGAGCCATGGGCTATTCTTTGCCTGCTTCTATCGGTGCTCACTTCGGAAGCAAAATGCCAGCTGTAAGTATTAATGGCGACGGTGGAATTCAGATGAATATTCAGGAATTAGAATTTATTCATCGTGAGAATTTGCCTGTAACAGTTGTTATTTTTAATAACTCAAGTCTTGGAATGATTCGTCATTTCCAGGAGATGTATTTTAACGGAAACTACGCTCAGACCTTAACCGGATCTGGCTATAGTAATCCTCATTTCGACAAGATTGCGCAGGCGTATGGTATGAAGTATATCTGTGCTAACGGCGATAATGATTATGATTTTAGTGAAGTTACTTCTTCTGTTAAGGGTGGAGTGCCAACCTTAGTCGAGGTAATAATTGATGAGTATACATACGTATCTCCTAAGCTTAGATACGGCGAGCCAAATCAGGACCAAGAGCCGCTGCTTGATCGTGATTTATATAAAGAGCTTATGGAGCTTTAAGGGGGGATAGTATGAAGAGAGTAGTTATTACTGGAGCAACAGGATTTATAGGAGTTCACCTTGTAGGAGAGTGGCTTAAGGAAGAGTGCGAGATTATTGCTGTCGTAAGACCTGGAAGCGTTAATCTTCCAAGACTTCCTGAGAATAGTCAGATTCGTATAGTTACGCTTGAGATGGGCGACTACGATAAGCTCCCTTCCTATATTGGTCAGGCAGATTATTTTTATCATCTCGCATGGGAAGGTTCCCGCGCGCCATTAAGAGACGATGCGGCTTTGCAGGAGAGAAACTACAGGTGCTCGCTCCTTGCTTTGGATGCGGCTAAGAATATGAACTGTAAGATGTTTATGGGCATTGGCTCTCAGGCTGAGTATGGAAGTCAGGGCGCTACTGCAAATGAGAATTATCCATGTAATCCTACTAATGAGTATGGTAAGCAGAAGCTTAATACTATGCTTGAGTCTTCCAAATTAGCTAGGGAAGCAGGTATGGATTTTATCTGGCTTCGTATGTTCAGCGTATATGGCCGTTATGATTATCCTAAGACAATGGTAGCTTCCTGCCTCGATAAGATGGCTCGAAATGAGCAGGTAGACTTAACTTCCTGTGAGCAGCTCTGGGACTACTTATATGTTGAAGATGCTGCCAAGGCTATGGTGCTTTTTGCTAAGACTAAGGTAGAAAACGGCATATATAATATTGCAAACGGAAGCGTAAGACCGCTTAAGGATTACGTTACTGATATGAAGGTGGTAACTAAGTCTTTAAGCAGCATTAATTTTGGCGCAGTTCCGTATGGATCTCTGGGGCCTGTTAACCTTCAGCCTGATACAACAAAGGCTCAGCAGGCTTTAAACTGGAGTGCCAAGACATCATTTACTGATGGCATCGCCAAGACGATTGGAATTCTCTAAGGGATGATAATTAAGAAGTACAAATTCGCGTTACCAATTATGGTGCTCGTTGGAGTGCTTTATATTATTCTTGCCTGGAATATGAATATTAATGGCTGTCCTGATGAGCCTATGAGGTTTGTTCTTACAAACTGGATTGCCAATAACGGAAAGCTTCCAACAGGATATGAGTACGAGATTGTTAATCCAGTCTGGGGCTACTCGTATGCATTTACACCTTATCTGCCATCGATGATTGCTGCGCTCTTTGTAAAAATTGCTTCGCTTTTTACTACAAGCGAGCAGGTTCTTTTATTTGCAGCAAGACTTATGAGTGTAATCTCTGGGTTAGGTTCAGTATTTGTTGCCTTCAGAATAGGAGATAAGGTCTATAAGAATACCTCTGCTGTTTATTTTATGGCTTGCCTTGTAGCCTTCTGGCCTCAGGTAGTTTTCTTAAGCGGATATCATAATAATGACGTTCCATCTTTGTTCTTCTCATTTTTGATACTGGACGCGATGATAAGTGGTATAAAAAACGGCTGGAACTATAAAAATATGATGTATTTATCCGTTGGTGTAAGCCTCGTGTCTCTTACTTATTTTTTCGCTTATGGCTGGATATTGCTGGCTGTAGCAGGCTTTTTCTATACCACATCTAAGCAGGGATTAAAGCAGAAGGAAATCTGGAAAAGAGCAGGGATTATTACTCTTGCTGTAGCCCTTCTGGCAGGCTGGTATTTTATTCGAAATGGAATTATCTACCACGGCGATTTTCTTGGTATGAAGCAGTCTGATATTTGCGCTGCCAGGTATGCTGAGGAGTACAATATGCATCCAGTTAACTGGCCAGGATGCTATACAACTCCATTTATTCAGATGCTATTTGACAGAGGCTGGCTTAAGTGGACGATAGAGAGCTTTATTGGACTGTTCGGAGGCCTTGTAATAGCCCTTGATAAGTTGTTTTATGCTTACTATTATTTTTACTTTATTGCATGCTTTTTCCTCTTCGGATTATATGTTTTTAAGAAGCAGTCCAAGTTCAAACTAGTATATATTCTGGCGTTACTGGCTATGGTATTGATTCCACTTGCTTTGTCAGCATATAGCTCTTATACGAGAGATTATTCAGCGCAGGGCAGATATATAATTTCCTGTATTCCTGCTATTGTTTTAATTATGGGAGAAGGTATGGATAAGCACTCTTCCATGATTAAAAATAAGAGTCTAAAGCTTGGAAAATGGTTTGACTTCTTAGCTATATTTGGCTGGTGTATAATGTTCTTCGTGATAGTTTACTGGATAATGCTTCCAACTCTTGCAGAGATATATTTGCCGGGGTCTTCTTTCCAGATATATCATGTTAGGTAGAATACTATGGATGGTAGAATAGTGAGTAAACTTGATAATAAATTGGAAATTGAGAGTTTGTTTTTTCCATTTATAATGTTTGTAGTAATAATTAGTGAGCTGATTAAGAGTTCCTCGTTTGATACTATTCGAAATCCATTGATAGGCAATATTTTACTGTGTGTTGCGGTGGGCCTTTTATCATTATTTCCAATCGTCAAACTAATCAAACAATTTTTCAGCGAGATTAAAGCTCTAGTGCCTGATAGAAGGACATTCTATATACGACTATTCTTTTTGATTGCTATGGTTATCTATCATATAAATGCAGTTGTAGCTCTATTAAGAGGTATAGCTGATATCGGTATGATTCTCGGAGTGATGCTTAATGATTGCATCATTTGTGTTAGCTTATATCTTTACATGAACAAGAAGAATTCTTTGCTTGAAGGTTTAAAAATTACATCCTTAATTATTGCAATAACTGCTATTTATGGAATAGTGGCCTATATTTTACGTGATAGCATTACACCTCTTACTATATCTAAGACTGGTAATGAACCGAGACTTTATTCCATCTATCAGCATCCTGTTACTGCAAGTGGGGTTTTCCTTATTGGTTTTTGGTTGCCATCTCCAAGATATAAGTTTGATAAAGCAAACGTTATTGGTTGGTTAATTCGTATTGTTGATGCTGTAGCTATAATTTTTACTAAAACTCGTAATGCTTGGATGGGTTTGTTTTTGAGTGGGTTCATATATCTTGTGTTTATTGTTTTTTCCAAGTTCAAGAACCCGGTAAAAGTTATGATAAGAATTTTATTTATATGCATTTCAGTTGCAACTATAGTTTGTATAATTTTCTTTAATTCTGATTATAATGAGTTTTTACTTAAGTTCATGAGAATGGAAAATTTTGGCAAGTCACTATCAGTTACTGTAAGAATGAATCGAATAGAATATATATTTAAATACTTTATAAAGGATGCAAGTATTCTTACTTGGATTTTTGGAAATGGGTGTTCTAGCATTCTGCACTGGGTTGATACATACATTCCAGAAGAATTTAGAATTGCGCTTCGATCAACTGATAATCAATTTTTACTTACATGGTATGAGGCAGGAATCATAGGATTGATTTTTAATGCAATTATCATTATTGCTATTATTGCTGGAATCAAAAATATGTATCGTATTATGAAAGCTTTCACAGCTAATATAAAAGAGAATTATCTATATATATCTGCATCTTGTGTCTGCGTATCTATGATAATTCCTGCATTTTTTTATGATATTCAGTGGCAACCAGATATTCTTATTATCTTTATTCCAATGATTGTTGTAGTTGTCGAACAGTTCATAAGGAGAGATTTTAAAGTAGATGCTTAAAGGTTTCTTATTAGGTGATATAAAAAATATTGAAAGAGATGCCTATATCTACAATTCCTTGTATGGAGTATTCAATGCTTTACAGGCTGTTGTTGTGCTTGCAGTTCTAACTAGAATTAGTGGATTAGCAGTTGCGGGTGTTTTTACTATAGCTTGGACTATCGCCAATATGATGCTTAATATAGGAAAGTTTGGCATGCGTAGCTTCCATGCAACGGATATTACGAGGGTATATTCTTTTAATCAGTATTATGGTTCAAGAGTAGTTTCTATTGGATTAATGGTCATTACAAGTGTTTTGTATATATCGGCTATGAATCTGTTTAGCGATTATGATTTTGATAAGACGGTGATGGTCATTCTTCTTACTTTACTTAAGGCTGTGGATTCTGCTGAAGATGTTATTTATGGTGAATATCAACGACGTGGAAGAATGGATGTTGCTAGTAAGTGTAGTGCATTAAGACTGGGTATAACAATAGCTGTATATTTAGGGTTAATATGTGCATCAAAAACCTTAATACTATCTACTGTGGTTACATTAATTTTTTCTGTCGTCGTTTTTTTTGTTTTGATTGGGATTACATTTAAGGGAATAATAGGGACTAACATTAAAGATGGGATTCACATTAAGTCCACTGATACCAAATCAATAATTAGCTTATTGAGGGCTTGCTTTGTTATATTCTTCTCTCTATTTTTGTATTATTTAATAGTTAATTATCCTAAGATTTCTATTGATTTATATATGCGTTCTGAAGATCAATCTGTATTTGGCTTTATATCGATGCCAATTTTTGTCGTGGATTTATTAAGTCAGTTTTTGTACATGCCCAAGCTTAAAGGCCTTACTGATATGGTGGCTGATAAAGATTATGTAGGAGTTAAAAGATTTGTTAGACTTCAGTTAATTGTCACTTTTGGATTAACTTTACTAGCTGTAATAGTTGCGCTAACAATAGGTGCACCAATTCTATCTATAATATATGGAACAGATTTGCTTCCGTTTGTAAATGAGTTGACAATCTTAATGGTTGGAAGTGGGTTCATGGCATATAGTTTTTTCATTATGAATATGCTAATCATTATTCGCAAGCAGAAGAGCATTACAATTAGTTTTGCAATAACAGCTATAACTATTATAACTGTTTGTGGTTCTTGGGTTGAAAAGCTTGGATTAAGAGGCGCGTCACTGTCATATACAGGTAATATGTTAGTGTTATCTATTTGTATGACAATACTTATTGTTAGGTATAGAAAGGATATCTTCGGATGAAAGTTTCTTTGGTTATAACAACTTATAATTGCTTAGATAACCTTAAAGAAACAATTAAGGCTATTTCTTCTCAGACTTATGAAAATATTGAGCTTTCAATCAAAGATGGAGGTTCAACTGATGGTACATTGGAATACATAAAAGAATTAGCCAATGATTATAAGTACCCAATTATCTGGAAGTCAGAAAAAGATGGTGGCATATACGATGCTCTCAACAAGGGAATCGAGATGGCTACAGGAGATATTATTGCTATATGTAACGATAAATTGACAAAGCCAACCGCGGTAGAGCAATTTGTAAATGCTATCATTGATAACAATGCTGATGGTGTGCATAGTGATCTTGTTTATAGTGAGGGCAATAAAGTAATCCGCTATTGGAAAATGGGCGAAGGTAAGATTTCTCAGGGTTGGATGCCTGGTCATCCAACTTTGTATCTCAAAAGAGAAGTGTATGATAAGTATGGTTTATATGATACAAGCTATAGAATATCTGCAGATTTTGAGTTTATGATTAGAATTCTTAAAGACAATAGTATTAAACTGGCATATATTCCAGAAGTACTTGTTAGTATGTACTATAACGGAACAAGCACCAATAGTTTAAAAGCATATTGGAATTCAGTTCAGGAATCGCATAGAGCATTAGTGCAGAATCGAGTTAAGTTTGCCTGGCTGTTAATTATTAAGAGAGCATTCAGGGTATTGTTTCAGTTCGTGAATAAGTAGAGAAAAATAGTAATAATTGATTTGCAATTCTTTCTTTATTATAAGCAGAAGTATCAAGTTGTAGCGAATGATTCTCGGCTTCGTTAATAGCTTTTATCCATTCCTGTGGATCTAAAGGATCATCAACATAATTCGCTTTTCCCTGTGTAACTTCTGGAATTGAAGTGCATTTTGTTGTAATTGTCGTGGTACCACACATCATGGCTTCAACAGGAGTCATACCGAACCCTTCGAAAAGGCTAGGGAACAAGAATTGATAACTTGATTTGTATAAAGCGAATTTTTCCTCATTAGATACAAACCCTGTGAAAATGATATTATTTGTAAGTCCTTCTGTCTTGATTATTTCTTCTAACTCGAGGGAAGCGTTACCTCTTATTCCGGAAACAACTAATACCTGAGGTAAAGAAGGATAGTTCTCTTTAATCAGCTTCATAACTTTTACAAGAGTAATGAAGTTCTTATGCTTTATAGCCTGAGATACAGTGTAAAAGAATCCGTTGCTTTGTAGATTATATTTGTTTAATGTTTGATCTATAAGTGCATCATCCGGGATGTTTACAGAAACTGGAACATAGGCTGTAGAAACCTTTTCCTTTTTAAACTTATAAACATTAATGATATCTTCCTTTACGTAATCAGATATAGCAAAGTTCCATGCACTCTTATCTCTATCAACAAACCAAAGTAACTTTTGATATACAAGTTCGTGAAAAGGATGGTGTTTTGGATAATAGTAAGCTTGTAAATCAGCAACAGTTGTCCACCAAGTAATACCTCCATTGAACATAGGTCTGTCGTATACAGGCGAGAATACAAATTGTATATTTTTCTTCTTTAATAACGCATTTAGATGTAAGTTCTGCCAGGCAATTCTGCTGATAATTGATTCGTTATTAAAAGGGCAGATAATCATATCGAATCTACTATCGAAAAGGTAATTCTTGAAAGAATCAGAGTTATCTTCTGAACAAATTAAAACAAAGTGGAAGTCACTCTTAAGTGAATAAAAACCATCAAGGAGATTACGAGCCTGAAACTCGGTTCCGCCTACTTTACCTGGACGAAGCCACAATAAGTTGATTCCGATTGGACTAATCAATTGCAATCTAGCTCCTTTTTCTTGTGTATATAGATAATATCAAATTCGCTTGTATGGTGTAAAATATAAAACATGAAAAGAGTAAATAGAAACAAAGTCTTATTAGTTATTCCTGCTTACAATGAAGCCGATAACCTTGAGCGTGTTATAAATCATATTCGTGATGATTTTCCTCAGTACGACTATGTTGTAATTAATGATGGATCTACCGATGCTACCAGGAAGGTATGTGCGGATAATAATTACAATATTTTGGATTTGCCTGTAAATGTTGGTTTGACAGGAGCGATTAAGGCTGGTTTTAGATATGCAAATTATTATAGTTATGATTATGCTGTTCAAATTGATGGTGACGGTCAGCATGATCCTAAGTATGTAGTCGATATGTTAGAGCGAATGGAGAAAACTAACTGTGACATTGTTATTGGTTCTCGATTTGTTAATAAGAAAAAGCCTAAGACTGCCAGAATGATTGGTAATAATGTTATTGAGTTTGCTGTATGGATGACTACCAAGGGTACAAAGATTCATGATACAACCAGTGGCATGAGACTTTTTAATAAGAAGATGATTAAGCAGTTTGGTTATAATATTCACTATAGCCCAGAGCCTGATTCACTAGCTTATCTTATTAATCAGGGGGCCAAGATTGAAGAAGTTCAAGTTGAGATGAAGGAACGAACCGCAGGTGTCAGCTATTTGAATTTTTCCAGCTCGGTTTGGTACATGATGAGAACGCTATTCTCTATTATTATTTTCCAGTGGTTTCGCTAATTAGGAGGAATAAGGTTTGTCTATCTATTTTCGTGCTTTATTAATCTGTGTATCATTACTCGTAGTTTTTTATGTGTTAAGGAAAATAAAGAAACTAAAAGTTAGAATGGAGGACTCCATTTTTTGGTTGCTGTTCGCAGCTGGCCTGGTTTTAATTGCCATCTTCCCTCAGATTATTTTCTTTATAGGTAATTTATTTGGCATCATTTCTCCTGCCAATCTTGTCTTTTTAATTATCATTGCATTAGCTTTATTTAAAATCTTTACACTATCCATGCAGGTATCATTACTATTGGAACAGGTTAAAGTATTGTCAGCCGAATTGGCATTAAGGACTGTAAAAGAAACTAAAGAGGATAAAGAGTAACAGTAGTAGTGTATAATTAATTATTATAAGTAATGAAGGGTTATCTATGGAAGAGAAGAACGTATTATACATTTATAACAAGGAAGATAAAGATAGCAATACTGACCTTGTAGAACTAATTAAAGTATTGTGGAGTAAGATTATAATTATTGCTATTGCGTTGGTTGTCGGTGCAGTAGTTGGTGGCGTGGGTACATCAATTAGATTGACTGATATGTATGAAGCGACATCCAAGGCTTTCATTTGTGGAAATGTTTCGAGGCATGTTACGGATGCAGGCATGACATTGAGAAGTCAGACAGTTTCTGATGCAGTAGTGTTAGCAACTTCTCATGAAGTAATAGAAGCAGTTATTGCTGATTTAGGTACTGATGAAACATATGAGTCTATTGTTTCAAAAATTGATGTATCGAATGAATCAAATACTAGGTTTGTATTTATTTCAGTAACTGATTCTGACGCCGAAGAAGCTGCGAATTTGTGCAATGCAGTAGCTGAGGAGCTTGTAAACAAAGTAAATCAATTAACTGGTGTTGAAGGATATGCAGTGGTTGACAAGGCCAGTTTGCCAACCAGTCCTTTGGGAAAGCCAGTTATTAAAAATGCTGTCATTTGTGGTGCAGGACTTGCAGCAGTATTAGTTGTCTTCTATTCTGTGAGATTCATTTATGCTACTCCTGGTAAAACGAAGGTGAGATAAATATATGCCAACAATTTCTGTAATGATTCCTGTTTACAACGGTGAACAATACATTAAAGAATGCTTGGACAGTCTAATTAATCAGACTTATGCTGATTTTGAAATAGTCGTAGTAAACGATGGCTCTACTGATAATACTAGAAGTATTGTCGAAGAGTATGTAGCAAAAGATTCTAGGGTATTACTAGTAAATCAGGAAAATCAGGGCCTTTCTGCAGCCAGAAATAGACTTTTAAAAGAATCACATAGCGATTTGCTTACTTATGTTGATGCAGATGATTGGTGTGATCCAGATTATCTTGAGTATTTATTAAATATTCAGCAGGAAACCCAAGCTGACATTGTTGCTTGCAATCATTATATTGTTACAGAACGAGGCAAAAATTCTCGTTTTAAGTGTGTTGAAGGTGTTGAAAAACTAACTACTCAGGATTCAATGTTAAACATTCTTTATCACGAAGCACCTGATGTAAGTGCTTGGGGCAAATTGTATAAAAGACATGTCTTTAAGGGCGTAGAGTATCCGAATGGACGCTTGTTTGAAGATACATATGTAATAGTTAGTTTGCTTAATAATTCCAAAGTATTAGGAATGGGCTATGAACCAAAGTATTATTATCGTTATACGGTTAATAGTATCAGTAAGCAGGTAAGTATCGAGCATTATTTTGATTTTGTCTCTTCAGTCAATCACATGATTGATTTGATGAATATTAGTACTCCAGAGATGCTTCAGGGTTCAAAAAGAAGGGTGTGCCATGCGGCGCTATCAACTTTGCGTTTGAATTGTCGCGATGAAAAACCTAATACTAGAGAATTGATTACTTGTATACGTATAAATGCTATAGCTGTATTAAAAGATTCTCGAGCTCCCAAAAGAGATAAGATTGGTGTTTTATCAGCCTTAATGGGAGCTACTGTATATAAGCAGATTTGGAAGCTATACAATAAATTTCGTAAATCTTATTGAGAGGTCAATGTGAAAAAGATATCAATCATTGTACCAGCATATAATGTTGAAAAATACATTTCTGAATGTATCGAGAGTCTCATAAAACAAACTTGGAAGAACATTGAGATAATCATAATTGACGATGGTTCTAATGATCATACTGGTTCAATTTGTGATGAATTCGCAATTAAAGATAATCGGATAATAGTTGTTCACAAAGGAAATGGTGGTGTATCCAGTGCTAGAAATGCAGGATTAGATTTAGCGTCTGGTGATTATATTGGTTTTTGTGATGGCGATGATTATGTTGATGAGCGTTTATATGAGCACTTAGCTTCAACTATAGATGATACAAATAGTGATATAGCTGTATGTGACTACATTGAATATTTACCACATGATGAGAATGATGTTGTTAAACATGATGTTGTCGATAGTTTAATTACTGTAGATGTTAAATCTGCATTAAACTATGTTCTTAAGAGAAATGGTTATTTTGTTTCTATTTGGAATAAACTTTTTAAAAGAGAAGTAATACATAAAGACAATCATTGGTCTTATTTTGATACAGAGTTAGCAATAGGCGAAGATGAGGTTTGGCTTGTAAATGCTATTACACAATCAACGTCAATTTCATTTTCTCCAGAGGCCTTATACCATTGGAGAGCTAATATGGGAAGTGCTACCCGTAAAGACGTTATTTCTGAGAGAAAAATGAGTATAATTAGGTCTAAGGAGCGCGTTTTAGCGATGGTTATTCCTTATGGAAAGCAACTAAAGCAGTTGGCTAATTCTAGACTGTTGAATGATTCCTATCATCTACGTGTTCTTGCATACGATTCAGGCAATAAAGAGTATGGTAAGAGAGTTCTTACTTCTATTAGTCACGCATATCCTGATTGGATGATATGTAAAGATGTTCCGTTTCTAAGAAAGTGTAAGGTTATAGTGATGGAAATAATGATTCGTCTTCATTTCCCAACTAGATGGGTGTATTCAGTTCATAATGTTTTAAGGAAGAATGCTTAATCATAGATTAGTTGCTAGTTATAACCATGGTGGAGACTATTTTTATTATATAATTTTGTTGAGATGATTATTGTGTAGGTTAAGAGGTGCGATTTGGTTAATATATTAGTATTCGGAATGACAGCTAATCCAGGGGGAATGGAAAGCTGCGTAATGAATTATTACAGACATATAAATAAAGAAGAAGTTCACTTTGATTTTCTTGTGAACATATCAGAGAAAATGGCATTTGAAGATGAAGTCAGCCAAGCAGGTTCTAAGGTGTTTAGAATTGCAGCCAAAAGAGAAAATTATAGTTTGTATAAAAAGCAGATGAAAGATTTTTTCGAGAATAATGCTGATAAATATGACGCTATATGGATTAATTCACTTTTATTGTCAAATATTGATTATTTAATTTACGCCAAGAAATACGGCATTAAAAAAAGAATAATTCATAGTCATAATTCAAAGAATGTTGGTACAACTGTTAACGCAATTACTCATTGGATAAACAAGCAACGAGTTGGGAAGTACGCTACAGACTTTTGGATGTGTTCTTTAGACGCAGGTAAATGGTTCTATAATGAATCTGAATTAGCGAAGGCTGTTTATATTTATAATGCTATCAATGTTAAAGACATGTTATATGATGAATCAAAAGACTTAGAGATTAGACGTAAATATAATCTTGAAGGCAAGTATGTGATTGGAAATGTAGGACGACTTGATTTCCAGAAAAACCAGATGTTTGCAATAGATGTAATTTCTAAGTTAGTTGCTAAGATGGACAATGCGATGATGGTTTTTGTCGGTCAGGGCGACGATGAGATGATTCTTAAGGATAAAGTTAAGACACTAGGATTAAGCGATAAGATACTTTTTACCGGAGTTCAGTCTGATATAAGTGCTTGGCTTAGTTCGTTTGATTTTTTCCTGTTCCCATCGATATTTGAGGGACTAGGCATTGCAGCATTAGAAGCACAGGCGAATGGATTGCCTGTATTGGCTTCTATGGATGTTATTCCACAGGATGCAAAGGTAAACGATAATTTTACTTTCTTCGAGCTTGAAAAGAGTGCAGACGAATGGGCTGATAAGATAATTGAGATGTCTGGTATGGCAAGAGAGAATCAAGACGTAATTTTGCAGAATTTCCAAAATTGTGGTTTTGACATAGAGTATGCTTGTAAGAATTTGGAAAAGATATTTGTAAGTTGATATTTGTAAGCGGAGAAACGATGTATTATTCATTTGAATCGATAAACTATAACAATGCGGCTTCACTTAATCATGGGAAGTATAATGCTGCTAATAAAGCACATGAAGATATTATCAGATTTCTTGATTTAGAAACCTTGTACTGTATTGATAAGCCAGGAAACAAAGCAAGCAATTTCTTTCAGATAATGAAAGCTCGACAGATTGCAAAAGAAAAAAGTATTATTCTTCAGTATCCACTATATTTAAGCGATTTTTATAGAATTTTTTTTAAATACAACAAACATAGTGTTTGTTTAATTCACGATCTTATTTCGTTAAGAGATAAAGACTCTTCCTATATCTCAACTGAAATCGAGTGTTTGAATCAGTTTGGTAATGTTATTGTGCATAACGAGGTTATGAAGGACTGGTTAGTCGAGCATGGATGCACTTCTAATCTTATATGCTTGGATTTATTTGATTATGCTACTGAGTCACAAATCTTCGATGTAAATAATGATGAAACCTCAACTAGGATTGCATTCGCAGGAAATCTAGATAAGAGTGTTTTTGCAAGCAATCTTGGTAAGGAGAAGTCTTCGAATTTGATATGGAAAGTTTTCGGCGTATGTAGCCATCCCGAGAATTTTAGTGGAAGTATAGATTATTGTGGTAAATTTCTTCCTGATGAATTACCTGAAGAACTTGCTAAATGTCATTATGGATTAATCTGGGATGGAGATTCTCTTGATACTTGCAATGGCGTTTTTGGTGAGTATTTAAGATACAATAATCCGCATAAGTGTTCTATGTATTTATCAGTGGGAATACCAGTAATTGTCTGGAAACAAGCAGCGATAGCCAGATTTGTTGAGAGAGAACAATGCGGTGTTCTGGTTGATTCATTATTGGATTTGGAAGAAAAGCTACATAGCATATCTTCTAGCGAGTATAATAAATTACGTAATAATGCTAAGCGTATTTCTATGCAAGTTCGTAACGGTGAGTATACAAAAAGAGCAATGTCATTAGTGGCTGATAACTAACCTTTACTCTGGAGAAGTACTTAATAAAGCGATGACAGAAAAACAGATTAATATAGTAGAAAAAGTGCTAGTATATATCTTCGTTCTATGTTTGATTCTAAGCATGGGAGCGATGTGCTTTCATATCGAATATTTCATGAATCGTGGTATTCGACAGCTTGATTTAATAAATTTTGAATGTAGATTAGCTTTAATTCTGAGCATGATTCAAATAGTTAAATACAAAGCCAGTATGACTATAAGAAATGTAGTTATACTTGTTTTATCCTGCTTGTTTTTGCGTGGTTATTTTTATGTTATCCCAGCTAATTTACAATCATTTAATGAGGAATACTTCAAACCCTTTATCTATTTTTTCATTCTGGTCGCATTAACAAAAAGAGAAAAGCGAATGGATATGTTCTTCAAGACATATTCTAATATCGTTTTTGTTATAGCTGTTATATCGTTGTTTTTTTATATCTTTGGAGAGACGTTTCATCTTATCGAAGGAACAGAAATCCGTTATTGGAATCAAAACGAATGGAATCCGGGTAAATCATACTTTCATTTGTATTATGTCAATTATTACCAGAACAGAGGATTTACGCATGAATATGTGGTTAGAAACATCGGACCATTTATGGAAGCACCAGGATTTGCTTTGCCTCTGACTTTTGCGTTGTGGTATGACTTGTTTGCTAGAAAAAAGAGAAACATCATTAGAATGATAGTAATTTGTACGGCTATGATAACAACAGTATCTATGAAGGCATATATAATAGGTATCGTTTTGTTCGCTATGTATTTCTATTTTGAATATGCCAAGAAAGATGCTTTTATAAGACGACTATTTACTGGTTTAGGGCTGAGTGTGGTTGTTGTAGCTGCTTGGTTGTTTCTATACATTTTCTTAATAGATGGAAGTTCTGTTTCTGGACTAGGTTCTATTGGTTGGAGAATGCAGGATACAATGGCTGCATTTAAAACCTGGTTATATTGTCCGTTCCTGGGATGTGGTTATGATAATAGTGTGATAATGAGGGGATTCTATCTAGACAGTGCCAATGTTGGATATACGGCCGGTCTTTTGAACGTATTAGCTTATGGTGGAGTCTATTGGTTTGCCTTTTATTGTATCGCACTGTTCGGATATATTTTGGAAGGGAAAAGACATAATAGCATCGTAATGAAACTGAGTTTTGTAGTTACTATATTGATTTTTCTCTTTATTACTTCCATGCAGTATCGCGAGTTTATGATATTTTTGTTAGTACTAGGTTTATCCTACATTGGAGACTTAAAAACAAAGCAATCTCTTGTTGTTTTACGAGGAGAACTGAATGGACTCACCTAGTATAAAAAAGAATTTGGTGCTTAACACACTCTATCAGATTCTATCTTTATTTTTGCCATTCATTACTGCTCCATATATATCCAGAGTGATTGGATCTTCTGGTGTTGGAGTATATAGTTATACATATTCTATAGAAATGTACTTTTCGCTGTTTGCTGCTTTGGGTACTGCAAGTTATGGTGCTAGAGAGATAGCGCGAAGTAGAACTGATAAACACAACAGAAGTTTATTGTTTTGGGAAATCGAGTTACTAACTGTAATTACTAGTTTGATATGCATTGCTGCATGGAGTATATGGATTTTTTTTAATACCAGATATCAGGTTATTTACTTAATTTTGACTTTATATTTGTTTGCAACGATGTTCGATATTTCCTGGTTCTATACAGGTATGGAACAATTTAAAAATATAGTTTCCGTTCAAACGATATTTAAGCTTATAGGGGCGGTATCAATTTTTGCTTTTGTAAAGAGTTCTCAGGATGTATGGATTTATATTTTAATAATGGCGTTGTCGACTTTGTTGGGGAATATGGGCATGTGGTTATTCTTGCCACAGTACATCGCTCGTGTTGACATAAAGTCGCTAAATATCATTAGACATTTCAAAGAGACATTGGTGTATTTCATACCAACTATTGCTACATCGGTTTATACAATTCTCGATAAAACGCTAATCGGTGTAATAACTAAAAGTGATAATGAAAACGGTTATTATGAACAAGCAACGAAGATAATAAATATCGCGAAGTCATTAACATTTACTTCATTGAATAGTGTACTTGGTGCAAGAATATCTTATTTGTTTGCTGAAAAAAAGTATGAAGAGATATATTCTAGAATAGATTTATCTATGGATTATATTTTGTTCATGGGGTTTGGCTTTTGTTGTGGTTTAATTGGAGTGTCTAGTGATTTTGTCCCACTTTTTTTTGGAAGTGGTTACGACCAGGTAATACCTATGCTAAGCATAATGAGTGTTTTACTGGTAATAATTGGAGTAAGTAATTGTTTGGGCAGTCAGTACTATAATCCTGCTGGGTTAAGGAGCAAAAGTGCTAAGTTCATAATTGCAGGATCTTGTGCCAATCTGGTTTTAAACTTGATATTGATTCCTCGATGGGGTGGAATAGGTGCTGTTATTGCATCTATTATCGCTGAGTCATTAATCTCTGCGTTGTATTTATTGGGATGTAAGCCATATTATTCAGTTGGGAAATTGTTAATGTGCGGTTATAAAAAACTTGTTGCTGGTTCCATTATGCTGTTAGCGTTATTTGCTATGGATGGATTATTTACAAATGTAGTAGTAGGGCTTATAGCGAAGGTAATATTGGGAGGGAGTCTATACTGTGTTATTCTAATGGCATTGAAGGATACACTGATTATCAATCTATTGAGTAAGAAGTTTTTGAAAAAGCAGTAGTCTTGAGTGTGAAATAGATAATGGTAGTGATTGAAGGAAATATTATGGAGGAAAGCATGAAACTCAATACATTGGATTTGCCATCGTCCTTTTTTGACGATGAGACAAGGTGTGATTTCTTAGTCACTAGTCAAATTAAGGAAATCTGGGCGGTAGAACTAGATTTATTAAACAAACTTTTGAGTGTATGTCAGAAACATGGTTTAAGGATATTTGCTGATGGTGGCACAATGTTAGGTGCGATGCGACATAATGGTTTTATTCCATGGGATGATGATATTGATATGACAATGCCTCGCAAAGATTATCAAAAGCTTTGTGAAATAGCTCGTGATGAATTCGAGAAACCGTTTTTTTTTCAGACGGAAGATACGGATCCTGGTTCAATGAGAGGGCATGCTCAATTAAGGAATAGTGAGACAACCGGAATACTGATGTTTGAACGGGATTCTAAGTACCAGTTTAATCAGGGCATTTTTATTGATATTTTCCCATTAGATAACATTCCTAATGATATTAATGAACGTGAGAAATTCTTCAAGCGAATCAAAAAGTATAGAAAGAGAGCTGAAAAATTTTGTAATCTTACTTCTAGATATAAGAAAGAAAGCTCTAGTGGGATTAAATCCTTTTTTAAGCGAGTATTGCATTTATTGTTGAAAAATAGTAAGAGTAATATATTCTACAATAAGTTTAATCGATACATACAGAAGTATGATTGTATCGATACTGATTATTGTGCGAAGTTGTTCTTTGATACAGTAGAAGACAATTATATATGGTCGAATGAATGGTTCAAGGGTGTATGTATGCATGAATTTGAGGTGTTAACGATACCGGTCTCAGAGAAGTATGATAATATCATGACAACTTTTTATGGAGATTGGAGAACTCCGGTTAAGGCAAATACAACGCACGGTGGAGTTTTCTTTGACACGAAAACATCTTATAGAAATTATATTAGAGGGGGCTAAACAATGGTAATTGGATATACAACAGGTGTTTATGATTTGTTCCATGTTGGACATCTCAATTTGTTTAAAAATGCCAAAGGGCTTTGTGATAAGTTGATTGTTGGTGTTACTGTAGATGAATTAGTACAGTACAAGGGGAAGACGGCAATGATTCCTTTCGAGGATAGAATAGAACTTGTTCGTAGTTGCCGTTTTGTAGATGCTGCTGTACCTCAGTATGATATGGATAAGCTTACAGCGTGCAAGAAGCTAGGAGCAACAGTGTTGTTTGTAGGCGACGATTGGTATGGAACTGATAAGTGGAAAGATTATGAAGAGTCTTTCAAGAAGGAAGGCATTAAGATTGTATATTTCCCTTATACCAAGTCCATTTCTTCAACCAAAATAGCTGAAGCCTTAAAAGCCTCTCGTGGTTGGACAACAGAACAGGCAGATAAAAATTTATAATAGGTGGTAAAAAAGATGATTGATAAGAAGTATTGTATGAGCTCTTATATGGCTTTTAGATACATCGAGGATGATAGTAAGGATTTTTATGAAGGCATGAAGCATTCAAATATCAAGCCTTTACCAGATTCAGAAAGAATCTTAGTTAAGACTGCTGATGATATTGATAGAGAAATCCAAAAGCAGATGGATCAGTTTAAAGATAAGAAGAAGGGAATCATGTTATCTGGTGGAATGGATTCCGCTATTGTTGCTTCATATCTTAGAGGTTCTGATGCATATACATTCAGATTCTTAGGTGGAGAGTTTCAAAAGGAAGAATTAGCCAGAGCTGAGTATTATGCTAAATTCTATGGACTTAATCTTCACTATGTTGATATTACTTGGGATACAGTAGTTTCCAATTTAGATGCTTGTATGAAGGCAAAATGTGCGCCTGTACATTCAATTGAACCTCAGATTTTGCAAGCCGCATTGCAGGCTAAAGCAGATGGCATCGAGATGATGTTTGTTGGTGAGAGTAGTGATTTGATTTTTGGCGGAATGGATGGCTTGCTAGCTAAGGATTGGACGTTTGATGAATTTATGAATAGATATATTTTCACAAAGCCGGAAGAAGTCTTGGTTGAGAGTGAGTCAATGCAGTATTTGTTCGAGAGATATCGTCAGGGAGACAATATTGATTTCTTATCTTTTATGGATAATGTTTTCTCTATTGAATCCTCAAGCTCATATTTAAATGCATTTGCTGTTGCCGGAATGCCTTATTATGATCCATATGCTAAGTTAAAGATGGCTGATGAATTGGATTTGTATAGAGTAAGAAATGGTGAGCCAAAGTATCTGATAAGAGAATTAATGGCTAAGAAGTATCCCGAGATTCCAGTACCTAACAAGGTTCCAATGCCTAGACCCGTTGATGAGTATTTTAAGACTTGGGAAGGCCCAAAGAGACCTGAATTTAGAACTGATATTGATATGAGTAAGTATACAGGCAATCAGAAATGGCAGATGTATTGTTTGGAAAAATTCTTAAATCAATACGATGCGTAATTAAACAACAGGTAAAACGAAGGTGTCGCGATATGCGACACCTTTTTTATGCTTATTTAGGAACAATGCGATTTATAATCGGAATCTTTCTTAATAGAATCGTTATTATGATGATTATAGGGATTATTACCAGTGGTGCTCCTAAGCGATAAATAATTGAAAATGAATTGAAAAAACGTTTGCCTAAATCGAGAAAAATAAACTGCATTAGATATATAGGAAGTGAAAATGTATTTAGCCATGTTATGAATCTGTTGGCTTTAGGTTTTGCCATAATATAAGTACCTATGTCTTTTAATAGGATAAATACACCAATCGAGTAGAGTACAGAAGGTAAGTTTTCATACCCTTTATACGTTTTTAACACTTCGCCTGCATTCATAGAAATAATATATGTGCCAATAAGATGTATAAAGAAGCCTATTGTAGCAAACAAATGAATGATTACCTTATGTAGTCTGGAAAACTTAATATTATGCAGTAACCATCCTAATGGCACCCAAAACAAAGCACTGCTAACCATTGGAATCTTATATGGAGTATTTAAATCTGATCCTGTTTGTGTTTTGATGAATGGAATCAAGATATTCAATATGAAGCCCGCTATCACCAGGTATGAAAAAACTTGAAAGCGCTGGTTTTTATTGATTGCAGCGAAAACCGGCATACAAAGGTACACTGTAAACAAAGAAGTAAAAAACCAGTAAATAGTAACTATAGAAGTAGAAGTAATTCCCTGATAAATTAATTTAATATTGATTTCACTGATGTCTATTTTATGGCATAAGACTTTCCAAACAAGACCAATTAAACTCCATGCTATAAAAGGAATTACAGTTTTATGAAAACGCTTGGTAAAGAATTGTTTTAGATTATATCTATCATAAAAATCTAAAAGGGTTATACCTGTTATCATGAAGAAAAGAGGGACACTAAAATAGAATAGTGTCTCAAGTACATTGGCAGTTTTCCAATATATTTCTGTAGAACTAAAAGTCCAAAAGCATCCATTTGTGTGTATGCAAAGAACGGAAATAGCTGCTATGACACTAATAAAATTCAGATATGGAAAGAATTGTTTTGAGTTTTGTGATGATTGGTCCATAGTAATATCTACAAGGAATAGTATTAGCTAAATTTACGTTTAATAAAGGCAGCGATCTTTGTAAACCAGTTTTGTTTTTCCATAAATACATAAGGTATGTCTTTATATTGAATGTTGTTTGTGTTAATCCAAACATCCAATAATCGCTCACTGACAAAACCAAATACTCGAGCATCATTTTTATTATAGGCTGAGATGTCCAATTTGCTTTCCAAATCAAAAAGTATGTCAAAGAGCCATTCGCAGTAATCGTCGAATAGTTTTTTCTTCATTATTAACATATTGAAACGGTGACCGTATGTCTTATTCATTACTCGATCATATTCAGGCAAGTACTGAGCATATCGAGAGCTAATAATCTCTCGCGTTATATCTAAGTCCTCTTTATGATGAGCATGAACGTACTGGCTATAATTTGTCTCGATAAAGTAGTTACGCTGCTTGGGTAAGAGTACATCATAGGAGTTTAAGAGCTGCTGAAGCTGATTTTCTGTGATTACATTGATTTGTTTATCTCCGGATGACTTCTTATAGCAAAAGTGGCGTCTATAATGAGTTAATCCAATATAATCAGCATCTAGATTCTTCCATGCCCAATACAAAGCAGTAAGCTCACAGTAATTGGCATTCTTGGAACTTATATTATCTCCTGTATTATCTTTGGTATAGCCCAAGTCTAGTGGATTGCCATCAGCATCAAACTTTCCTTCAGCGCCGACATGGACTGGTAAGTATATAGAATCATCTGGCATCCAGTACTTTTTATGTGTAGCAACAATGATTTTAATATTCATATATTATTTTGCTCCATCTCTTTTTATAACAGCAACGACAGTTTTAATTACACATAATGCATCCAAATATAGGGAGCAATTTTTAACGTAATAGTATTCCAATGACAAACGTTCATCATAAGTTGTATTAGAGCGACCATTACATGCCCACCAACCAGTAATTCCAGGCTTAACCTGATTATAAAGCTGCAATCCATTGTGTGATTCCAATTCTCCGATTACTAGAGGTCGAGGTCCAATCAATGACATATCGCCTCTTAATACGTTAATAAATTGAGGTACTTCGTCTAATGAGGTTTTTCGTAGGAAAGCTCCCATTTTTGTAATTCGTGGATCATTCTCAAATTTCTGATTCTCTTCCCACTCTTTGCGATACTTGCTATCTTTTAATAATTCTTCGAGAACTTCGTCTGCGTTATAGACCATTGATCTGAATTTCAAAAGATTGAATACCTTGCCATCTAATCCAACTCGTTTTTGTGTATAGAAAATAGATTTATTATCTCCAGAAATCAGGAAGGATAGTTTAACAAGAATAATGAGAGGTACTAAAGCCAATAGGCCGAGTGTTCCAACAATTACATCAATTATTCGCTTGACGATGAGATATACCATTTGATTTCCGGTAAATGAGTAAAAGCCAAGACTTAATGTCTTATATGTACCTACAGAAGATATGAACTGGTTTTCAGTAGAAAAGCCAACCATAGGCTTAATGTTCAGATTAATACCCTTACCATTGTCAATGAGTTTTTTGTAAATGTCAGTGCTGATAAGAGATGCTTTAACGCCAACAAACACTTCATCAATATGCTTGTTTAATACATATTCAGCTATATCAGAGAGTTTACATGAGTTTGTACAGGATATGGTTTTCTTTTCTTTTTTACCTCGAGAGTACTCGTATTCAACTTCTGAAGAGATCGTTTCTCCAACTTCACCATCAATGATACAAACCCCGTTAACGATGTATTCATTAAGGAAGTTGGAATTAATATTACTTAGTAAAGTGATGATATTAGAACGATTACCTACGATGAAAATGCTTTTATTAGCGTTAATATTAGTCGAGATTTTGCCATTCCTTAAGAGTTCTTTCCAGGCCGTTCTAAAGGCAGTAGCCAGAATAAAGTAGAAAACATACATAAGGATAATTACTGTACGAGTGTAATTAGGTCCAATTTTAACTACATAAAGAATCAGACAGCAAAAGAGAAAATTGTAAAAAGACTGAAGTGCAGTATTAAGGAATTCTTCACTTCCATATCTTCTAATAATTCCACTATATGGGTTAGTCAGTGCGATTATAACCAGATTAAGAAGGCAAGATACAACTATTACGCTTCGCCAATGTTCAGTTGTTATGAAACCCCAATCTCTGAATTTGAATATATAAGCCAAAACAAAAGCAATTATCATTGCTAACATATCAAGAATTATGAAGTCTATATGCTTCATATATTTATCTGTTCTTTTAGTCAATTTACCCTCTTAATTAAATAAAATATCATGATACTTTATAATATACATCATTGTTGCACAAATATAATGTTTAGATTTAGTAACAAACTTTTGTCAGTTATCCGTTCAATGTGCCAAATAATTTCAGAAGCGTGTATATCCAGCAAGCAAAGCACATATATACAGATAGTACATTTGCTTTCTTAAGAACTGTTTCTGAAAAATGCAGCTTAGGTCGGAATGTTAGCATCAACAATGGAAGAATGCATAAGAAATAACGTCCATTAAGGCCAATTATGACATCTCCTCCATCAGGTGACTTATACATAATTAATGGTAATGCTAAAAGGATAGTGATGATAATCATTATCGAAGAAAGTAGAATCTTGTCTTTTTTCTTAAGGAAACATATATCATTATTAATGTTAGAAGCTGAAATAATAATAATTCCATAATATATAGCATACATAAAAGCTGGCAGATAGAACTGACCCCAACCAGCATGAAAAATCATCGATTCTAGTATTTCCTCTGTTTTCTCAAAGAATGTAACAGTAGCTATTTCAAAACTTCCAGTTACAAGTCCAATATAAGAGCCATTACCGATTCTCATAAGTAAAGGTTCAACATAGACAAGAAACATTCCAATAATTCTCGGTATGAAGGATGCAGCAATACAGCCTAATACCATTATTCCAAATAGTATTCTCTTAAATGCTACCGGATGCTTCACAGGAATCTTTTCTGCAGGAATAGCAAAGCAGCTTATTATTAAAGGTGTATATACAAATTTACTAGGGATTATTACTATGGAGACTAATGCAAGCGCAATTAACTGCCTTATAGTCATCTTTTCTGGTTGATACAAAATTCTAACCAACATTGCAGTAAAAAGAATGCAAATACTGATTACAAATCCATCATATGAGAGGGATGCGCTCAGAAAAATAGTCATTGGAATAGTAAAAACAGTGAATAGCAGGTTCTTACCAATAGGTATTATTTTGATTGAGAAATATGCCATTATGGTAAAGAATATAGCATTACACAATCGCCCCAGATAAAATGTAGTTAGCGCATCAAGACTAAGCAGTCTTCCGATAGTTATTCCTATGGCTGGGATAATATGCGACAGAATGGCATTATTATTGACAAATGTCATATCTGTTCTTAAGTAGTCTCTTACTAGGTATGGATGTACTTCGTAGTTTTTCTCTTGGTTTATAAATGTATTTACAGCAACTATATAAGAATCTTCGCCAAGCACATGTGAATTTGTTCTGGTTTCAGCCAAAATCAACTCTGCATCAGCGTCGCGCATGTAGATGATTCTATTACCCTCGGCGTCGTAATCGTCCTTGAAAGGCGTTGAATATCCCAGGATACAGTTCGAATAGTGGTATGCGAAGCCATAGTGATAATCTCCATCTGGTATAGTGGCAGGGGTATTAAACAATATTGATACAATAGATAAAAGCGACAGTACTACCACAGCAACAACATGGAGAGGTGTATCTTTTTTAACAATTAAATTGTAAGTGATAATTGTTGTAACAATCCATAGAATGGTTAAAAGTACATAAGCTAATACTAAGAATATTCTATGAGCAACAATGGATGTATCGCTGTGCTCTAGAATTCGATGAGTTGAAAATACAAGCAGGTAGTATGGAAGAAGTATGAGTAACAGTTTTCCATGTGTGTACTCTGCCAAAACGAAGTAAACAGAAAATGGAATAACGATAGCGAGAATTACCAATTCTATTACACCAAGAATAAGACTTGTTTTTGAATATGATGATATCAAAGAACTAATTGTCGATTTAAACCCCAGAGTGTAACAAGGGCTAATGATAAAATTAGAATTTTCAAAATCAAGATTTAACACTTCATCGTTACAAGCAAGACAAACACCCATACCTTCATCTGAATTTGAAGTGACTATTACATGGTAAGAATTACCTTTGCTGTCTTTGATTGGATTTGTAAGGTTAAAGTCCACATAAACAAGGTCCTTGATCTGCCTACAGTCGTAAGTCCATTCTTCGATTGAAGCGCCAGTTGTATCAAATAAGACTACAGATAATGCCCCATTGTTATTTCTACCGTATGTACCGAATTTTAAACTGATAGTCTCTAAGTTTTCAGACTCACATGTAATATCAAATGAGCAAGTTACTCCCTGAATAATATCAGGACTAAATCGTGTTACATCTTTTTCTGAAGAATAAACTGTTGCAGGGGATAAGGTTATTGCTAACATTAAAAGTGAGAACAACAACAGAGAAATGGTAGCAGTTAAGGCATTTATTCTGTTAAAGAAAAGAGTTTTAAATTTCTGCATACATTCCAATCCCTAATATATTTTTAAGATTATTATAACATCATTCAGTCTAACAATAACCGTTAGATGTGAAGTAATGCGTTTGAGTGTTATAATTACTAAAATATATTTTCTTTTGGGGTGAGTGATGAAGATTGCTGTCTTAGGTAGCACAGGTTACATTGGGCAAAGGATTGTTCGTGCGTTGGTAAATGACGACATAGAGCATGATGTTTATTGTATCCACAGAAGCACTTCAGATACTGCAGTTTTTGACGATATTAAGGATAAGCTTAATTTCTGCACAAGTTACTATCAGGATATGCTCGACTGCTTTACTTCTGGGGATGCTTTCGACGTTATTATTAATGCTTCCTGCTCTTATATGCGTAACGCGACTGCAGAGCAGATAACAGAATCTAACCTTATCTTCCCACTAAGAGCGCTTAATATGGCGGTAGAGAATCCAAGCGACCAGACTATCTTCATCAGTCTCGGTACAGGTCTTCCTGATGACTTTAACATCTACACTTATGCGAAGGCGCAGCTTAATTCTTTTGGTCACTTCTGGGGCTACGACAAGAGACGCATCTATTATATTAACCTCGAAATGCAGAACTTCTTTGGTCCAGGCGAGCCTAAGAACCGTTTTCTGCCTTCATGTATCGAGAAGATGAAGAATAATGAGCCTGTCGAGCTTACGAGCGGACTTCAGAAGAGAGATTTCTTCTATGTAGATGAAGTTATCTCTGCGATTATGCTTGTTATTAAGCACCCCGAACTTCCAAGATACTTAGATATTCCGCTTGGTTCAGGAAGTGCACCAACTATTCGTGAATTCGTTACTTACATTAAGGAGAAGATGGGTTCTAAGTCAGATCTTTTGTTCGGAGCTGTTCCTACCAGAGTTAACGAGCCTAGTATCTGGGCTGATTTGTCTACATATCATATGTTAGGTGGTAAAATAAAATACACTTGGAAAGAAGCTGTTGACAAGCTTCTTCAGGAAGAAGGAATTATATGAAGAAACTCCTGATTAATGGTGGCTGCGGATTCTTGGGTAGTAATCTCGCAAGCTACGGTATTAAGAATGGTTATGACGTAACTGTATTTGATAACTTATCTAGACTTGGAAGTAGCCAGAACTTGGAGTGGCTTAGAAGTCTTGGAGATGTGAAGTTCATCCACGGAGATACACGTAATAAGAATGACGTCGAGACTACTATTAAGAATGGTAACTTCGATGCTGTTTTCCAGCTCGCAGGTCAGGTAGCCATGACAACTTCTATCGAGAATCCTTATAAGGACTTTGAGATTAATACTATGGGTGCACTTAATGTGCTTGATTCCATTCGTAAGTACAGCCCAGAGACAGCTGTATTTTTCTCTTCAACAAACAAGGTTTATGGCGACTTGGAGCAGTATACATATGAAGAGACAGATAAGCGTTATATCTGTAAGGAGTTCCCTAATGGATATGATGAATCTGTACCACTTGATTTCAGATCTCCATACGGATGCTCTAAGGGTGCAGCTGATCAGTATATGCTTGATTATTCAAGAATCTTCGGCGTTAAGGCTACTGTATTCAGACACTCTTCAATGTATGGAAGCAGACAGTTTGCAACTTATGATCAGGGCTGGATTGGCTGGTTCGTAGCCAAGGCTATCGAGAAGTTCCAGGATCCTGACTGCGCTCCATTTACTATCTCTGGTAACGGTAAGCAGGTAAGAGATATTCTCCATGCTGATGATATGATTTCTCTTTACTACACAGCACTCGAGAATGTAGATAAGGTTTATGGTGAAGCTTATAACATCGGAGGCTCTATGGAGCAGTCCTTGTCTTTACTTGAGCTTTTTGATTTGCTTAATGAGCTTTTGGGAATCAGGATGGAGTACACACAGCTTCCACCAAGAATTTCTGACCAGAAGGTATTCGTGGCAGATATTTCCAAGATTAATTCCAAGATTGGCTGGACTCCTAAGGTTACAGCCAGACAGGGCGTTACAGCTATGATCGACTGGGTTAAGGAAATGTAATATGGCTAATATCTCTGTAGTATTACCTGCATATAAGGAAGCAGATAACCTCAAAAAACTCCTGCCTAAGATTAGGAGTGTTTTGGAGGAGATTTGTGAGAACTGGGAAATTCTCGTTGTAGATGCGATGGAACCAACAGGAGACAATACCGAGGAAGTGTGTCTCTCTGCTGGGGCGACTTATTTGCCAAGACGAGGCGGTAATCTCTATGGTGATGCTATCAGGACTGGATTTAAGGATGCCAAGTACGAGTATATTGTAGTTTTGGATGCAGACTGCTCTCACCATCCTGAAGACATTAAGAGAATGCTTAATACTATTGAATATGAGAACGCAGATCTGATTATCGGATCCCGCTACATGAAGGGTGGCTATACAGACAACCCATGGATACTCCGCTTTATGTCCTATGTTCTGAATGTAACTTACAGAGTTATGTTCCATCTTAAGGTTAAGGATGTATCTGACAGCTATAGGCTCTATAGAGCAGAAAAGGTTAAGGCTATTCACTTAGAGTGCGATAACTTTGACATTGTGGAAGAGATTCTCATTATGTTAAGAATCAAATTCCCTAAGATTAAGATTATTGAGATTCCTGTTTCTTTTGAGAAGAGAGATCAGGGAACGTCAAAGAGGGATTTGAAGAAATTCATCCTCTCGTATTTGACAACAATGCGCAAATTACTAAGTATTCAGAGACGTAACCGCTAAGGAGGTTTTAGATGAAGGGCATAGTATTAGCAGGTGGTTCAGGCACAAGGCTTTATCCTCTTACAAGAGTAACAAGTAAGCAGCTTTTGCCAGTTTATGATAAGCCAATGATTTACTATCCATTGTCAGTTCTTATGAGCGCTGGCATCAGAGATATTCTCATTATTTCTACACCAGATGATACTCCTCGTTTTGAGTCTTTGCTTGGTGATGGACATCAGTTTGGTATCAATTTAAGCTATGAGATTCAGCCTTCTCCTGATGGACTCGCTCAGGCATTCACAATTGGTGCTGATTTTATTGGCGACGACTGTGTAGCAATGGTTCTTGGTGACAACATTTTCACAGGCCATAGCTTAGGTTATAAGCTTAAGCAGGCTGTTAAGAATGCTGAGGAGAACGGAGGTGCTACAGTATTTGGTTACTATGTAGAAGATCCAGAGAGATTTGGTATCGTTGAGTTTGATGAGGAGTGGCATGCTATTTCAATCGAGGAGAAGCCAAAGCAGCCTAAGAGTAATTACTGTGTAACAGGACTTTACTTCTACGATAACGATGTAGTTGAATTCGCTCGTAACTTAAAGCCTTCTGCAAGAGGCGAGCTCGAGATTACCGACCTTAACAGAGTTTATCTTGAGGCTGGCAGACTTAATGTTGATATCTTAGGTCAGGGTTTCACATGGCTTGATACAGGTACACACGAGAGTTTGTTCGACGCAGGCAACTTTATCAAGACTTTTGAGCAGCATCAGCATCGTAAAATTGGATGTCTCGAGGACATTGCTTATAACAACGGCTGGATTTCCCGTGAGCAGGTTGAAGAGACAATCAGAATTATGGGTAAGAGTCAGTATGGCCAGTACCTTAAGGATGTTCTGGAAGGAAAGTATATCAACAAGAAGTAATGGCTCCGCTTGTAAGTATTTGTCTGCCTGTTTTTAATGGCGAGAGATTCTTAAAAATCGCGATAGAATCCGTTCTATCCCAGACTTTTACGGACTATGAACTTATCATTTGTGATGATTGCTCAGGCGACAATACATTAGAGATTGCGAGAAGCTTTGATGATCCCAGAATAAAAGTATATAAAAACGAGAAAAACCTCGGTCTGGTTGGCAACTGGAACCGGAGTTTTTCTTATGTTCAGGGAAAATACGTCAAGCTTATGATGCAGGACGATATCTTGCATAAGGACGCGATATTAAAGCAGGTTGAGCTCCTCGAGATACACCCCGAAGCATCTGTCTGCATCGGCAACACTTCCGTTATTAACGAGAAGGGAGAGGTTGTTGTTGACAGAAGAAGGTTTAAGGAAGACGGAGTAATCAGTGGAATTAAGTTTGCCAAAAAGACATTAATGGGCAGGAATCTCTACTGTGAACCTCCGAATGTACTCTTTCGTAACGAACTAATAAAAAGAATAGGGCCAATTGACGACTCTTTTACATATGCACCTGACTGGGATTACTGCCTTAGCATGTCTTCGATAGGCGATGTAGCCTATACCAAAACTAAGATTATGGACTTCAGAATCTCAGATATATCCGAGACATCCAGGGTTTTTGAGAAGAAAAACGGTGCAACTACACTAAGTGATAGCGATAAGATGTTTTTAAAGCATTTTAATGCTAAAATAATACCGCTTAATATATTTAATTATATTATTTTTAAAGTGGTGATACGCGTAATGGCATTTGCTAGAGTGCTAGTTCTTAAAATTAGAAAGAAGAGTTGAGGGGAAAAAATGAATATTATTGTTACTGGTGGAGCAGGTTTTATCGGATCTAACTTCGTATTCCATATGCTTAAGGATCATCCAGATTATAGAATTATCTGTCTTGATAAGCTTACTTATGCAGGTAACCTTTCTACATTGGAGCCTGTAATGGATAATCCAAACTTCAGATTCGTTAAGGCTGATATCTGCGATAAGGTTGCAGTTGAGAAGCTTTTCGAAGAGGAGAAGCCAGATATCGTAGTTAACTTCGCTGCTGAGTCTCATGTAGACCGTTCTATCGAGAACCCACAGATCTTCCTCGAGACAAATATCATTGGTACATCTGTTTTGATGGACGCATGCCGTAAGTATGGTATCAAGAGATATCATCAGGTATCTACAGATGAGGTTTATGGCGATCTTCCGCTCGACAGACCTGACCTCTTCTTCACTGAGGAGACTCCAATTCACACATCATCTCCATACTCATCATCCAAGGCTGGAGCTGATTTGCTTGTTCTTGCTTACCACAGAACTTATGGTTTGCCTGTAACAATATCTAGATGCTCCAATAACTATGGTCCTTATCACTTCCCTGAGAAGCTTATTCCTCTTATGATTGCAAATGCTTTGAACGATAAGCCACTTCCTGTTTATGGTGAGGGCTTGAATGTCAGAGACTGGCTCTATGTTGAGGACCACTGTAAGGCAATCGACCTTATCATCCACAATGGCCGCGTAGGTGAGGTTTACAACATCGGTGGTCATAACGAGATGAAGAATATTGATATCGTTAAGATTATCTGTAAGGAACTTAATAAGCCAGAGAGCTTAATCACATATGTAACAGACCGTAAGGGTCACGATATGCGTTATGCTATCGATCCAACAAAGATTCATAACGAACTCGGATGGCTCCCGGAGACAATGTTTGCTGATGGTATCAAGAAGACAATCAAGTGGTACCTCGGTAACAAAGAATGGTGGGAGACAATCATTTCAGGCGAATACCAGAATTACTACGAGAAGATGTACGGAGATAAGTAATTAATGAAGGTCTTTGTAACTGGTGTAGGTGGTCAGCTCGGCTACGATGTAATGAATGAGCTTAATAAGAGAGGTCATGAGGGTATTGGTTCTGATATCCTGGATTCAGTTAATTCGCCATATCCTTATGTAAAACTCGACATCACAAATGAGCAGGAAGTAACTAAGACTATTAAGGAAATTAAGCCTGATGTTATTGTTCACTGTGCTGCATGGACTGCTGTAGACGCTGCGGAAGATGAAGAGAATCAGGCTAAAGTGAGAGCCATTAACAGCGATGGTACAAGATATATCGCGATGGCAGCTTCCATGGTTGATTGTAAGATGATTTACATCAGTACAGACTATATCTTCGATGGCCAGGGTGACAGACCATGGCAGCCAGATGATAGGAATTTTGCTCCGCTTAATGTATATGGACAGACAAAGCTCGATGGTGAGATGGCTGTATCAGGCATTCTCGAGAAGTTCTTTATCGTAAGAATTGCATGGGTATTCGGTAAGAATGGTAAGAACTTCATTAAGACAATGCTTAATGTAGGTAAGAAGTATGATGAAGTTAGAGTAGTTAACGATCAGGTTGGTACTCCAACATATACATATGACCTTGCCCGTTTGTTAGTTGATATGTCTGAGTCAGAGAAGTATGGTTACTACCACGCTACTAACGAGGGTGGTTACATTTCCTGGTATGACTTTACATGTGAGATTTATAAGCAGGCAGGCTTAGAGACTAAGGTTAATCCAGTAACTACAGCTGAATATGGTTTATCCAAGGCTGCACGACCATTTAACTCTCGCTTAGATAAGTCCAAGCTTGTAGAGAACGGATTTAAGCCTTTGCCAACATGGCAGGATGCACTCTCTAGATATCTAAAGGAGATTGAGGAATAAATGGGACAGATTACTGTTGAGAAGAATGTTGGTGGCATTGATGGCCTTTGCATAATTACACCAGCTGTTCATGGAGATAACAGAGGTTATTTTACTGAGACATATTCCTTAAGAGATATGCAGGAAGCCGGTATCGACGTTACATTCGTACAAGATAATCAATCTGGCTCTACCAAGGGTGTATTAAGAGGACTACACTATCAGAAGGAGTTCCCACAGACAAAGCTTGTAAGAGCTATCCGTGGTGAGGTTTTTGATGTAGCTGTTGACCTCCGTAAGGATTCCAAGACTTATGGTCAGTGGTATGGTGTTATCCTCTCCGCTGAAAATAAGACTCAGTTCCTTATTCCTAAGGGCTTTGCTCATGGTTTCCTAGTATTATCTGATGAAGCTGAATTCTGCTATAAGTGTGATGATTTCTATCACCCAGGTGATGAGGGTGGACTTAGATGGAACGATCCTGATATCGGAATCACATGGCCTAACGTAGAAGGTGATTCCTTTACAGATGGAACCCCACTTAATATCAACGACAGAGATCGTAATTTCCCAGGCATTAAGGATGCTTTTAAGTTTTGATTGAGGGGAAGTAGATATGATACCTATCGTTATTCCATCCTATGAACCAGATGAGAGATTTCCAGCAATCCTTAAGGATATTAAGGAGGCTGGGATGGGTCCTGTCATCGTTGTTGATGATGGCAGTGGTCCTGATTACAAGAAATTCTTCGATGAAGCTTATGAACTCATCAGGGATTTGGGTGGAGTTGTTTTAACTCACGAAGTTAATAAAGGTAAGGGCAGAGGTTTAAAGACTGCATTTACTTATATTCTCGAGAATTTACCTGACGCTATTGGCTGTATCACGGCAGACTCTGACGGACAGCATAGTGTTAAGTGTATTAAGTCATGTATGGAGGCTCTGAAGGAGCAGCCTGATACACTCGTTTTAGGTGTTAGGGATTTTACTGGCGATGATGTTCCTTTTAAGTCCAGAGCTGGTAATAATATCACAATTAAGGTATGTGATTTCCTCTGTGGAGTTAAGGTATCTGATACTCAGACTGGTCTTCGTGGAATTTCCAGAGAATTCATGAAGCATCTCCTTAATGTTGAAGGTGAGAGATTTGAATTTGAGACCAGAATGCTTATCGAGACTCGTGACCGCTGCAAGATTGTAGAAGTTCCAATCGAGACAATTTACGATTCCAAGGAGAACCACCAGACTCATTTTAATCCTGTTAAGGACTCCATCAGAATCTATAAGATTTTTGGAATATATTTTGTTAAGTATATTCTGTCTTCAGTATCATCTTTTGTAATTGATATTTTGCTTTTCGCTTTGTTCTGTAAGTTGTTGGGTAATAATGCCCAGACTCCCCTTTATGCGACAGCAGCTACAGTTATGGCAAGAGTAATCTCTGCAATTTATAACTACCTTATTAATTATAAGTTCGTATTTACAAGTAATAAGAGTCATAAGCAGAGTGCTCCTAAGTACATAATTCTCGCGATAATTCAGATGTGCTTAAGTGCCGCTTTTGTTACAGGGCTTCTCTTTGTATTTAAGGGAGCACCAGAAGTTGCAGTTAAGATCCCGGTTGATATAGTCCTTTTCTTATTAAGCTATTACGCTCAGAGAAAATACGTTTATTAATATGAAGAAGCGCTTTACAACTCTGGCGTTATTATCAGGACTTCTGATTATTTTTACTATCGCCTGCATTAAGTGGCCTAGTAAGGCCAAGCCATTAGGTGATGAGTATACCTGCCACATTTATTCCCGTGATACTTTTTTTCAGTTCTATCCACGATTAGAGGATGATGGATATATCCTGAAGCGAGGCCTTGATAATCTGTATGAGTGCTTATGGATTTTTGAGTATAACGATGAAGCACATGCCTATGAGATTTATACTGATACTCAAAATGGAGACAGGGTTTATCTCTCGCTTGATGATAACGATGAACTGCTACTTACATGCTGTATCGAGGATAATTCTGATCGCTGGAATCTGGTAAAGATTGGTAACACAATGTTTTATGGTATCGTTAATGCTTCAAGCGATTATGCTTTGCTTCTCGATGAAGAATATGGTGAAGACATTGGCATTGCCGGAACATTTGATAAAGATGATTACGAGTTTTGGATGAGACTTCAATGAGTATCGCTTCTATTAAAAATAAATTATTAACAATAGACTGGTATATATTTTTGTATGCTGGTATCTTGGCGACTTTACTTATTGATTATTATTCTTTAATGACTCCAGCCTATAGTGGTCTTCCGTCCATAGTTACAGGCGGTCTCAGATTAATTATGGGTATCGTGGCTGTCCTAAGACTTATAAGCTTTGGAGACAAACTCACAAACCCTGCGAGAATTATTCTTCCTTCATTAGCAGGTATCGGCATCGCAGTTTATTTTGGTACTGGTTTGCTTATTGTTCTCGATATCTCACTTCTAATTATGTGCTCCATTGGTGTTAAGAACTCTAGAATCGCATTTACAGTATTTGCCACAAGCGCTGTTAGCTTAATTCTTACAGCACTTCTTGCTCGTAAAGGCTATATTAGAGATTATAGCTTCGATGGCTTTGACGCACTTGGCTTTACGAAGCCATACTTTGCAGGAATAAGCTTTGCTTTGGTAGCCATGGGCCTGATACTGTCTATAGTTTTCTTATTAAAAAGTCGTAAGGATTTTAAGAAAACTGAGCTTTTGTATCTTCTCTTAATCGGGATGATTTGCGCAGGATTAAGTCTTCTTACAGTATTAAGACTCGACAGAACACGTGCAATTTCTGACGGCAGCTACACTGTATACTACAGCGATACCATCCAGGGCATCGAAATGCACATGCACGGCATCGAAGACTATGATTTAAGCCTGGATACTCATGAAGCGGTGCCTCTTGAGGTAAGATATGAAGGTCAGTACTACGGAATTTTTGCTGATACAGATGGAGTTTTAAGGACTCTTTGTATTGTGGATGATCAGCTTAAGCTTGGCGATTACGATGAAGCTTCTAATGCGCACTGCTGGTCTATATCTTCACTTCCAGGCACACCTTATTTCTGGATTCAGAATGCTGAGACAGGCCTTTGCATCTGCGTTACAGATGAAGGCAAACTTGGACTTAGACCGCAGGACGTGCCTGGCAGAATTCACGAGAGCTGCCTCTTCCGTCTTGGTGATGAGAATTTAAGTTATTATGAGAATATAAATAATCAGGAAGCAGGCGATAAGACTGATATCTCTGGTGCTGAAGTTGATTTTGATATTAATCCTGAGTATACGGGAGACGCTGTAAGAGGTCTTATCTCAATTAATAATAATGGAATAACCTTATCTGAGGGCAGAGACTACACTGTCGAGTATGTAGATAATTACTATCCTGGTGAAGCTACTGTTTATATCAGAGGTACAGGCGATTACTGTGGTGAGATAGTCCTGGAGTTTACTATCACTATTTATAATTCCAAGATGCACTATTCTAATTCAGATAAAGTTCAGGATTATATTTTCCGTGCCTACAGACTTGGATATGACAGGCTTCCTACAGTAGAGGAGTTCAGTAGTCTTAATGATGAGATTTGTCTTAATGTATTAACTCCGGATACTTTGCTTTGGATTCTTCTTGGGGACGGCGCATTTGAAGGAACAAATGCCGAGTTTGTTGAAGGTATTTACCGATTAATGCTTCAGCGTAATGGTACAAGAAGCGAGTACGATTTGTGGGTGAATGCGCTTAATAGCGGAACATCTAGAACTGCAATAATTGATGAGATATCAAGCGGTCCTGATTATCAGAGAATCTGGCCTAATTTCAATCTCAACTTTCAGTGATTTTGGTGATATAATCTATCGCTTGGAAGGAGAGAATAAATGGTAAGTCTTTACATCGATCCCGGCACGGGAAGTATGTTGTTTTCAATACTTATCGGTATTCTGGGTATTGTCGTTTACTTTTTAAGAACGGCTCTGGTTAAGATTAAATTTATTCTCTCAGGCGGACGTAAGGTTAAGGCGGATAAGAATAAGCTTCCTATTGTAATTTTCTCTGACCATAAGAGATACTGGAATGTATTTGGCCCTATTTGTGATGAACTTGAAAAAAGAGGCCAGGAAGCATATTTCTATACAGCATCTGAAGATGATCCTGCGATTGAAGCAGGGAAGTCTTATAAGCACGTTAAGTGTGAATTCATAGGTGAAGGGAATAAGGCATTTTCAAAGCTTAATATGCTTAATGCCTATCTTGTTCTATCAACTACGCCTGGACTTAATGTATATCAGTGGAAGAGATCTAAGACTGTTAATTACTATGTGCATATTTTGCATGCGCCAGGTAATCTCTCTCTTTACAGAATGTTCGGTACAGACTACTATGATGCACTTTTACTATCAGGTGAGCATCAGGTTGAGCAGTGCCGTAAGTTGGAAAAGCTTCGTAATCTGCCAGCAAAAGAGATTGAATTAGTAGGTCTTAATTACTTAGATGCTCAGATTAAAAGACTTAAAGCTAATCCTGTAACTAAGAACGAGAAGACTACAGTATTATTAGCACCATCATGGGGACCATCAGGACTTTTGTCTAAGTATGGTTCATCAATTATCGATGAACTTATTAAGACCGGATATAACATTATAATCAGACCTCATCCACAGTCTTTTACATCAGAGAAGGCTATGCTTGATAAGCTGATGGAGAAGTATCCTGACAACAGTCAGCTTACATGGAATAAGGATAATGATAACTTCGAAGCATTATCTAAGGCAGATATAATGATCTCTGACTTCTCTGGAGTTATCTTTGACTTCTTGCTCGTATTTGATAAGCCGATTATGTATGCGAATGCAAATTTTGAAAAAGATCCATACGATGCATGGTGGCTTCCAGAAACTCCATGGACATTTGAGATTTTACCAACTGTAGGAAAGCCAATTGATGACAGTTCAATGGGTAACCTCAAATCAATGATCGATGAATGTATCACTGATCCATCCTATAAGGCAGCACGAGATAAAGTTAGAGCCAAGGCATGGAAGAATATTGGTGGCGCCACTAATTCAGTATGCGACTATCTGATAAATAAATTACATGCATTAGAGGAGGAAAACGCATGATTCCTTCACTATTAACTATTCTATATACATTAATAATTTATCCGTTAGAGTTGTTCTTTGAGGTTGTATTTACAATTGCTAACAGAATAGTAGGACATCCAGGCTGGGCCATTATTATTTTAAGTCTGGCAGTTAACTTCCTAGTTCTTCCTCTTTATAAGAATGCAGATGAAGTTCAGAAAAAGGAGCGAGACCTAGAAGCAAAGCTTGCTCCGGGAATTGAGCATATCAAGAAGACATTTAAGGGTGACGAGCGCATGATGATGCTCCAGACCTATTATAACCAGAACAACTATTCACCGTTGTTTGTTCTTAAGGGTTCTGTGTCTTTACTTTTGCAGATTCCTTTCTTTACTGCAGCCTATAGATTCTTATCGGGTCTTAATATTATTAAGGGCATATCTTTTGGACCTATCGCTGATTTGGGAAGCCCTGACCAGATGTTAGTAATTGCTGGCATTGGCATTAATGTGCTTCCAATACTGATGACACTTATTAACTTCGTGTCTGGCTATGTATATACCAAGGACCTTCCGCTTAAAAACAAGATACAGCTTTATGGAATGGCATTAATATTCTTAGTGCTTCTTTATAACTCACCAGCTGGCCTTGCTTTTTACTGGACACTTAATAACTTATTTTCTCTTCTTAAAAATGTCTTTTATCGCTTTAAACGTCCGGGTTTTGTGCTGTCGATTGTATCTGCAGTAGTAGGTGCGGTAATTATTCTCTTTGTTAATACTGGATATGATTCTCCATACCTTATGAGAACGGTTAAGCTTACGCTATTTGGCGCCGCATTAATTATCCCGTTCTTAATCGTGGTATGGCATAGTAAGCCAACAAATCTACTGGAGAAAATCACGTCCAAATTTGTTTTCTCCAAGTTTAAGAATTCTATGTTCTACTTAAGTGGAGTTTTTATGACAGCTTTTGTTGGATTCTTCATCCCATCTGGCGTTATTAAGACTTCCCCGGCTGAGTTTATTGATGCAGCTTCATATAGAAGTCCTAACTACTACATCTTCTATGCAGCGTGTATCGCAGCTGGTTTCTTTGTAGTATGGGGAGGTATTTTCTTCACACTTTCCAAGGATAATATTAGAGCTGTTATGAGTTATGTGTGGTGGGCTTTGTGTCCTTCAGCTGTAGTAACTTATATGTTCTTTGGAACCAAACTTGGTAATTTATCAACAGACTTAATCTACGACGAGCCTTTTAAGTATTCTGTATCAAGTCAGCTTATAAACCTCCTGGCTATAATCCTGGCTGTCGCAGTTATGTTCGTCTTTTTCCGCTACTTAAAAAAGATTACTGAAGCTCTAGTTATGGCTTTGATTGTAGCTGCGCTTACTATGAGCACAATTAATATGGCTAAGATTGAGGAGTCTTACTACTCTCTTGCTTCATATACAGGTGGCGATATTGATCTGGCTTCTATTCCTCTGTCTACAGAAGGACAGAATGTCATGGTAATTATGCTTGACCGTGCACCTGGCTATCTTGTTCCTTATATCTTTAACGAGATTCCAGAACTTCAGGAACAGTTTGATGGCTTTACTTACTATCCTAATACTCTGGCATACGGATCTCACACCAAGTTTGCAGCTCCGGCTTTGTTCGGTGGCTACGAGTATACTCCGGAAGCACTGTGCGCTAATGATTCAGTAACTATGGGCGAGAAGCACGATCAGGCTCTTATGCTGATGCCAATGCTTTTCAGGGATGAAGGCTATGATATAACTGTATGCGATCCACCTTTCGCAGGGTATGAGTGGGTGCCTAACTTAGAGTGCTTCTACGAGGAAGGAATTGACGCCTACATCACGAAAGGCAGATTCGTCGACGTCGAGGCTGACTTCTCAGCGTCCCAAGACAGAGTATGGCTTAGAAATTTCTTCTTATATTCTGTTTTTAAGGTGTCACCGCTTGTTATTCAGAGTAATATCTACGATGCAGGTCACTATAATCAGGCTGATGTAGGATTTGCGGCAGGTACAGATGAGGTGGAGTTTACAACACCTCAGACAATTAGTAATAAATCTGAGTCCACTGGTGTATCACAGGTATTCATGAATGCATATACGGTTTTAACTAATCTTGCCGGAATTACAGATGTTAATGAGAGCTCTCAGAATACATTTATGTATATTAATAATGTAACTACGCATAATACTATGATGTTATCTGAACCTTCTTATGAACCGGCTCAGGTTGTTGATAATACAGAATTTGACAGAGAACACATGGACAGATTTACGCTTAATGGTATGTCTTTGTCCATGAATTCTGCTCCTGCCATGTCTCACTATCAGTGTAATGTTGCTGCTTATATTCAGCTTGGTGAATGGTTTGACTATATGCGACAGATGGGCGTATGGGATAACACAAGAATTATTATCGTATCTGACCATGGTCCTACGGCTGATATGTTCGGTGGAGACATGAACTTCCATGGTGTAAACATCGAGAGTTATAACTGCCTTCTTATGGTTAAGGACTTTGGTGATACAGGGTTTACAACATGTGAGGATTTCATGACTAATGCTGATGTCCCATATCTGGCGACATTAGATCTTATCGAGAATCCTGTTAATCCATTTACAGGTAATCCGATTACAATCGATGGCAGATATGGAGACCATCTTATTTACGATTCAGCCGACTGGAATGTCGAAGGCTCTGACACAATTGCCACAAGAGATGCATTGACCTTTAGCCCTGGAGATTGGTATTCTTTTAGCGGAACTAATATCCTAAGCAGACGTTCATGGGAGTATGTCGGTCAAAGATGAAATTAAGCGTCATTATTCCAGCCTATAACGAAGGCAAGCATATTAAGGCTAATCTTCTTGAGATTAGTGATGCTTTGGCGGTAATTAATGATGAAGTTGAGATTTTAGTTGTTAACGACGGAAGTTCCGATAATACCAAAAGTGAGATTTTTGAAGCTTCAAAAGAGCGTTCACACATTATCTATGCTGGCTATGATGTTAACCGCGGTAAGGGTGGAGCCATTAAGCATGGAGTAGAGCAGGCAACCGGTGATGTTATTGCCTTTATAGATGCTGATCTCGATTTATCGCCTAAGCATATTATTGATTACTATGCGCATATGCAGGAGACAAACTGCGATATAGTTATTGGCTCTAAGATGCATAAGGTTTCAAAGCTTAACTATCCACCTGCTCGTAAATTCTTCTCCTGGGGATATTTTGTCTTATTGAAGATTTTGTTTGGCCTTAATATTAAGGATACCCAGACTGGCGTTAAGATGTATAAGTCTGGATTCATTAAGAAGGTTGCACCTATGCTCAGAGTTTCCGGCTACGCTTTTGATATTGAGATATTAGCTCTTTGTAATCATGATGGCGCCAGAATTGACGAGATGCCAGTCGAGATTATTTTTAGAAGAGAAGAGTCGTTTGGTAGAATTAAGTTTAAAGATATCTGGAAGATGTTCACGGATACAATCAGTATCTGGTGGAATCTCCGTATTATAAGGAGCTATTTTAAGTGAAGTGTCTGATTCTTGCAGGTGGACTTGGTGAACGCTTATGGCCTTTATCAAGACGTAACTACCCTAAGCAGTTCATTGAACTTACGAGGTATCATTCTGTTTTCCAGGATACTATAGCACGTAATATGCCGTATTGTGATGAGTTTTTGTTTGTAACAGGAAGTGAGCACAGGCATATTCTGGAAAACCAGCTTAAGTCTTTCCAGGACCTCGCATACCGTTCTGTATATGAAGATATTCCGAGAAGAACAACGGCTTCAGTGGCTTTGGCTTTGATGTCTTTATGGTCATCGGAGTATGTATTAATTGTTCCATCTGACATCATGGTTGATGCACAAAATGGTTATGCTGAAGCGATTGTTAAGGGCAAGGAATTAGCGGATCAGGGCAAGATAGTAGTCTTCGGTATAGAGGAAGAATCTTTTAATAATCGTTATGGCTATATCTGCGAGGATACTCTGAAATTCATCGAGAAGCCTTCGGATGAGTCCTTGCTTACTAAGCCATACTATAGAAACTTAGGAATGATTCTGGTACGCGCAGGAGATTTTTTTAATGAGCTTCGTAAAATCTCTCCAGCAACTTATAACGCATGTCGTAAGGCCTACAAGCAGCGTAAGGATAAAGGTGGCGACCTCGTTTTTGACGAAGCGGCTCTTTCCTTAATTGATGCAGTGTCAGTAGAGAGAATGGTTCTCGAGAATTCATCCGAGCTTGCTCTCGTTAAAGCTGATTTTGGCTGGCAGGAATTAACATCATTAGAAGATTTAGAGAAGTTTTCTTATAAGAATTCAGGCCCGGCTGTTGCTTATAACTCAGAGGGTTCATTTGTAGTTAATAAGTCGTCTAACCGTGCAGTAGTAGTTAGCGGAATTAAGGACGCAGTAGTAGTTAATACTGATGATGCTGTGTTTGTTGGAAGCCGTGGTAAGAGCAGCACTGATGACTTAAAGATGTTCTTAACAAATGAAGATTCTGATGCAAAGCTAATTAATAAATATATTGACAGCAGTTCCGTTCACTACAGACAGTGGGGCAAGTATAAGGACTTGGAAGTATCTGATACTCACTATGTAAGACATATCTACGTTACTCCTGGCAGAACAATTTATGAGCATTCTCACGAGAACAGAACTGAGAACTGGATTATCGTTAAGGGTAAAGCTATGGTTTCTCTCGATGGTAAGTTCAATATTTTGGACGGTTGTGGCAACATTGAGGTTAAGCTTGGCGTAAAGCACCAGATTTCTAATGTGGGCACAGAAGTTCTCGAATTTATCGACACAGCTTATGGTGAAGGCATTTTAATTAATGACAGACAGGCAAGAACTGTAAAGGACTTAGGTGAGATTGATCTTGGTGTTAAGCCTGAACCAATCTTAAAGCTTCGCCCGGTTTTCAGAGGATATCTGTGGGGTGGTAACAGACTTAAGACTGAGTATGGCTTTAAGTCTGATCTTGATAGAATATCGGAGGCGTGGGTTATGTCTGCGCATCCTGATGCACAGTCCCGTGTAGTTAATGGACGCCACAGAGGAATGCTTCTAGGCAAGTATATTGATACTGTTGGTAAATCTATCTTAGGATGGAAGTGTGAACCGCTAAGCAGCTTCCCATTATTGGTTAAATTAATAGATGCTAACGATAACCTGTCTGTTCAGGTTCATCCTGATGACGACTATGCTTTGAAGAATGAAGCTTCTTACGGCAAAAATGAGATGTGGCATGTAATTGACAGCAAGCCTGGAAGCGGACTTTATGTTGGATTTAATAGAGACGTCTCCCGAGAAGAAGTAGAAAAAGCAGTTAACGATGGAACTATTACAGACTATCTTAACTTCGTTCCTACCAAGGCTGGAGATACATTCTTCATTCCTGCAGGTACAGTTCATGCCATTGGAGCTGGTAATTTAATCTGTGAGGTTCAGCAGTCTTCTAACTGTACATACAGACTTTACGACTACGACCGAGTTGATCGCTATGGCAATAAGCGCGAGCTTCATATCGATAAGGCTTTGGATGTAATTGATTACTCCAGGTATGAGCCTCAGGAATTGTCCACTGAAGGAAATCTTATCTGTAGATGTAAGTATTTCGACGTGCTTGTTTATGATGTAGACGGAGACTTAAGTGTTCCTGCAGATGACTCCAAGTTTGACTGCGCTGTAGTTCTGAAGGGCAGCGGTAAGGTCATGTGTGATGGAGAAGAGATGAATATTAATGCTGGCGAGGCGGTATTCCTTCCAGCTTCCAAGGAGACAATCAGCTTTACGGGCAGCATGAAGATTTTGATGTGCCACGTATAAGTTATTCTCTTATAATCTCACCCTGGGATTCTAACTGAGCTTGGAGCTTTCCAAGCTTTTTTATTTCTACCAAGAAAATTGAGAGGATAAATGCAGCGCAGATTACCCAAGTTACTGGCTCGCAGATTGCAATTCCCAGGTATCCGAGCTTTTGTGCGAGGTATCCTGCAGTAAATGCCTTGAATAAAAGCTCCATCACAGAAGCGATAATCGGTACAAATCTCGCACCGATACCCTGAAGCGTGGTTCTTGTAATAAGAATAATAGACAGTACATAGTAAAAAGGCAGGTCAACCTTAAGGTAGAAGGTCGCCGTATCAATAAGTTCCTGCGTTGATGTTCCCGAGATGCCTCTTACCATCATGTTTCCAAAAACATAGATAACCGCGATAAGTACAGTATCAAAGCAGAAGGAGAAAAGCATAATCTTCTTAAGGCCTTCCTTGATTCTGTCGTAACGGCGCGCTCCGTGGTTTTGACCAGCAAAGGTTGCCATCGCGTTAGCAAGAGTACTTACTGTCATCATACACATCTCAGAAATCTTACGTGCTGTTGTATGTGCAGCAATTGTAGTAGGTCCGAAGCCGTTGATCGCACTCTGGAGAATCATTGTTCCAAGATTTACTACTGTATACATGAGCGCGAAAGCAAAACCTGAGGTGAAGATATCAGAAAGCATATTGCGGTCTAAGCTTAAGTCTTCTTTCTTAAGGTGAAGCTCAGGCACGCATCTTATAATATAAATAACAGTCAATGCTGAAGACACGAACTGAGAGATTGCTGTAGCAATTGCAGCTCCAGGAAGTCCAGTGCCAAGCTTAACTACAAACGTATAGTTCAAAGCAAGATTCAAAGATACAGAAATCATGAGGAAGAAAAGAGGAGCTCTGGAATTTCCGATTGATCTAAGCATTCCGGATAAGACGTTATACATGAATAAGAAGAAAGATAGTCCAATAACAATAACTGCATAGCTGTAAGCCATATCAAAAATGCTGTCTGGTGTATGTAAAACCCTCATCAGTGGCTTTAATGAGACTAGTCCAACTGTAGTGATGATAATTGACCACAAAATCGCGATGAATCCTGTGTTAGTTACAGCTCTTCTAAGCTGCTCAGGATTTTTGGCCCCATAGTACTTTGAGATAACAACGCCAAAACCGCTTGCCATACCAAAGTAGAAAGAATTGAAGAAACCGTAGATAGTTGATACGGAACCAATAGCAGACAAAGCCTCGTCTCCAAGAGCGTGTCCGATGATGGCAATATCAGATAAGTTATAAATCTGTTGACAGATATTGCTTAAGAAAAGAGGCAACGCGAAAAGAAGCGTTACCTTAAGTGGATTTCCGATAGTTAAGTCTGTTGTTGATTTTCTTCCTACCATAGTTACGCATTATATTTTTAATAATATATAAATCAATATCACATTCTGTTGAATTTTGTCAGATTCGTTATTAAAATTCTTTTGATGGAGAAGGAAATTACAGAGTATAAACTGGCTAAGCAGCTATTCATGCTTGGCAAAGAGATTATTCTTACGGACGAAGCCCAGCAGATGAAGAATTTCACTCAGCATGGCACTACTTCCGTATTTGAACATGCAATTTCTGTAACTAAATACGCGCTCTTGTTTGCAATTGCTCTGGAGAATTCCATTTTTCATGTAAAGATTGATAAGAGAAGTCTTGTACGTGGCGCCTTACTTCACGACTACTTTTTATATGATTGGCATAAGCCAAGCGAGAAGCGCTATGGCCTTCATGGCTACACCCATCCTGCTATTGCATGTAAGAATGCTATTGCTGATTTTAATATCAACGAGATTGAGCAGGATATCATCAAGCACCATATGTTTCCTCTTACAGTAATCTGGCCAAGACATATCGAAGGCTGGCTTGTCTGCCTGGCAGATAAGTGGTGCGCTACATGTGAGACATTTAAGATAGATATATCTTCTTATGTTTTATATAGAGTTAATCTTCGCTATCAGTTGTCACGAGGACTGGTAACTATAGGTAAGAAAATTGAAGATGAGACTCTTACGGAGGATGGAGCAATTGAGTAAGCAGACAACACTTTGTTACCTAAGTAAGGGGGACGAGATTCTCTTTATAGTAAAGGGAGACACACCTAAGAACCGGGCTAATATGAATGCAGGTAAGTATTTGGGTGTCGGCGGACACATGGAAGAAGGCGAGACTCCTTATGAGTGTGCGATACGTGAGATTTATGAGGAGACTTCTATTAAATCATCTGAGATAGATGGCTTTTGCCTTAAGGGTATATGTAGTTTTATTAATGATTGCTGTGATGATGAGACTATGTATGTATATATGGGAGAGTATATCGGAGATAAAAATCCCTGTCCTGGAAGCTGTGATGAAGGAGTTTTAACCTGGGTGAATAAGGAAAATATAAAAAATGTTCCAACATGGGAAGGAGATAAAGCAATCTTCGAAGAACTCTTAAAGCCAGTAAATACGGGCATCTTTGAGTTAAAACTGATATATCATGGAAATGATTTGGTAGAAGCAAAAAAGATATTTTGAATTTTTTTTGAAAAAAGTGTTGACTTTGTATTTGATGCGTTGTATTATTCTTGAGCGCTCGGCGAGAGAGACAAAAGTCAACACTCACTGGGAGCACGGATCTTGAAAATTGAATAGAATGCAGAACTTAAAAACAACGAGCCTTAAGTTAATTCAATTGAATTGAGTTTAAATTAAGTAATTGAGCCAAATAGGCTTTCAAATAATTTATTTGAGAGTTTGATCCTGGCTCAGGATGAACGCTGGCGGCGTGCTTAACACATGCAAGTCGAACGAGGTTAAAGAAGAAAGCTTGCTTTCATTTTTAACCGAGTGGCGGACGGGTGAGTAACGCGTGAGTAACCTGCCCTTTAGAGGGGAATAACATCGAGAAATCGGTGCTAATACCGCATAATGTCTCGAGACCGCATGATCTTGAGACCAAAGATTTTATCGCTGAAGGATGGACTCGCGTCCGATTAGCTAGTTGGTGAGGTAACGGCCCACCAAGGCGACGATCGGTAGCCGAACTGAGAGGTTGATCGGCCACATTGGGACTGAGACACGGCCCAGACTCCTACGGGAGGCAGCAGTGGGGAATATTGGGCAATGGGCGCAAGCCTGACCCAGCAACGCCGCGTGAAGGATGAAGGTC
>JAZRYF010000041.1:0-50499 GCA_045600625.1 Saccharofermentans sp.
CATGTAAAGAGGAAATTTGCAGAGATTTTAAAGAGCAACAAAATTAAGACTGGTCTATCTGTAGCAGAAGAAGCTAATACGAGAATAGCAGCAATATATCACATAGATAATATGTGCAAGGGTAAGAGTTCAGAGGAAAAATACAAGAACAGACAAGCTAACATTAAACCACTTGTCGATAAGTTCTTTGAATGGGCAAAAGAAACCGTTGCCAAGATGGATTCAAGTGCAGTTAGAGATGGACTTGTATATGCAATTAATGCTGAAGTATATCTTCGTCTGTTTCTGGACAACCCGCTAATTCCATTAGATAACAATGCAGCAGAAAGAAGCATTAGAACATTCTGTGTTGGCAAGAAGAACTGGCAGATTGCTGGATCTCCGAGAGGAGCTGAAGCTAGTGCCTTTTACTACAGTCTGGCTGAAACAGCTAAGGCCAATGGATTAAAGCCAAGAGCGTACCTTGAATATCTTCTGGACCAAATATTGATTCACATCGATGACGCGCCTAGTACATATATGGAATCCATTATGCCTTGGTCAGAAACTATCCCAGATAGTTGCAAAAAACAAATCAGATGACAACGAGCCGCTTCACAGCGGCTTTTATTTTGCAAGGTGCCGGTGGTCTACCATTTACGAATAAAAGATACATCTGGTGGCATAGTCGATATAGCAATGGCTGGTTCACTGTTCAAAAATGGGAAGCCACATCATCGGCTAAAAGAATACGGAATGATAATAGTAGATGAATGTCATCATAGTGCTACTAATACGTTGAGAAGAGTATTAGAAGAGTGTCCTGCCAAGTATGTTTTAGGAGTTACTGCTACAGTTGCTAGAGGGGATGGTCATGAGAAGACAAATCTTATGCTACTAGGACCTGTTAGGCATCGATTTACAGCTAAAGAAAAAACTAATAATCAAAGCTTTGCTCATTATGTCATCCCAAGATTTACATCTGTTGTTTTTCCTCACGGACATGAGAAGTTAACTATAAACCAAGCTTATAAGGTGCTTCTTAACAATCAAATGCGTAATAACCTGATTGTTAACGATATAAGAGACTGCATAGCTAGGAAAAGAACTGTTGTTGTCCTAACAAAATTTAAGGAGCACGCTGACTATTTATATAGCAGAGTCAAAGATGAATGTGAAAATGCTTATTTACTTACTGGTGATATAAGCAAAAAAACTCAATGCGAGATTAGAGAGCAATTAAATTCTGCACCAATTGATTCAGCCGTTGTACTCATAGCAACAGGCCAGCTTATTGGCGAAGGTTTTGATTTCCCAAGATTAGATACTTTGATTATTGGTATGCCGATTGCTTGGAAAGGCCTGGTTGAACAATATGTAGGACGTTTGAATCGTGATTACAGTAATAAGAGCGAAGTATTTGTCTATGATTATATAGACTCGCATATACCTTTGTTTGACAATATGTATCAGAAACGTTTACGGGCATATAAACAGATAGGTTACGAACTATATCTTCAGTCAATTGATACAACAGAGTCTGACAATCATATTTTTGATGTCGATTCATATAGTAGTGTTTTCTATAACGATATAGTTAATGCAAAAGAGAGTGTGATTATATCGAGTCCATTACTATCCAGAAAAAAAGTAATAAAGATGATTTCTCTTTTGAAAAATGCTCAGGAAAGGGGAGTAAAAGTCACTGTATTAACTCTTCGTTCTGAAGCATATTGGTTTGGTAAAGATGAGAATCGATATGAAATTTATGAACTTCTTCATAATAGTGGCATTAACGTAAGATTAACTGATGAACGGGCAGAAAGATATACTGTTATTGATAATGAAGTAGTATGGTACGGAAGTATTCATTTACTGTTCAAGGATGATGTTGAAGATAATATTATGAGATTAAAGGATAAGGTAATAGCAACTGAATTGTTGTTCGCTAATTTTGGTAAAGACTCAATAGATGAAACATATGATGGATTGTCTGTAACTGATATAGAATAATCCGATAATTTGATAATTCTTACACTTGAACTTACAAATAGGTCTTTTTGTAAGTCTAAGTGTGGGAATTTGCAGTATTTCTAACACTTGTTCCCACAAATTGGCAGTTTTGTAAGACTAAGTGTAAGATTCAGGCTGTCTCACAGGCTGAAGGTCAGCATGACTATGAATTCAACAATATGTTCTATGTAAAAGTCCCTGTATTGTTGATTACAGGGATTATTAGGAGGACTGGAAGACTGGGGGAGGATTGGCGCTATAGAAATCTGCCTTTCGAGGGCATAAAAAAGGCCCCCGCTTATCGCGAGAGCCTCAATTTGTTTGATAAGCTAATCAGTTATTAGCCTACAGAGCACATAGAGTAGCAGAGCCAGTCGCCTGTACCGTTAGCCCAAGCTGCTTCAGACTCAGCAACTACTACAAGGTAAACACCAGCATCAGCATAGCCGAGCTCGAACTCGTAGTCGTTACCAAAGCTGTATGGGTAGAAATCAACTACGCCATCAGCGTCTGGGTTGTCATAGTCAGCAGAGCCAGGTGTTCCGTCTGGGAGTGCATAGAATGCATAGTAGAGAGGACCAGCATTGTCGTCATCTGTAATGAGGTCGAACTCTACCATATCGCCAGCTGCATAGTAACCTTCGCCGAAGCCGCTTGCATTGTAGTCATACCAACCCCACATGGAGATTGTATCAGCCCATGCAGAAGCAGGATCATCCCAGTATGTTTCTGTATCAACGTCGCCAGTAACAACAACGTCACCGCCAGATGTAGGAACATCACTTACATAGCAGTATGTAGAATCAGAATCAACAACTGTACCATCAGCGAGGTAAAGAGTTACTGTGTATGTACCCTCAGGGAGAACATCGTAACCGTAATCGCTAGCATAGAAGTAGCAGTCTGCTGAAGAAGAGATATCAGATGTGTATACCAATGTACCATCGTGCTCAACTGTGAAGTAGAGCTCAGGTGATTCTGTCAACAAGGATGAATCATACTCACCCCAGAAATCGATGTAGTAAGCATCGGAGTATGTGTTGTCAGAATCAGCCATCCACCAGGAGTGACCTTCATATGCTTCCATGAAATCAGCACCGAACTCATAAGCCTCAGCTTCCTCACAGAAAGCGAAGAGAGACTGGAATGTCTTAAGCTTAGCGTCATCTACGAGCCACTCATCATCGTCGAGTGTGAACTCATAAGTGATCTCAACTTCAACTGTGTCATCGCAGTCAGCGAGAGCATCGATGAAGTCATCCTCATCACCACCGTCAGCAACAACATCTTCGTAAACAGAGTTAGCATCTACATATGTAAATACTACGTCTACAGAAGCCTCACCCTTCTTGGAATCAACCTCTACAGAATCCTCGTCAATCTCATAAGCGAGTGTACCTGCGATAGCAGAGAGGATAGCATCACTGCTAATAGCATCAAAAGCGAACTCGATTTCTTCTGCCTTAGCGTCATCAAGATCTGCCATAGCAGCAGTAACCTTAGATGCCTTCAAAGAGCAGATGTTAGATGCGAAGCTGTCAGCTGCATCGAGAACTTCCTGCTTTGCCTTGCCGCCACCAAGCATTGAGCATCCAGTCATGGACATGATCATTGCTGTAGCTAAAACAGAAGCTGCAATCTTTGTTGTCTTCATAACATTTCTCCTTCTAGAAATTAAATTTCCTTTAAGATATGATATATTATATTAGATATTAATAATTTGTAAACTAGTTACGGGATTAGTAAAATCACCAAATTATCCTACACCAGCAATCGCAAAACATATGTAATCACCATTACCACCCTCGAAAGTATCCTCATCGTAAGCACACATTACTTCTGAATAGTCTAAGTCATAGTTGATCCAGATGGTTCATTATAAAATACGTTACAGCTGCATGCTGCCAAGGAAAAAAGCATCGCCGCGGTAAGCATAAGCGCTACCAATCTTTTCATCGCGCACCTTCTTATATATATCAAGTATAAATGATATAATCTTCGCATGGATAATAAAAGAAGTTCGTTTAAAGGTTCAATTGGATTTGTGTTGGCTGCTGCAGGTTCTGCGGTTGGCCTTGGTAACCTCTGGCGCTTCCCTTACTTAGCTGCGAAAGGCGGAGGCGGTCTGTTTTTGGTAATCTACATCGCCCTTGCATTAACGTTCGGATTTACGCTTATGATGACTGAAGTATCTATCGGACGCAAGACAAAGCAGAGCCCTCTAACTGCCTACAGCAAACTAAGTGAGAGCAAGTTCGTACAGACATTTGGTAAGGTATTAGGCTTCCTCGCGTCGCTCGTGCCATTCATCATTCTCCCTTACTACTGCGTAATCGGTGGCTGGGTAATGAAGTATATGGTAACGTTTGTGACGGGCAATGGCGTTAGTGCCGCTTCTGATGATTACTTTTCTGGGTTTATCTCAAACCCGTCGGAGCCACTCATTTACGGCGCGATTTTCCTTGTTATCACAGGCGTTATTATCTTCATCGGCGTTAACAAAGGTATCGAAGCCATCTCGAAGGTTTTGATGCCAGTGCTGTTGCTGCTCGTTATTGGTATTTCTATCTTCGCTCTTACTATCAAAACCGGCGAAAGGTCTGGTCTCGACGGTCTCAGAATCTATTTGATTCCTAGTGTCGAGGGCATGAGTTTTGGCGATATTCTTGGCGTCGTTTTTGATGCTATCGGTCAGTTGTTCTTTAGTATCTCAGTAGCGATGGGTATTCTTGTTGCTTACGGTTCCTATTTTAAGGACGAAGATAACCTTGTTAAGTCGGTTAACCAGATTGAGTTTTTTGATACATTGATTGCGTTTTTGGCAGGTATCATGATCATCCCTGCAGTGTATGTGTTCATGGGTCGTGAAGGTCTCGCGAAGAGTGGTCCTGGTCTCATGTTCATGGCAATCCCTAAGGTATTTGAAGAGATGGGTTCTGTAGGCTCAGTTGTCGGAATCATCTTCTTCATCATGGTATTCCTCGCAGCTATCACAAGTTCAATCTCAATTTTGGAGGCAATCGTATCTGGCCTTATCGACCGCTTCGGTATGAAGAGATCAGTTGCTACTATCGTCGAGTGTATTATCGCTGCAGTGCTTGGATGGGTAGTATGTGGCGGATATAACGGTACATTTGATGTTAATGTTATTCTGCCTACTAGTGAGGACCCACAGCAGATCCTCGATATCTTCGATTACGCTTCTAATAATGTATTGATGCCAATCGTTGCTATTATGACAGCTGTTCTTATCGGCTGGATTATTAAGCCTAAGGCAATTATTGATGAAGCTACAAAGAATGGTGAGAAGTTCGGACGTCGTGGTCTTTACATTGTAATGATTAAGTTCGTCGTTCCGATTTTGCTGGTTTTGTTGTTGCTAAGATCTTCTGGTTTGGTGAAGTTTTAAGATTTACTAATTTTCAATTATACGAAACGCGACCTTAACGGGTCGCGTTTTTTGTGTTGATTTTTATATAAGTGCGATGAGGATGCCCGCCAACACCACGCCGGCGCAGATAGACTTTTTGAGAATGTTCTTTTCCTTATAAACCACGCGGCCAAGGATAATTGTAACGAAGCAGGAAGACTGCTTGATTAAAGTCATGATTGTGATTTTACTTTCAGGGTAGCCGTTCGCGATGAAGAGACACTTATCTGCTATTACAAACATTAATGCGAGAAGTGGAATCCAGTAGTTCTTAATAAGTGCCTTCCAGTTGATTTTTGTTCTGCTAAAAAGTAGGTATAAGCCATACATTATTACCATAAAGAACATATACCAGATTTGAAGCTGCGCTGAAGTGATGCCACGCATTAAGACTTTGTCGAGGAAACCTGATACTGCATTTAGAGCGCAGGACAAGAATGCGAAGATTACGGTTTTTGTCTCGACTTTTTCTTCCTGGTCTTTTTTGGTTTTAATTATTCTTAATAGGAAGAGACCCAGAAGCACAAGTGGAAGGCCAACCATCTGACCTACAGACCATACCTCATGAAGTACGAAGGTACCAAGTAAAGTCGCGAAGATTACTCGGCTCATATCGAGGACCCCGTACATACTTACAGGCATAGACTTGATAGCCTTAAAGCTTAAAATCCACGCTAAGAAGATAACGAATGATTTGATTAAAATGAAGGGAAGGACGCTAGTTTTTATTTGGAAGACTTCCTCGGTTCCTGGCATTAGAAGACAAAGAATAAGTCCCACCAGAGTGTAGAAAAATAGAACCTCGACAACGCTATTACGCTCGAGACACTTCTTCTTAACTATCTCTCGGGCTCCTTTAAGAAGTCCGTAGATTAATGTAAGCCCCATCCAGATCAATAGTTCTCTCCTCGCTCGCAGGTCCTCCGCGCTTTGCTTGTGCGGATGCCTCGCTCGTCGAGACTATTGATCTGCAACCCTCGCTCGCAGGTCCTCCGCGCTGCGCTATTATATCACTTTGTCGTTTTTTGTCGCTTTTTGTCGTTGATTTTGTCCAAATGCTTATTTCTTATTTGATATCGTATGATCTATGAATCAGTTTTACGGTATGGACAAATTTTTAGGACTTAAGATTATTAGACTCGAAGATGAATTGAGTCTTATTCCTAATGTGAAAATGTGGAACACAAAACTTGGAATTATGTATAGCGATAATAAGCGTCAAAGACATTTAGGAACTTCAAAGCTTGGAATGTTAATGGCCGCTGATTATGCAAAGCGTATCGAATTGATAAACGAGATTAAGGAATTGCGGTTCTATTGGTTCGACAATCATGGGTATGAATTTAACAGGAGCGAATTCAAATATAAGCCAAGGAGAGGTGTGAATTGTTTAGAACAGTATTTTGGAAAGTTTGAGGATATGATTGAACAGCCCAATACTTATGAAGACAAAATCCATCATTACGAGGAGGGAAAAGATTATGATTCTAAGGCTGAGAGAGAAATCGGTGAGATATGTAAAGCTCTTCATATAGAACAAAAAATTCATGTTCCACTAACTTTTCCTAATGGGCAATCGGTAGTTATGGATTCAGTGATGAATATTCCAGAAGCATATGTTTATCGATTCCATGAGCATTTCGGGGGTCTTGATATTCCTTTCTATGAAGAGAAGATGTTTACCAAACTAAGATCAACTATACAAAGTGGATTCGTTCCAGATCGCGAGATACTTTATACATATGAAAACAGGAATCATCCATCCACTCGAGCGTACCTCGAAGGAAAAATAAAAGACTTTATCAATTCAGTAATTTAAACAATGGGGCCATTTAGATTAGTGGCCCCTTAGTTTTTGTGTTTTTTTGAGTATTTGTTTGAGTGATTAACTAGTTTTACGCAAATGAACACTCAAATCTGACTGTTTAAATACGATTTTTGAGTAATTTTTGAGTGTTTAATGAGTTTTACACAAACAAACACTCAAAAATGGTCCAATCGAACAGCTCAACCGGCTCAATCACACCAATCCCTTAGCCTTCAGCACCTTGGCGAGCTCTTCTTTACGCTTAGTCTTCATAGAAGTCGTCTTAATAAACGGTTCGGTAGTCAATAAAAGCTCAGTTACTCTCTTATAGTGTGGAAGTGTCTGGTTTACTTCCTTAATAGCGTTCCAAATCACATCACGAAGGTCATCATCGGACAATTCTCCATATGCCTCGACACAGGACTTAGAATCGTACTGAATCTCGCACGCGATTTTAGGGTCTGTTGCATCACCACCGATAGGCTCCCCATAAACAAAGGCGTCGATTACGCCTGGAATCGCGAGGAGGAGCATTTCGATTTCTTCTGGGAAGGCCTTCTTACCATTCTTAAGAACAATCATGTCCTTCTTACGGCCAGTTAAAGTGATGTAGCCCTGCTTGTCCATGAAGCCCAGGTCGCCTGTGTGGAACCAGCCGTCGGAGTCAATGACTTCAGCAGTGAGCTCAGGGTTCTTATAGTAGCCGATCATTACATTAGGTGCCTTGACGCAGAGTTCACCGATACCGTTCTCATCGAGGTCCTTCATCTCAGCAGTTACATGAGGTAAAGCCACGCCGATTGTTCCAGGCTTGGAGTGCTGGTAGTTCTCAGCTGCTAATACAGGGGAAGTCTCAGTTAAGCCGTAGCCCTGATAGATCTCGATGCCCAAGTCGTGGAAGCCATTAGCTACACGTGCAGATAAAGGTGCGCCGCCAGAGATGATATAACTTAAGTCGCCACCTAGTTGAGCGATTACATCCTTAAAAAGCTTACGGCGGATGTCGATGTGGAAGAAGAGGAGAAATTTGGATAAAGCCTTGGCAAATGCTACAGCCTTAGTCTTACCCTGCTTCTCAATACCCTTTTCAACCTGGTCGTACATCTTATCAACCAGCGCTGGGACACCAAGGAAGAAGGTAACATTATACTCGCTAAGGTTCTGCTTAATGTAGCGGATACCATCAGAGAATACTGTTCTCATGCCATCAGCGATAGTAAATAGCATGCCGGTGCCACCTAAGATGTGGTGGTAAGGCAGGAACGCGATGTTTGTGCTGTGCTCTTTAAAAACTTCAGTATAAAGAAGGTCGCTAACGTTAACTGCGAGGCCGTGGTTACTAAGCATTACCGCCTTGGACTTGGATGTTGTTCCGGAAGTAAAGAGGAGAATTGCCATAGAAGATGGGTCTGCCTCGAAGTCGATAAACTCACGCTTGCCATCCTGAACCAAGGTGCGGCCGCGAGAAATCAACTCTTCGGCGCTCGTAAATCCCGCATCAGAATCATTCATGCAGTAATAGTTTTGAATTGAAGTCTTGCCGTTGGCTTTAATCTCGTTAATCGCGTCAACATACTTAACGTCAAACATTACCGCGTCGACTTCAGCTCTAACAAGAGAGTCCTCCATCTCCTGCAAAGGAAGCTCCTTGTCGATTGGCACGGATACGATTCCGCCCATTAGGCATGCGACATGAGTTACTACATAGTGGTACTGGTTACGACCGATGATGGCCAGGCGCTTTCCCTGAAGTCCCACGTCGTAAAGCGCAGTACCCATGGCATTCAAGTTCTCTAGAAACTCTGCGTAAGTATAGTCTTTGTACTCTGGATTTTTGCCCGCCTTCGTCTTCACTCGAAAGGCAACATCTCCACTATAATTCTTCGTCGCATCAAGAATAACTTCTTTTACTGTGTTGTACGTTTTAAAGTCGTAAGTCTCCATATAACCCCCTATTTATACGAAATGACAATAACTCATCTTAATATAAGCTTTTATATCTACATTAAAGCATATAATTCTTTTCACTATTTTCAAAATAAAAAACTAAAATAATCTACGGATTTTATTAGTAGGAGAGAAGAATATGTTAGCAGCACAAATTATTGCCATAGTAATCTTCGTGGCAATGTTTCTCTTAATCGTAAGTGAGAAGGTTCCAAGACACTTCACAACACTTGGTTGTGGTTTGCTTATGCTCATCGTTGTTTTTGGAATCTGCATGAGAAGTTCCGAGGCCGTAATGGAGACCTTGAACCTCAAGTCCTTCGCAGATCCTAATTTCTGGATTTTGTCTGAAGGTGCAGAAGAGGAGTCCTCAGGTATCAACTGGGCGACAATCATCTTCATCTTCGGAATGATGGTAATGGTAGAAGGTATGGCAAAGGCTGGTTTCTTCCGTTGGCTCTGCCTCGGTATCGCCAAGCTTGTTAAGTACAAGACTTCATCAATTTTCTTAACATTCATGCTCATGTCTTTTGTACTAGCTATGTTCATCGACTCAATTACAGTTATCCTCTTCTTGGCAGCTGTAACAATCGAGCTCTCACAGCTTTTGAAATTCTCTCCGGTTCCAATGATTATCGCTGAGATTTTCTGCGCTAACTTAGGTGGTTCTGCAACAATGTGCGGTGACCCACCGAACATCATCATTGGTACAGCTTTGAATTACACTTTCGCAGACTTCGTAGTAAATACAGGTTTGATTGCAGTAATTTCTCTCGTATTTGTTGTAGTTTACTTCTACCTCGTGTTCCGTAAGGAAATCACTAAGGACACAACTAAGGGCATGAAGATTACATACCCAGACCCTAAGGAAGCTATCTCTTCCAAGAAGTATTTTGCTATCAGCTGCGTGATTTTTGCTATCGCTGTAATCATGCTTGTAACTCACGCGCAGACAGGTCTTACAGTTGCAACTATCGGTATCATCGTTACTGCAATGACTTTGATCACTTCATGGCGCGGTGCCTGGAAGCTTTTAAAGAAGGTTGATTACGAGACACTTCTTTTCTTCCTTGGTTTGTTCGTTGTAGTAGGCGGCCTCGAGCAGACAGGTGTTCTCGAGATCATCGCTGGCTTTATCGCTAAGGTTTCTGGCGACAACGTAATGCTCATGATCGCTATCGTACTTTGGATTTCCGCTGTTGCTTCCGCGTTTGTTGATAATATTCCTTTCGCTGCGACAATGATTCCTATTATCAAGGCTTTGTCTACAACTATGGGCGTAGATTTGTCTGTGCTTTCCTGGACACTTGCCATGGGTACAGATATCGGTGGTTCCGCTACTCCTATCGGTGCTTCCGCTAACGTTGTAGGTATCGCTGCAGCCGCAAAATCTGGTCACATGATTGGCTGGGGTAAGTATTGTAAGTACGCCGCCCCTGCAACAATTATTGTAATTGGAATTTCTATGGCTATAATTTATGTAAGATATTTCTGATAAGGAGTGCTTGATATGGGAAATACTGAAAAGCAGTTCATCATCTCAGTTGGCCGTGAGTACGGCAGCGGCGGTATCGTTATCGCTGAGGAATTGGCTAAGAGATTTAATATTCCTTTTTATGAGCGCTCCATCCTCGAGAACATCGCTAAGGAAAAGGGTGTTCCTTACGAGGACTTGAAGCGATACGACGAGGCTCCTAAGATTCGTCTTTTCCACCGTAAGGTCAAGGATCACTCCACAGCACCTCAGGATAATGTAGCTCAAATGCAGTTTGACTACATCCTCGAGAAGGCAAAGTCTGGCGAGTCATTTGTGGTAGTTGGACGCTGCGCAGAGGAAGTTCTCAAAGAGTATAAGGGCAAGGAATTGATCTCCATCTTCATCCTCGCTGATAAGGAAGATAAGATTAAGCGTATCTCCGAGGTACATCACCTTAACGAGGAAGATGCCTGGGATCAGATTGTTCGTGAGAACGCCCGTCGAAAGGCATATCACAACTACTATTGTAAGGGTAAGTGGGGCGACTCCCGTAACTACGACTTCAGCTTAAATGACAGTCGTCTTGGTATGGAAGGTGCTATCGAGGCTATCGAGACTTATGTTAAGAGAAGACTTAATGAACTATAATTAGTTTAGTTAAGATTTACGAGATTCACGAAGCGGGCAGAGATGTCCGCTTTTTATTTACGGGTGTATAATTACCTCGCGACAAAATTTTTGGAGGCTACGATGCAGGCGATTATTCTGGCTGCCGGAATGGGCAAAAGACTTAAGGAATTAACTTCTGGCAATACAAAATGCATGGTCAAGGTTAATGGTGTTACTTTGATTGAACGCGTTCTTCGCCAGCTTGATTCACTCGACTTAAACCGCATCGTAATTGTCGAAGGCTATGAGGGCCAAAAGCTCATCGACTTTATTGGCACTTTGGATGTTAAGACTCCAATTAAGTTTATTGATAACCCAATTTACGACAGAACTAATAATATTTACTCGCTGGCATTAGCTTCTAACGAGCTTTTAGAAGATGACACGATTTTGCTCGAGTCGGATTTGATTTTTGAAGATTCGGTACTACGCGTGCTGCTTGATGATCCACGCGAGACGTTGGCACTTGTTGATAAGTACGAGAGCTGGATGGATGGCACATGCCTTAAGCTTGATGGCGAAGATAATATCGTTGGATTCGTACCAGGTAAAAAGTTCAAGTACGACGAGATTTCCGAATACTATAAGACGGTAAATATCTATAAGTTCTCGAAGCACTTTTCCGCGACTCACTATGTTCCATTCCTGTCCGCCTACACTCAGGCTTTGGGCGATAACGAATACTACGAGCAGGTTTTACGCGTAATTACAATGCTCGATGATCCGGAGATTAAGGCGAAGAGACTTAACGGCGAGAAGTGGTACGAGATAGACGATATCCAGGACTTAGATATTGCAGAGTCTATTTTTGCAGCTTCTGATGATGACCGCGTGAAGTTGTTGCAGGGCCGCTACGGAGGATTCTGGAGATACCCTAAGCTTTTGGATTTTTGCTATCTGGTAAATCCATATTTCCCACCTGAGAGAATGAAGGATGAGATTAAGGCGAACTTTGATGTTTTGCTTACTGAGTACCCGTCCGGTCAGCACGTTAACTCTTTACTTGCTGCGAAGAATTTTGGTGTTCGTGTCGAGAATATTTTGGTCGGTAACGGCGCGGCAGAGTTAATTAAGAGCTTTATGGAGTCTCGTGGTTCCGGCTGTGTCGGATTTGTTCGTCCTACTTTCGAAGAGTATCCAAATCGTGTTGATAGTGCGCTAGAAGTAAATTATGTGCCTTCAAATTCTGACTATTCTTATACCGCGGACGATTTGATTGAGTTTTTTGGAGATAAGGAGATTTCCTGTCTCGTTGTAGTAAACCCGGATAATCCTTCAGGTAACTATATTCCTAAGGCAGATGTTTTACGTGTCGCTGATTTTTGCGAATCGCGCGGTATCGATTTCTTGCTTGATGAGTCTTTCTGCGACTTTGCGGATGAGATGAATAATACCTTGATTGATCAGGGAATCCTGAATAAGTATTCTCATTTGTATGTTATGAAGAGTATTTCTAAGTCCTACGGAGTTCCGGGATTAAGATTAGGTGTTCTCGCGAGTGGATGTGTGTCCGAGATTGCGAGGATGAAGAAGGACGTTTCTATCTGGAATATCAATTCCTTTGCAGAGTTTTATATGCAGATTGAAGAAAAGTATTCTAAGGATTATGCTGCGGCACTTAAATTGTTCCGTGCTGAGAGAAGCCGCTTCGCGTCACTGTTATCTTCCGTTCCAGGTGTTCGTGTTATCCCATCTCAGGCTAATTTTATTATGGTCGAGTTGGAATCAGGAATCGATCCGAAGCTTTTACTTAAGAAGCTTCTAATTAAGTATAATATTTTAATCAAAGAGCTTACTACCAAGACCAACGGCCGTAATTATCTCAGATTGGCCGTCCGCGACAGCCACGACAATGATCTGCTGATTAATGCTATGCGTGAGGAGATTTGACGCAAACAAAAGCCCTGCCGTTATAAAGCAGGGCTTTATTCTTAAGTAAGCGATTAATTACATCTGAGCAAAAACTGCTTCAGCTTCAGCCTGAATGTCATTATCCGTCTCTGTCATAGAGTTGATTGAGAATGAGTAAGATGTACCTGTAGACTCGTCGTACCAAGTAACCATGCGAAGTACTGGAGTAGTGTCGTCGTGAACGTTAACATAGAAGGTAGCCGGACAATTACCTACTGTGCCTGTAGTCTCCTCTGCCCACTCGTAGTAGTTGCCAGAAATGTCCTCGGCTTCGTCTGTATGCTGTGCTCTTACAACATAATCAACCGCGTCCAAACCGTACATAACCTGCGCCATACCTATCTGCTCGTTGTAGCTGTAGTAAGCAAAAGATGCGTCTTCAGGAACAACTAGATAAAAACCAGTAGCATCGTATACGCCCTGCTTATCTGAATCTGTCCATGGATTAGCCATTCCGCTTATAGCTTCACTAGCTTCTGTCTCAATTACAGTTTCTGATTCTGAAGTCAGAATTGTCTCACTTGATGTGCTCACATTAAAGCTACATGCTGTAAGTGCTCCTGCCATCAAAACTGTACCTGCTGCGATCAAAATTGTCTTTTTCATTTTTGTGTTCTCCTTTTTGATTTTTTGTTGATGAAGCAATTTTAATTCCCAAAGTTATGCAGAAGTGTTGGTGATTTGACGCGAAATGCGAGTGCGAAGGGGGAGTAAAAGGGGGAAGTTCACCAATTTACACCCCAAGTGGCTTGGCTTATAATAGCCTCGCAAATCTTAAAGGAGGACTTTCAAATGAAGAGAAAGTTATTGGCAGTGATGCTTATGGCAGTTGTCGCATTGACTGGTGCATTTGCTGGTTGTGCAAATTCGGATTTGAATTCCGAGGAGTCCGCGGGAATTTATCCGCTCACTTTGACTGACACATATGGTCACGAAGTTACAATTGAAGAGGAACCACAGACAATCGTTAGCGTATCTCCAGCTTTGACAGAGATCGTTTATGCATTGCATTCAGAGGATAAGCTCATTGGTCGTTCTGACTATTGTGATTATCCAGAGACTGTTTTTGATATTCAGGCAGTTGGACCTATCGACATGCCAGATGTTGAGCTCATCGTTTCTTTGAATCCTGATGTTGTACTCGCATCTTCTATTTTCAGTGAAGAGGCTTACAATGCTATCACTGAGGCAGGTATTCCAGTAGTTATTATTAACGACGAGACATCTTTGTCCGCTATGCCAACTTACGTATCAACTGTTGCTGATGTTGTTGGTCAGCACGAGTTGGGTGAGACACTGGCTATGGATTTAACAGCTCAGATTGAGGGACATACACAGGAGCCAAACGGCGTTACTGTTTACTACTGCATGGGTTACGGTGAGTACGGCGATTACACAGCAGGTGGAGATACATTTATTAATGACATTATCGAGACAGCTGGCTGCACAAACATCGCTTCTGATGTTGAGGGCTGGATGTATTCCACAGAGGCTCTTCTCGCAAATGACCCAGATATCATCCTCGTTCCATCATGGGGCGCTGATTATTTCCTCGAGACTGAGCCATACAACAACTTAACAGGTACAGTTGTTGCTATTGACGCTAATATGTTTGAGAGAGTTGGTCTTCGTAACATCGATGCTATCCAGGTAATTATCGACGCAGCTGCAGAAGTTAACTCTGTAGATGCAGCAGCATAATCTCCGCTTTATAAGCAAGTTAATTATTGCCGCCATCACGCTATTTTTAGTGATGGCGGTTTCTTGCTGTCTTGGATCTTCTGATATTGCTTTTGGTACGCTGATTCAAATTCTCACAGGAAAGATATCAAGCGTTCCTTCAACAACGATAACAATTATTACCAGACTTCGTATACCGAGAGTTATAACAGGCGCGTTAATTGGTGGTGCGTTAGCAGGTATCGGTGCAGTAATGCAGGGAATTTTCAAAAATCCAATGGCAGATCCTTCTGTTCTCGGAATCTCTTCCGGTGCAGCTCTAGGTGCAGCAATAGCTATCGTCGCAGGACTTAACGGCGTAATAGTTGGTGCATTTACAGGTGCATATATTGGTGCAGTTATTGGCGCGGTTTTAACCTGGCTTTTTATAATTACCATCGCCAAATCTTCAGGTGAATACGATACTTCATCTACTCTGCTGGCTGGTATAGCGACATCGTCACTCATGAGTGCGTTAATCACTGTAATCATGACTCTTAATCTCCAGAAAATGGAGAGGATATATATGTGGATGCTTGGAACTTTCTCTGCGTCTACTGTAAGTAAGACGATTATTCTGGCGGTAGTAGTACTTATAGGAATAGTCCTTTTAATAATCTTCGCGCCAGCAATTGATGTTTTAAAGCTTGGAAAAGAAGCGGCCGAGACCTTAGGCGTTAAGCAAGGAAAGACCCTCGCAATATTAATGACTATCTCATCTGTAATTCTCGCATTCTGCGTCGCTAATGCAGGAATAATTGGATTTGTGGGATTGATAATTCCGCATATCGTATCGTTCTTTAAGGTCTATAAGATGAGAGAAAAAATCATCATGTGCTTCTTAACTGGCGCGATTTTTACGGTAATCTGTGACACTGTCTGTAAGACTATTATCGCGCCTGGCGAACTTCCAATCGGTGCTGTAACAAGCCTTATCGGCGCGCCGTATTTTCTCTTTTTGCTGCTTAAAGCAAGAAGACAGAAGGGAGGTGCGCTATGAATATAGAAGTCAAAAACCTGACCGTAAAATATGGCAAAAAACTAATTCTCGACAATATAACTACAACATTTGAAGAGGGGAAGATTACTGTAATCCTTGGTCCTAATGGCTGTGGCAAGACAACCCTTATCAAAGAGATTATTAAGCAGTACGCTGACTCAAAGCAGCTCGCATATGTAGCTCAGGAGACAACGGGCTATCTTAACCTCGAAGTCCGCGACGTCATTGAATTAGCGCGATATAACAATGTTAAATTCTATCAGGGCCTGACAACAGAGGATAAAAAGCTGGTTAATCAGGCCATGGAGAAAATGGAAATAAAGGACAGGGAAAATCAGCTCTTTGATACACTCTCGGGCGGTGAGAAGCAGCGTGTCATGATGGCTCGCGCGCTTGCTCAGCAGACCGAATGGTTAATACTCGACGAGCCAACTTCAAACCTAGATGCGGCTCACGTCAGAAAAATAAATGACTCGGTAGAATTAGCAAATTCCGCTATCGTAGTTATGCACGACATTAACGAGGCGGCGCGCATTGGCGACAGGTTCATTCTGATGAATAGCGGCCGCATAATCGAGGAGTCGGACACGCTTAATGAGGAGCTGTTAAATAAAACTTTCGAAATGCAGTTTAATAAGATGGTAACGTCTGACGGGCAGACAATTTTCTTTTTAAAAGCAGAGTAATAACGAGGCATAAGACGATGACTGCGGTAGCTTCGAGCGTGCCCTCAGGACCGAACTCGGCGCCAGTGTAGTCGGAGTTAAGAAGTGACAAAGTCGCGTTACCGCTGACAGACAAGCCGTAGATTGAACCCTGGAACATGTTCCACATCGTGTGTGCAGCGCATGTGAAGGCAATGGAGTCCGTTATCTCATAAATCAAAGCGAACAATATCGCGAACAGGAAGATGTTCAGTAAAGCGACAAAATTAAAGCCGGCGTTCATCGTGTGGAAGACAGAGAACAGAATCGACGAGATAACAATCGCCAGAGGCTTACCAACCAGCCCCTTAAGCTTAGGAATCATATAGCCACGGAACATTACCTCCTCGGCAGCGCCCTGAGGGAACCACATGAGAAGCGAGAATATGAATGTCAGAGTCGTGCCTGAAGGAATGCCAAAGCTGCCTGGACGGCAAAGCCCAGTCGCGCAAAGAAGGCCAAAAACGCCACTTATCATGAGTACGCCGCAAACTGCACCGACAACATACTGAATACCAAAGCCACGACGCTTCAGACCGATTCCACGAAGGCCACGAGCGCGAATCATATAAGTGAAGATAATCAGGAAGTAACCGATAGTCATCAAGGCCAAAAATCTCGAGTCATTCATGAAGATTCCGAGCACTTCAGTAGTCTTGATAATTACATCAGGGAGCGTAGACACGTCGCGCATATCAGCGATAAATGAAGAGTACGCAGGGTCCTTCATGTAAGCTATGACAACAGGAACCATCGCGAGTAGCTGATAGATTGAAAGCACCGCGAGAGGGTAGATGATAACATCGATTAATCCAAAAATCTTATCGAAGATCTTAGGTAGAAGCTTGTCCTTGGATGGCGCTTTGTCAGCTGAAGAATAGGACACGATGAACCTCTCGTTATAAAGAAGCTTCGTGCTTACATATGTCATCAGGACACCCATGCCGATAGTAAGTAAAGTAGAGACAATTACGCCAAGGAATCTTGCTTCGTGATTAAGGCATGCGCCGATTCCATAGAACTGGCCATAGACTGGCAGATAGTAGTAGAACGAAGAGACTTCGGAGGCGTCATTAATGCATGTGACGGCCACGATTACAAGCACGAAGAATACTGGCAAGAACGCTGTCTGCGCGGAGGTTACCGAGTCGTTCATGATGGATATCATAATCGTCAAAGCGGCAACCATAAACGCGAGTCCAAGTGTTAACACAAAAACTCCAACAAGAGAGCCAACTGAAAGATAAGACGGGTACCATACAACGAGCTCCAGAATTAAAGCAGGAATCATCGTCTTTATAAGCACTCCATAAGTAAATCCAAGCACGATATCAGAGCGCTTCATAGGGGATAAAATTAGCCCAGCGAAAGTACCTCGTTCCTTTTGTCCTGCGACAGCTTCCGTTCCAGAACTCATCGCCGCATACAAAATCGCGATAAAAATTATGAGTGGAATAAATGTCTGCGCCATCGCCCTCTCAAAACGCTGGTTACCAGGTAAATCAGGCTCGGTCGAGATAGAATCTGTCGCAATTTCCCAGGCATTCTGAATTCCATAATCAGGAATCGTGTGCATAAAATAAGTCTGAAGCCAGCCTTCAACAAAATTCGTTCTGATATAAGCATAGTCAGGAGACTCGGCTCTGTAGTAAGTCAAAATCTCATGCGACTCCTCATCAAAAACCAAAGCTACGCCGAGACCTTCTTCCTTCATCGTATCGAGCATGTGATTATAGTCATAAATCGCATCCCAGGAGTCGTAAACAAGATGGCACTCAGGCACATGAACATTCGCGTAATCAACAAAAGATTCCGGTGCATTTACTATGAGTACGTCGCGTGAACCGTGGGTCCAGTCGTTAAATCCGTACCAGCTTAAAATCTGCGCGATAAAATAAACGATTGCGGTAAAGACAAATCCTACCGCTACTGCAAACGTAGTACCACTGACCTTGGTGCCGTTACGGCTGCCAAGCCCTAAGATTCTTGATGCTATCGCGAGTGTACCTTTGTTCATCTTACTCTTCGACATGATGCTCCACATAAAGCTTGAAGAATGCGTCTTCAAAATTCTTCGCGCCTGTCTTCATAATTAGTTCCTCAACAGAACCTTCAGCTACAATTTGTCCGTCAACGAGGATTCCGATGCGGTCACAAAGCGCCTCGGCAACTGAAAAAATATGAGTCGAGAGGATGATAGAATGCCCCTCGTTTTTAAGCTCTAACAGGTAGTCAGTAACCTGCTTGCTGGTCAAAATATCAAGGCCGTTCGTAGGCTCGTCAAAAATAATTACAGGCGGGTTATGAATAAGGCTGATAGCGATTGATACCTTCTGCTTCATACCTGTAGAAAGCTCGACAATTCTTTTCTTCTCAAAAGGCCCGATTCCAAGTCTGTTAAAAATTACATTCTTACGCTGCGCCGCTTCTTTGACGTCGATGTCATAGAGGCTTGCGAAGAAAAACCAAAGCTTCTCTGGCGTCGAGACAGGGTCAAGCTTAATCTCGGTAGTTAAGTAACCGATGCGCTTATGAATCTCAAGAAGGTCTGTGTCAGCCTTAAGCCCATCGATAATGATCTCACCGGAAGTAGGCTTAAGAAGAGTCGAGATCATCTGCATAGTAGTAGTTTTTCCTGCGCCGTTAGGTCCGAGAAGGCCATAGATAATGCCATCTTCTACCTTGAAGCTGATGCCCTTGACCGTCTCCTTGTCGCTGGTGTAACTCTTATGTACGTTTCTTAATTCGACCATTAATATAGCCCTCCTTCTTAAGAACGAGTGTCAGTATAGAAATCGCCACGATCAAATCAAAAACAATCGTGAAAACAAAATTTCCAGTAGAAAGCTCCGTCATCATTATTGCCCTTAAAACCGCGACGGAATTATGAAGTGGAATGTAGTACTCATTCCAGTTCGGAACGTCGTAGTAAAAAAGCTGGAAGAACAAATCAAACAGAATAAAAATAAGCGGCATCTGCAAATTGATAATTACGTCCTTCATTCGATCGAGCGCGAAGATAATGCTAAGGCAGATGGCAGCACACAAAAATGCTGTCACAGGAACTGTAATAATGAGCGCCCCAAGCTCTCGTGGAAGCAGCATCATCCCGAAAGGAATCAGTGACGTAGAGCTATTATTGTGGTTAAGCCACGATGACAAAAACAAAAATGCGAAGGTCGTATATGCTGCGACGCTTACTAACCCTACAACTGCGAGCATTTTACCTAAGACTATTTTTACAGGAGACACAGGAGTCATAATGAGCTTGTTCCAGAATCCTCTGTCTTTTTCAGAGGCGAAGATATCGACCATCAAGGAATATGTGCAGTAGTAAATGATTAATAAAAGCACAGTCGGAATTACTCGCGCTGACGCTCTGTTTGCTTCAGATCTGTAGTCCATAATCTTGGTTACAGGATTAAAACTGTCGATGTTATAACTGCCTTCAGGGGCCTTAGTCTGGGTGTCATTATAATTATCCAGAACTACATCAATGAATGCCGCTGCCTGATCTTCCATAATCGCAGAATTAAAGTCAAATCCGACATAGATAGTGTTATCGAGATCTGCAAAATAACAGATAATATAGCCCTTACGAAGAATATCCAGGACCTGGTCGTAGTCATCCCAGTATTTTATAAAATCCGACTCGCTCATAAATTCATAGGAGTAAATAGTGGTGCCTTCAGTCTCATCTAAGTATTCTAAGAAATCTTCATGAGCGTTAACGACAATAATTGGCCTTCCTGTGACAGAGCCTGTGCTCATATAATTAATAAGATAAGGGAAGAGGTTAAGCGCGACCATCATAACTGCAGCTGGAATAATAAAAACCGCTGCTGCCTTACGCCAATTGCTGAGAATTCTGGAGATTTCCCACTTAATTATAATCGCAATTTTTCTCATAATCTTATTATATATGGAGTTCCGTCTTGACAAAACTACTTTTTCTTCATATATTATTCAAGCACGATTTAAGGACACGGTGCCATCGCCAAGCGGTAAGGCCAAGGTCTGCAAAACCTTTACTCCCCGGTTCAAATCCGGGTGGCACCTCCAGATATAAGCTTCGCAGGATATTTCCTACGAAGCTTTTTTATTGCTATAATAGTTCTACTTTTTATTTATCGGAGATTACTAATGGACGCTAATATTATTGACGTTTTAAAAAGATATGATGAGATTGCCGAGTTAATTCTCGAGCAGAAGATTGATGAATTCGCAGACAAGATGGACGAGAAGCCACCTGAAGAGGACGATGTTACTTATGAGCAGTACCTCCACAGAGTTGCTATGAAGGAGACTGAAGAACAAAGCCTCCTGATGGAAGAAGAGCCTCAGGACCTCCTTGGTGGTAAGAATATGAATGAGTTCTTTGCAGGGCTGCCTTTCGAACAGCTTACAGAGATTCTCGAGTATTCTGCTGTCGAGCTCGACAGAGGTGTTCCACAGAGTGTAATTAACGCGCTTGTGGGCCTCGATGAGGCGCAGAAGGTTGAATCTTATGCTCGTCTTATGGTTCGTGAGGCTGCATGGACTGAAGCGGAACTTGGTAATGACGACGTTATCTTTGAGATGGAATTCCAGAAGGTCAGGGCTTCCCTGAAGGTGCTCGCTGGACGCCATGATGCGACACTTATTCCAGATGTATTAGACAGATTTATGAGCTATCCACAGACTCATAGCTTTGTTGCTGATTCTATTGCTGAATATATCGAGTCTTTCCCTGAGGAAGCACCCGCAGAACTTATATCAAGACTTGAAGAGCATAAGGATGACGGCATGACAGGACCTTGTGAGGACCTCGTTGTTATCCTTACAAATATTGGTAAAGAGAAGAAGTCAGAGGAGATTTATAATGCTCTTCGTATGGCTTTCCGCTCTATGGAAAACAAGATTTATGCTGTCATCTGCTTCGCTGATTATGGCGACGACAGAGCAGTTAACCTCCTTAAGAACTATATCAACCGTCATCAGGATACTATCAGCAGAGACCTCTTCTACGAGATGATGTCTGCTATCCAGAACCTTGGCGGTGATATCGAAGGCGTAGAAGATCCTTTCGGAGACTTCAGAAAGAATTAATTTATGATTACAGAAAGAACTCCTGGAGTTTACGAGCTTCTTGGCAAGCTCGAGGATGTCTCATATTCTAATGATTTTATGTTTGGCCACCAGAATGCCGGTCATATCGGCGTATCAATTAAGGCACACGACGGCACGGAGTCAGACGTTAAGAACTTAGTTGGCAAGCACCCTAAGGTTGTAGGTATCGATACTTTAAGCTTCTTCGGCTACGAGGGAACGATGGATCAACTGATTAAGGTAACAAAGCAGCTCCATAAGGAAGGGTGCATTATTACCCTGTCTTCCCATATGCCTAATTTTTCCTTAGGTGGCGACGATTACTACGATTATTCGCCTAATTTTACCGACGGCGATATCGGTCGAAGAATCATGCCAGGGGGAGATCTGAACGCGAAGTTTTTACGCTTCCTGGACCATATAGCTAAGTTTGTAAGCGAGTGCATCGATGTTGATGGCGAGCCAATTCCTATGATTTTCAGGCCATTCCACGAGGACAATGGCGACTGGTTCTGGTGGGGAAGAAAGCATCTTCCAGACGAAGACTTTATTAAGCTTTTCCGCTACACTGTAGACTATTTACAGGGCGAGAAAGGTATTAAGAGTCTCGCATATTCATACTCGCCTAATGGCTTCTTCGATTCCGAAGAGGACTATATGAAGCGCTATCCAGGCGACGACTATATTGATGTTTTAGGCATGGATATCTACCGTGATCATCCTTCAGCTGACGATAAGTTCTTTGACAAGCTTAAGACTTCGCTCGGCTACATTTTTGAGTGCTCTATGCAGCATGGTAAGACATATGCGATTACTGAGATTGGAATTCGCGTCCTCGACACTCCTGAAGGTTACTACGAGGGCTTGTCACCTTCGCATAATATCGTGAAGGACTTTTTTACAGGACTTTTGTCCGCTTTGTCTTCATGTGAGGCTGGATCTAGATGCGCATACGTGCTTACGTGGGCTAACTTTTCTGATCAGCAGTTCTGGGTTCCTTATCAGATTAAGGGTAGCGACGGCGAGGTTAAGTTCCGTCATGAGATGTGCGACGACTTCGAAGCCTTTTGTAACGACACGCGAGTAATTTTGGCGGACTAGATATGAGCGCGGCTAATAAATATGACCTGATTTTATACGACTTAGACGGCACCATCTGGGACTCCGTCGGCGTTATCATGGATTCATTCAAGGCCTGCTACCAGGAGGTCTTGGGCTCGTGCGATAGAACCGACGAGGACTTAATGAGCTACATCGGCCGCCCTCTTATCGACACCTTCGAAATGCATGACGCCGCTACTGCGAAGAAGCTTTTTGATGCGTACCTTGTAATTAACGAACGTTATTTACGTGCAGATGCCTTGAAGCTTTTTCCTAATGTAATGGAGGATTTGTGCGCGATTAAGTCTATGGGAATTAAGCAGGGAGTGGTTACTTCCAAAAAGGAAGACTCCGCGTCAATTACACTTGAACTTCGTGGATTAGATAACTTTTTTGATGTCTATGGCTTTAAGGAGTCTACATCAAAGCATAAGCCTGACGCGGAGCCTTTGATCTGGGCAGCGTCACAGGTAGGTATTACCGATATGAGCCGTGTGTTATATGTTGGAGATGCTATGCCTGATTGTCTGTGTGCAAAAAATGCTGGAGCAGACTTCGCACTGGTGTCCTGGTCGAAGATGGATAAGGACGCGATAATGGCCGCAGCGCCTGATAATTCAAGGCTCGTCGACCGAATAATAGAAATTGTAAAATAATGTGTTGACAAATCGAGGGGCTGCTCCTATAATAATCAAGCACGCGGGATTAACTCAGTGGTAGAGTGTCACCTTGCCAAGGTGAAAGTCGCGAGTTCAAGTCTCGTATCCCGCTCCACTAACCGGAACTAAGGTTCCGGTTTTTTTACGCCTGTTTTAGTTACTACCATACTAACTTTGCCTGTAGAATAAGGCTTGTTGTATAATCAGTTCATGAAGATTTTAAGAAAAGTTGTGGCGACGATATTGTTAGCGAGTATTTCTCTCGCGATTTGTGGTTGTAGCATTATCGATAGTCTTCTACCTGTACCACCGACTGAGACACAAATTGTCTATGTTCCAGTTTATGTAACGCCTACTCCAGGGATAGAGGAAGATGATATGGCTTCGGAATCAGGTGATCCTACTGAGACTACGCCACTTTATATGGCAGTTGAGGAAGTTGACTTCAGTACATTCTTATTTGTTGGTGATTCAAGAACTGTTGGTATGGCATCTTATGTTCAGATGAATTACATAGCCGAGGTTGGTGTTGGCTATAATTTCCTGATGCAGCATCGTAATGAGATTTTGCAGATGGAGAATATGAATATCGTATTCAATTTGGGCGTTAACGACCTCGTGAACTTGGATAAGTACATCGAGTTTTTTCAGACACTTCCAGAGGAATTTACATGGAATAACAATCTCTATGTCGTGTCTGTAAATCCATGTTCCGGTGCATATGAATATATGAATGACGACATCAATTATTTTAATGTTCAGCTGTCTGATAGTCTGCCATCGTTAATCAGATATATCGATACAAATTCGTATTTAACAGCGACTGGTTTTGGATCTCCTGATGGACTTCATTACTCAGCTTCAACTTATAAGACAATCGCGGTTTTGATCTATAACAACATCGAGTTTTATCAGTACCAGGGCTATTAATTCTTAAAATCAGGCAGCAGCTCATCGCCTGAGGCGTCATCCTGTAAAAATGCATTCTCCTGATCAAGTGATATCAGATAATTAGAAGCGGCCTCATAGTGTCCGCCAGGTACTTTACGGCGCATAAATTCAGGAAGCTTCATCTCAGGATACTTATATTCAAACGGCGTGTACTGATTCATAAGGCTGATGAATATGTTATTTCCGTATGTTGAGCACAAATAATCGAGAACTTTTTTGGTATCAAAAAGCTGACCTGGAAGCATTAAGTGACGAACGATTAATCCGCGCTTCATAAGGCCATCTTCTCCGATAGTAACAGGGCCCACCTGACGATACATCTCAGCTATCGCCTGACAGGCTACATCAAAATAATCAGGAGCCTTAGCTAGTTCTGAAGAAAGCTTAGAAGAATAGAACTTTAAGTCCGGCATATAAATATCTACAAGACCGTCCAGAAGTTTTAAGGATTCTACACTCTCATACCCTCCAGAATTAACAGCTACAGGTATGCTCAAGCCCTTATCTCGCGCGATTTTTAATGCATCGGCTATGCTTGGAATAAAGTGCCCTGGAGTAACAAGATTTATGTTATGCGCACCCTTAAGCTGAAGTGATAAAAACTCATCTGCCAGTTGCTCAGAATTCATAGCACTTCCATGCCCGGTTTCACCGCGTGACACACTAAAATTCTGGCAAAAACAGCACCCGAGAGAACAGCCTTCAAAGAACACTGTCCCACTGCCGTTAGTTCCAGTAATTATTGGCTCTTCGCCAAAGTGCAGCATACTTAAATTTACAACAGGCAAATCGCCCATTTTACAAAAGCCGCGACCACCCATAGTACGGTTAACTCCGCACTTACGAGGACAAATTATGCAATTTTCATACATTCTATTATTATAATTCTCGCGCATATGTATATTATTATAAGCGCCTTTTTGGCAAATGCGTGATAAAATCTACAAGTCAAATAAAAAAGAGGTATAGAAATTGAAAAGTCACGGCAACGCACAACAGACCAATCATAAGGTTAGAAGAATTACTGAGAAGCGTAATAATTTCACTGCAGTAATTGTGATACTCGTAGTTTTTGCATTGCTTGTCGGCGCATATTTTTACTACAAGCATTACCTCACAGAGAAGATTCTTCCTGAAGTAACTATCGAGTCAGGAACTCCAATTGATATCGATTATTTCGTTACAGAGCAAAGAGCGGATGCTTTCTTTGTTACTGATATGTCTTCAATTGACCCTAACGTTCCAGCTACATACGGAATTAAGGTCAGCGTAGGCGATATCGTAGTTGTAACTCGCGATGTCGTATTTAACATCGTAGATACTACAGCACCTACAGCAAATCCGGTTCCACAGACAATTTATACTGACACAATTCCTGCTCCAGAGACTGTAGTTACAGACATTATTGACCTAGCTCCTGTAACTGTCTGTTATGTTGAAGCATTAGGCGATTATATGGAAGCGGGATCCAGGGACGTACCTGTAAGTATTACGGATGCTTACGGCAACGAGAATGTTATCTTTGTGCCTTTCGTTGTTATTGAGGATAACGAGGCTCCTGTTATTACTGGTGCGCATAACTTCGAGGCATTTATCGGCGAGCCAATTATGTATTTTGATGGTGTGACGGTTACTGATAACTACGATCCAAATCCGACGCTTGATGTCGATAATTCTCAGGTAGCTGTAACTGAGGAGGGAACATACCCTGTAACTTATATCGCGACTGATGCGCACGGCAACCAGAGTGAAGTTACTATCAAGCTTACCTTAAGAATCAGACCTGAGCGTTACTACGAGCCAGAGGAGATTTATGAGCTTGCCCGCGAGACAATCGACCTCTACGACATCTGCGACGAGACTATGTCTGATTACGAGATTACGATGCGAATCTTCGCGTGGGTAAGCCAGAACATCAGATACCAGATGGATTCTGACAAATGTGACTGGACTGCAGGCGCTTACGATGGACTTACAACCTTAAGAGGTGACTGCTATAACTACATGGCTGTTTCCCGTGCGATGTTAGGCGCGATGGGAATTGAGTCCATAACTGTCGAGCGCTATCCGATTAACGTGTCTTCCCACTACTGGAACCTCGTTAATATCGACGGCCAGTGGTACCACTGCGACGCGTGTGTATTCCTTAACATGACTGACATCACTTATATCTGCTTAAGAACTGACGCAGAACTTGATATTGGTAACAACAGCTATGATCCTGAGACTTTGCCTGAGGGCGTAGAGGTTGCAACCGAGTCCATCCAGTACATGTTTGATTTTGAAAATCTCGCGATAAGGACCGAATAAATGAAGAAGCACGCTGAGCATAAGTCTTCGCCTGAATCTGCTCGCAAGGCAGCTACCAGCAGCAACAAGAAGCTTTCCAGGGCTGCTAAAACTCGCGTTATCGTTTATTCGATTGCAGGTGTACTTGTCTGTGCTTTAATTGCCGCTTTAATCTGCGTTGATTATATAAGCAAGCAGCGCGACAAGATTGTTACTGAGGTTACTATTGAGCTTGAAGACCAGATTCGCTTAGAGGACTTTTTCCCTGAGATGCTTCCAGAGGCAAGATTCTATACAGATATCTCAGGAATTGATACGAGTATTCCAGCGTCCTATCAGCTTGTTGTAGAGGCTACTGAACTTCGATATATAACAATTAAACAGCCTGTTGTTCTTAATGTTGTGGACTTAACTGCTCCAACTGCTGAAGCGGTTCCACAGAGCATCTATACTTATAATCTTCCTGACGTTAACGATGTAGTGACTAATGTCTATGATTTAACACCGGTTACAATTTCATATGCTGGTGAGCCTGACGTTACTACAAGTGGATCTTATGAGATTCCTGTGTCACTTATGGATACTTCAGGGAACGAGACGATAGTTAATGTACCTTTCGAGATTACGGATGATCATATAGCGCCATTAATCAGGGGCGCACACGACTTCGAGGCTTTTATCGGCGACCCAATTCAGTACTTAAACGGCATCACGGTTACGGATAATATCGACCCTAACCCAGAGCTTTATGTTGATACTTCAAGAGTAAATACGCATATCTCATCTACATTCCCAGTTACTTACGTGGCTACAGATGAGAACGGCAACACTTCTTCAGTTACGGTTAATATGAGACTTCGAGTTAAGCCTGAGCGCTACTACGAGCCCGAAGAAGTCTACGATTTGTGCCGTCAGGCTATCGAGATTTACCACATCTTTGATGAGGACATGACTGATGTAGAGAAGACTTTCCGAATTGTTGACTGGTGCTACAACCACTTAAGCTTTATCGGCACCTCCGACAAGTCTCACTGGACTACAGCTGTTTACGATGGACTTACTACACTTCAGGGCGATTGCTTTACATACTGGGCTATCGTTAAGGCGATGCTTGATGTATGCGGTATCCCTAATTATCAGGTTACACGTAACCCTATTACATGGTCCCCACATTACTGGAACTTAGTGTATCTCGAGGGTCAGTGGTATCACTGCGATTCCTGCTACGCTTACTATCACGAAGGATATTTCTTCATGTATTCTGACTCAGACCTGCCACCAGGATCTCATACTTATGATCCAGCGGACTTGCCAGCAGGTATTGTTCCAGCAACAGAGTCTGTTCAGTACAGAGTTAACTACACTACATTGGAGGTGGCACCAGCATGATGAGAAGCGTAATCGAATACTTAGATATAACAGCAAAAAGACTTCCGTCCAAGGTTTGCTATCGCGACGAGAAGACTGCTTTAACTTTTGAAGATGTAAGAAATCAGGCACGCGCTGCAGGATCTTATCTTTTAAGCGAAGGCTTAAAAAGAGAAGCTGTTGCCGTTTATATGTCCAAGACTCCGGCTGAGCTTACAGCTTTTATGTCTGTGCTATATGCTGGCTGCTTTTATGTTCCAATCGATGACGAGATGCCATCCAAGAGAATCGAGCTTATCTTCGAGAACTTAAAGCCAAGAGCTGTTATCTGCGACGAAGAAACACGCGAGAATGCTTCCAAGTTTGCCTCTTCCGCGAAGGTTTATTCATGGGATGAGATTAAAACATCTGTAACTGACGAGAATGCGCTTACAGGCATCGAGGACGCACGAATCGATACTGACCTCGCATATATTATGTACACATCAGGCTCTACTGGAATTCCTAAGGGAGTAGCAGTTTGCCACAGAAGCTTAATCGACTATATCGAGTCTTTCTGCGATGTTATGAAGTTTGATGAGGAGACAGTTTTTGGCTCCCAGACCCCATTTTATTTTGACGCGTCTTTGAAGGATATCTACCCGACACTTAAGTGTGGCTGCGAGACTGTAATTATTCCTCATAGCCTCTTTATGTTCCCAATTAAGCTCACTGAGTTTTTGAATGAATATAAAATCAACACACTTTGCTGGGTTGTTTCCGCACTTACCATGATTTCTGCCTTTGGAGTTTTGGATGAGAATCCTCCTAAGTATTTGAAGATTGTAGGCTTTGGCGGAGAGGTGTTCCCAATTAAGCAGTACAAGAGATGGAAGAAGGCGCTTCCAGAGGTTAGATACATCAACCTCTATGGACCTACTGAGACTACCGGCGTATCCATGTACTATGAGGTAGATAGAGACTTTGAAAAGGACGAGGCAATTCCTCTTGGCAGGGCTTTTTCTAACGTAGACATCTTCCTTCTTGATGAAGAGAATAAACTCGCGCAGGACGGCGAGACTGGTGAAATCTGTATGCGCGGAACCAGCGTAACTATGGGTTACTATAATGACTTCGGAAGAACATCGGAGGCTTTTGTGCAGAATCCTCTTAACGATAAATATCCAGAGATTATCTATCGCACAGGTGACCTCGCACGCGTAAATGAGCGGGGAGAGATGGTCTTTGTGTCCCGTAAGGATTTCCAAATTAAGCACATGGGCCACAGAGTCGAGTTAGGCGAGATTGAAGCTGACGTTAACTCAATTGAGGGTGTGTCTGCTTCATGCGCCGTGTACCTTAAGAAAAAAGACCGAATTGAGTTATACTATGAAGGTGGACCTCAGGAAGCAGACTTAACTAATATGCTTAAGGAGAGACTTCCACGATACATGGTTCCAACCAAGGTTTATAAAATGGACAAGCTTCCGCTTACACCTAACGGCAAGCTTGATCGTAAGGGCTTAACAGCTTTATCAGAAAAATAAAAGGAGACTTAAAATGGAAGACTTAATTGCAATCTTGAAGGACCTTCACGCTGATGTTGATTACGACACATGTCAGACTCTTATCGACGACAAGATCCTCGACTCTTTTGATATCGTTTCTATCGTATCTGAGGTTGACGACAAGTTTGACGTTGCAATCCCAGCGAAGGAATTAATTCCTGAGAACTTTAACTCCGCCAAGGCTCTCTGGGCATTAATCGAGAGACTCATGGAGGACTAATGATTTTTACCTCGCTGAAGTTTGTTCTTTTTGTAGTAGTTCTGTTCGTTCTTTACTACACGATAGCTAGGAAAGACCAGTGGCCACTCTTGCTCGTGGCTTCTCTGGTATTTTACTATTTGCAGGATTACCGCTACCTGTTCTTTATTGTAGTTACAGCGTTAACAGCTTATCTGCTCGCGATTGTAACTGAAGATTATGCCACTTCTCGTAAGGCATATCTTAAAGAACATAAAGCCGAGATGGACGATACCAGGAAGAAAAAGTACAAGAACACCACAAAGCGTGTTCAGGCTTTATATCTTGTTATCGCTCTTCTTATTAATCTTGGAATCCTTGCTACAACCAAGTACACAAACTTCATTATCGAGAATATAAACCACTTAAGAACTGAGCCACTGTCTTTTGCAAATCTGATTATCCCTATGGGTATCAGCTTTTATACATTCCAGACAGTGTCTTACTCCATCGACGTATCTCGTGGAACAGTTAAGGCTCAGAGAAATTTCTGGAAATTCTTACTCTTCGTATCTTTCTTCCCTCAGCTTGTTCAGGGTCCTATCAGCAGATATGGTGACCTGTCACAGACTTTGTACGAGGAGCATAAATTTAATTACAGGGAAGTGTCCTTAGGCTTCATTCGAATCCTCTGGGGTTATTTTAAAAAGCTTGTTATTGCAGATCGATTAGTAGTTGCTCTTAAGGTCCTGGTCTCTGATTCAGAAGCTTATCAGGGCGGCTTCGTATTTATCGTAATGATGCTCTACGCAGCTCAGCTTTACTGTGACTTTACAGGTGGTATCGACATTACCATTGGTATCGCCCAGCTCCTTGGAATCAAGCTGGCAGAGAACTTCAATCTCCCTTATTTTTCCAAGAATATCAAGGACTACTGGAACCGCTGGCACATCACTATGGGCTCCTGGTTTACAGATTATATTTTCTACCCATTATCTGTATCTCCAACTATTTTGAAGCTCTCCAAGTGGTCGCGTCAGCACTTAGGTAACGCCATCGGCAAGAGAATTCCTGTATATGTAGCATGCTTCTGCGTATGGCTTACAACAGGTATCTGGCACGGCGCTGCATGGCACTTTGTTGTATGGGGCCTTATGAACTTTGCAGTAATCATGATCTCTCAGGAATTAGAGCCACTTTATGCCAAATTCCACGCCAAGTTCGGTCTTAAGGAGAAGACAGGGTATAAGATCTTCGAGATTGTTAGAACATTCTTCCTTATGTCATCCTTAAAGCTCTTTGACTGCTACCGCGACGCTGGCCTTACATTTAAGATGTTCTTTACAATGTTCTATAAGCCTGGCTTTGGAAGTCTCGGCTCCTCCGAGCTTTTGAACCTCGGTCTTACATCAGGCGACTACATGGTAGCGGGTATCGCTATCGTAATCGTGTTCTTAGTAAGTCTTTATAAGGCTTTGAAGGGGAAGGATCTGCGCGAAATGCTCTTCGACAAGTATCCACTCTTCCTTATAGCTTGCACATGCTTAGTACTAGCAATCGCTTTATTCGGTGCTTATGGTGTCGGATTTGACGCATCTCAGTTCATCTATAATCAGTTCTAAGGAGGTAAGATATGGAAAATTCTAACGATGAGAAAATCCCACTTAATATCGAGCCTGTTCAGGACTCTATTATTGATGATATGCCTAATGAGTCTAATAAGCCTGAGAAGAAGCCTTCTGTTAAATTGCCAAAAATCGATTTTAAGAAGTTCTTTACAAGCCGCGGTTTTATTTTGACCTGCTGCTGGATTTTAACGATAGTATTTATTGCTTTGACAGTATTTGGTTTATACGTTGCTCAGCGTTTAGTGATGCCTAAGTATCAGCACGGAATTGTAGAAGGCGCGATGATTGGAGAATACTACCAAAGCGAAGTCCCACATGAAGTATTATTCCTCGGCGACTGTGAAGTGTACGAGAACATTTCGACGGTTACGCTTTACGAGAACTATGGTATTTCCTCTTATATCAGAGGCTCCGCGCAGCAGCTTACATGGCAGTCTTACTACCTGCTTGAGGATACGCTACGTTACGAGACACCTGAAGTTGTGGTGTTTAACGTACTCGCGCTTAAGTATGGCGAGCCACAAAGCGAGTCTTATAACAGAATGACATTAGATGGTATGGAGTGGTCTTCTGCCAAGTGGGATGCGATTAATGCTTCCATGACAGAAGGCGAGCACATGATTGACTATGTGTTCCCGCTTCTTCGTTACCATTCCCGCTGGAATGAACTGACACAGACTGACTATGACTGCCTATGGGGTGGAGACCGAGTTACAGTTAATGGTTACTATATGCGAGCAGATATTAATCCTGAGGGAGAGTTCCCGCCAATAATGCCGCTTACAAATTACAATCTGCCTGATATGTCTATGGACTATCTGGCGAGAATGGCGCAGCTTTGCCGCGAGAATGATATCGAGTTAGTGCTTATCAAGGCGCCAACTTTGTATCCTCACTGGTACCAGGAGTGGGATTATCAGGTAAGAAGATTTGCTTCTTCTAATAATATTCCTTATATAAACTATATAGACTTACGTGACGAGATTGGTCTTGATATGAGTGTCGATACTTATGATGCTGGTTTGCACCTGAACTTAACTGGCGCGCAGAAGTGGGCTGATTATATCGGAGCATATCTTGTACGTAATTTTGAACTTACTGATTATCGCGAGGTTCCTGAGGTAGCGTCTATCTGGGAGCAGGATATCGCTTTTTATAATGAGTTAAGAGACGCACAGATGGCAGAGCTTGCCGAGTATGGTGAGCTTATGTCGTGGGGCGTTAATGCAATAGAGTAAAAGACTTTGGAGGTTTTTATGAAGAGAAAGATTTTATCAGCAATTTTGGCTGGCGCTATGTGTATGAGCTTAGTAGCTTGCGCCAAGGAAGAAGAGGATACAGCTCCGGTTGTTATCTCAGGTGGCGAGGCTGTTGCTACAGAGGCAGGAGCTGAAGGAGCGGAGGCTTCTTCTGATGCTACAGAGGCAGCATCCTCCGATGCTTACTACGTTCGCTATAACGGTATGGAGATTCACATGAATCAGCCATCTGATGAGGTTATCGAAGCATTAGGCGATGACTATTCTTATTTTGAGGCTCCTTCATGTGCATATGAGGGTCTTGATAAGATTTATACTTATACATCAATTGCTGTTTACTGCTACACAATGAATGACAATTTCTATATCTCTTCAGTTCAGCTTCGCGATGATACAGTTGCTACTGTTGAAGGTATAAGAATCGGCGATTCTGCTGACGATGTATATGCTACTTATGGAGACGATGGAGTGCAGGGAACATCTGGTGTTGAGTTCTACAGAGGCGATTCTATCTTAGCCTTCGTATTTGAAGGCGGAAATGTTAGCGCGATTACTTACACTGCCATCGTAGGATAAGAGAGAATTTAAGCGAATTTGCGCGATTTTTGGAGAATTAGAAACTTTTTTCGTGCAAAGTATTGACTTATATATAGTCAGCAAGTATTATACTTGAGCGCTTTGAAGAGCGCCTTAATAAAAGATAGGAGTAAAGTCATATGAAGACATTTGTTGCTACACCTTCAAATATCGAGAGAAAATGGCTTGTTATCGACGCTACAGGTAAGACTCTTGGTCGTCTTGCTACTGAGGTTGCTAAGCTTCTCAGAGGTAAGCATAAGCCAGTTTACACACCTTTTGCAGATACAGGCGATTATGTAATCGTACTTAACGCTTCTAAGATGGTTCTTACAGGTAAGAAGCTTGATCAGAAGTACTACCGTCATCACTCTGGTTATCCAGGAGGAATGAAGGAGACAGATTATAAGACAATGATGGCTAAGAAGCCTGAGGTTGCTTTGGAGCTTGCTGTTAAGGGTATGCTTCCTAAGAACTCCCTCGGCCGTCAGATGTTCAGAAAGCTCCACGTATACGCTGGTGCAGAGCACAATCACGCAGCTCAGCAGCCTGTTGAGTACACATTTGAGCAGTAATTCGGAGGAATGACAATGGCTAAGAAATCTAACAAAGTTTATTTCTACGGCACAGGCCGCCGCAAGGATGCTACTGCTTGCGTTCGCCTCGTACCTGGTAACGGTAAGATCACAATTAACGGTAAGGATATCGACGAGTACTTCGGTCTTGATACATTGAAGCTCATCGTTCGTCAGCCACTCGTTGCTACAGAGACATCCGATAAGTTCGACGTAATCGCTAAGGCTATCGGTGGTGGTATCTCCGGTCAGGCTGGTGCTATCCGTCACGGTATCGCTAGAGCTCTTGTTGAAGCAGACGCTGATGCTTACAAGGCAACACTTAAGACAACTGGTCTTCTCACAAGAGATGCTCGTATGAAGGAGCGTAAGAAGCCAGGTCTCAAGAAGGCTCGTAAGGCTTCCCAGTTCTCCAAGCGTTAATCAATCGATTATATTGGTTTACTTATCAGGACCCTGTGGTTTATACCGCAGGGTTTTGTTTTGCGTTGGAAAATGTAGCAGGCGTGTTTTATAATAGTCCGATGAAAATTATTAATGCACATTGTCATATATATCCTGAGAAGGTGGCAGCCAGAGCGACTGCTGGTATTCGTGAATTCTACGGACTTGATCGTTCGTTAAATGGCATGACTGATGATTTGATAAAGGACGGCTCTAAGGTTGGTGTTACTCACTATCTCGTACATTCAGTTGCCACAAAGCCTGAGCAGGTTAATTCAATTAATGAATTCATAGCCTCTGAGGTTAATTCTCATCCTGGAGTATTCACTGGTTTTGGCTCTTTGCACCCTGAGTCAGCTGATATAGAAGCTGATTTAAAGCACCTCGTAGACTTAGGTCTTAAGGGCGTTAAGCTTCATCCTGATTTCCAGAATTTCTCGCTTGACGAACAAAGAGCGTGGGACCTTGGAAACTTAATTAAGGAATATGGTATTCCAGTTTTACTACACTGTGGAGATCCAAGATATGAGCGCTCTAATCCCAAACAGCTTGCTAAATTTATAGAGCATACACCTGGTCTTACAACTATCGCAGCACACTTAGGTGGCTGGGCTAAGTGGGAAGACGCAGAAGAATTAATCGCAGGTAAATACGATATCTATGTTGATATGAGTTCAACACTTCAATGGCTTACTCAGGAAGATGCTGTTAGAATAATTCGTAAATATGGAGTGGACCGTGTAATGTGGGGCTCAGATTATCCGATGTGGGAGCACGAACCTGAGATGAATTATTTCGAGAAGCTTCCGCTGACAGAAGGTGAGAAGCAGGCTGTGCTTTATGATACAGCGGCGAAGCTTTTGGGAGTAGAGGATTAATGCCAAGTTATAAGACGACAAGCTACGAGGAGACGGAAAGAATCGGAGTCGACTTAGGGAAAAACGCCAAGCCGGGAGATGTTATCGCGCTTGACGGAGACCTTGGTGCAGGCAAGACTGTTATGACAAGAGGCATCGCCAAGGGAATGGGCCTCATGGACGAAGATGTCTGCTCTCCGACATTTACTATCGTTAACGAGTATGTTGATGCGACAGACGGCTCTGTGGCAGAAGTTCCACTTTTCCATTTTGATACCTACAGGCTTCAGGACAGCGAGGACTTCATTAACGCAGGGCTTGATGAATATTTTTACAGGGGCGGCGTGTGCGTTATCGAGTGGAGTTCCGTTATAGAGGATATTTTGCCTTCCAATACGATAAAAATTAAAATTACAGGCAGCGGCTCTGAACGACTAATTGAGGTGACATAATGAGAATTCTTGTTTGCGATACATCTAACTCTACATGCTGTGCCGGAATCTATGAGGACGGCAGGGAATTAGCATACGAGTTATCCCTCGAGAAGAAGACTCACTCTGAGACCTTCATGCCACTTGTTATGCGCGTGGTAGAAAAAGCTGGCCTCACGCTTCAGGACATCGATGTCTTAGCTTCAACTATCGGACCTGGATCTTATACAGGAATTCGTATTGGTCTGTCAGCCGTAAAAGGTATGGCACTGGCTTTGGGTGTTGATGTAATTCCTGTATCTTCTTTGAAGGCTCTCGCACTAAGCGTTCAAAATGTAATCGCAGCTCCTTCAGATACGATTTTAATCCCTTGCTTTGACGCGCGTAATGACAGAGTATTTGGAGCAGCTTTATCAGGGGATAAGTATGAGAATTTAATCGAAGACGGTGCTTATTCCAACGAAGAGTTTTCTGATTTACTTAAAAATATCGAGAATATTAATCAAAAGCAGCTTATCGTAATCGGAGATGGCGCTCCAACGCTTCAGAAGGTGCTTGATTGGGCGAGTAAGGTAGAATATGCAAACGGATGCGTAATTTTGCCTAAGGGTATTTATGAGGCTTCTACAGGGGCAGAAGCAATGGATGGCGCAGCTGTTACTGCAAGCTACTGCTCTGGTACAAGAGCAGACAAGTATTCTAATAAATGATAATTCGTCAGGCTTTTGTAGAAGATGTCGACAGGATTTGTGAGATCGAGAGAAGCGGAATCAGACATCCGTGGTCTCGAGAGTTAATCGAGTCTTTAATTACATCTGATAAGAAGGTCGCGCTGGTCGCAGTTGATGATAACGACATCCCACAGGGCTATATAGGAGCATCCTTTTTATTTGAAGAAGCAGAGATTGGCAATATCTGCGTGATGCCAGAGATGCGAGGGCAGGGTGCAGGACAGATGTTAATGGAAGTCTTGGATAGCTTTATGAAGGATCACCAGGTAGAGAAGATTTTCTTGGAAGTTGAGTCTGATAACACTCCTGCTATTAAGCTTTACGAGAAGAATGGTTATACAAAATATAATGCCCGCAGTAATTACTACGGGCAGGGATTAGATGCTTTACTTTATGTGAAGAATCTTATCTGAAAATTCTAATTACGAACAGGGTATCGTCATTAAATACAATCTCACCAAGAGTTGAGATTATACCAACATTATCAACGCCATAAGCCTCGCGTTCGAGGTCTCCACATATTACATATTCAACATTATATCGATCCAAAATCGAGCGAATCTGATTCGTGTCTGTTGAAGTATAAACTGTATCGATATCAGTATATCTTGGAGTTAAATAAATCTGCCATACATCGTTCTCAGGGTCAGACTCTAAGATATTTGTCTCAGGATTTACGACACCGTGGAATCTCCAAAGCCACTCGTGAGTCTGCCATCCACAAACTGTAGGAAGGCCTGTATAAGCAGAAATCATATTGTAGTCGGTATAGCTTAAGCCATGTGACTCCATGATGACTGGGGAACCTTCAACTTCAGCGTTAAACCAGTCGATGCAGGCGTCATACTCACGCATATTTCCATAAGTAAAATCGCTGTTGATATATGAGCTCGCAAATTCTGGGAGGTAAGCTGTACCATCCAGGGTCTTATAGTTAGATTTGTCCAAGCTTCCGCCATTACGCTGCTGCAAAGCTGCGAAAGTGTAGTGTCCAGGAACGCAGAGCATAACAGTAAAAATAACTGACAAAATAAATCCAACTGTAGAGTAACCACTGCTCTTACGGCGTTCCATAAACATAAGTCTTACGATGGAATAAATCATCGCGATGGAGAGCATGATGAAGCCTGCATATGTGAACTTAAACATCGTGTTAGATCTTAAATAACCACCAGTATAGATGTCTCGAACGTAAACAATCTCTGGGAAGATAAGAAGCAGGAGTCCTACTACAATTACACCACAGGCAAATACGTCCATGATATTACGCTCACCGAAGAACTTCTGTACAGGGTTGTCATATGTTGCTGTACGGCTCTTGGTTGTAGGCTTAACAGGAGTCTTGTGAGTGATAACGAAGATTAAGAATACGACATTAATAATTACATGTGTTCCCCATAAGATGAAGAGCTGGTAAATAGGAGAGCGGTTCACTGTAAGTGCTAGAGAGTTAGACATCATGTCGAAGTTAAGGTTAAAAGGTAGCGCAATCCAGGATGAGATAGCGAAGAATGCGCTCATGCCTGTTGCAGTTCTTGTTAAGGCACATGGAATATATGCTGTGCTTGCAAGAAGCGCTGCGAATACCAGAGTCTGAAGTATTGTATGAACGAGTGGGTTACCTGAAGTAAGCAGGTAAAGACCAAGGATTGAAGCTACGCCTGCACCAAATACGATGGCACCTGTAACAGTGGAGAAATCCCTTGTTGTTCTCGTATTAATTACAAGCAGGAGCATAGATCCGAAGATGAAGTAGATAAGAAAATCCCAATAGTTTGTCATCTGAGCAACGCCAAGTAAAAGTGCAATGGCAATTATCTCAGGACACATAAGATTTTTAATCTCAAACAGGATTTGATCTTTAAGTGTGTCTCCTGTGCTAACTCTGCTATAAGGCATTGAACCAACCTTAAAAACAAGAGCTGTCGCGATAGCGAATATCAATAGAACAACCATAGTAGAGCATACATGAGCATGCAAATCTCCAACTAAGAAGGAGTAGAATGGGAATTCCTCGATAGTGTAGTCACCTCCGTTCTTGATGCCTTCGATTGTAGATGAATCAGGGTTATAACCGATATAACGTGTACTATCAGGATAGAAGAAATTTGTAGTCTGACCGATGTTTGCTCCAAGCTTCTCGTACAAAGGAAGAATGCCGTTACCAAGACCATTAGGATCGTAGTAAAAAGAGTGGGAATTACCAAAGAACATAGCGGCAAGTCCTGTGAATACTCCAGCGATAATGGAGAAGAATCTTGGAATTTTTACTCCTAATTCCCTGGCGCCATCTACAAACATACGCCCAATCGTAACGCACATTGAAAATGGCAGAGCGATGGAGCAGCACATAGAGATGTTATAAGCAACTGAAGGTGTTACTGTGGAAAGCTTTGTGATGAGCGCATAGATGAACTGACCAAAGTAATAGTAGTTAATTGACTCACCGGCAAGCCACATATCGTTAGCTGGAAGACTTGGATTACGAAGCATGGACATCATGTAGCCATAGTCCATGAACTTCTCCTGACCGTTGATGTCTGGGTAGTAGCCTTTCCAGAAGCAAAGCAAAGTAAGTACGAGCGCGAATAATGTCTCTTCGATAACGATATTTTCTACTACGCCATCTCTCTTAATAGCGTTAAGAGCATTATCGCGAAGAGACTTAATAAACCAAGTTGAAGCCAGTCCCAGAAGAACGAGTACAACCGTAAAGTATGTAAAGCCGAAGATTTTAATATAGGTAAGTTCCCATACAACAAGGCAGATGCTTAAAATACCAAGTGGCTTGGATAGTACGAAGCCTGCGCTCTTTGCATTAGAAAAGATTGAGGCTGTAAGAGGGAAAGCCGCCAAACCCATAAATGTGAGTGCCAGATAAAATCTGAATACACTCATGGTGTCTGTCGCACCCATAGTGGAGACACCAAATGCCAGCATGGCAACAAATGGGATTATAAAAAGCGCCAGTTTACGATAATCAAATTGCTGTAATGATTGTTGTTTCTTCGTGCTCATTAGCCTTTTGTTCTTCCTTTACGATAATTCTTGAGCAGATGGAAGTAGCAAGTGTCACTACGCCATCCATATGGTTTTCCGGAGTTTCCGTTGTAGCGTTCTTAATAAGTGCTGAAGAGCAGACAAATACGTCGTCCATCGGCTCTGTTAAATCCTGACTTGGGTACGCGTCAGATACAGCATACCTGATCTTGGTTAGTCGCCAGGACTTAATATCAGACTTACGAATAAGAGGGTAGATCTTTCTGTAGGCTGTGACATATTCGTTCATGACATCAGCATCAGAAGCGACCCAGAGCGGATCAGAAATTGAGCAGGAGCCGACAAGGAAAATCACCTCGCCACCATAGTTTCTGTCCTTAAAGCAGGCGCTGTGGTTCACCACCCTTTCGAAAGGCAGCGGTGTCTTGGACGTAAACTTCTTTTGAATGTAAGCGTCGTTAGGAAGCTTTTTTACGAGAAGTGCGAGACACATTTTTGAGACATATGTGATGTTCATGAGCTGGTCTCTGATATTCATGCCAAGAGGCAGGCCGTGACTTACATTTACGAATGATCTCGCAGAGCCTGTGAAGATAACGTAGTCGCTTAAGACCTCGTATTTCTGGGTGTCAGACAAGATAGCGGATGTCTTATAGCCGCTTTCAGTTTTTGTGATTTCAGACACGCTCGCAGAGTATGTGATACGTCCCCCGTTGTCAGTAAACTCGAGCATCAATACGTTGATAAGTGTCGCGAATCCACCATCGAAATAACCGATTTTCTTACGCGATGCGCGACCATACCAAAAGCTGTCATACCACTTGATTTTGGAGTCGAGGCCGAGCTCTTTACTTAATGATAAAAGTGCACGGTCAGTTCTTCTTAAGTGGTGTGGGATAAGCTCAATATATTCTGCGCCTCTACGAGCAGACTGAAGCATGCCGCCAGGCATATTGAGTGCTTCCAAAATCTCCACATCAAAGCCAGCCTTGCTTAAACGCATGCCACATACAAGTCCTGACAGACCAGCGCCGATGATGGTTACTTTACTCATAATGTAATTTTACGTGCCTCTAAATAGAAACGCTTCTCGAACGCTTCGCCCATGGAGAATGTCTTTCTAGGGAAGACACCCTCAGTCTCAATTGTGTTGAAGAATGTATCTTTGGAGATTCCAGGAACCAGGATGCCAACGCTATTTCCTGTTCCAAGCTTACGAGTGGAATCTTCGCCGTGGATGTAGTCACACTCTAATCCGAGGTCGTCGATCATCTTCTGAACGGAACCTACAGCCAATGTGTGAGGTGGGTTGCTTAAAGTGATTGTAACATCTTCTGAGTCTGAAACTACTACGAAAGACTGGCCTTCTGTGCTTTCTGTTGAGAATCCATTGTCCTTAAAGTACTCTTCGGCCTTTGCCATGAACTCTTCCTTGGTGATATTGAAGATTACGCGGTGGATAGGCTCAAAATCAAGACCCTTGTCGTGAATATTAACTGCCTCAGCGAGTGCGAATCTTGCAGGGTGAGTATTGAGCTCGTTTTCTGTCAGGTTCTTCTTTACGTTATCCCAGTGAGCCTTGGCAGATGCGAGTGAGTGATTACCGTCACCAACTGCAAAGAGCAAACCGTCGCTGCTGATAAGTGATGCGAAGTCCTCAGCGATTTTGTCAGCTGCAGGTGTGCCTTCTGGGATGAACTTACCTGTGATATGACCAGATCCCTGCATGAGGTCTGTGTCGTAGATAGTCTCAGGATTTGATGCGAGAGCGTTAGTCAGAACCTTATCCTCTGGATCGTTATAAAGAAGCATAATGTGAGGAAGTTCAACCTCAGCATTTGCTCTGATTTTAACTCTTGGTGGAATTCTAGAAAGTACAGTTCCTTCAGTAGCTCTTATCATTGCCTTGTCTTCAGGTACAAAGCTGTACTGCTCTAAGTCAACTGCGAGCATGATGCCCTTACGAGATGGGTGAAGGGAAGTAGCACGGTCAGTTAAGATATAACCACAAACAGGCTCGTTCCAGATACCTTCGTTAGTGTATTTTGTGATGTTCTCAGCTATGAGCTTCAACTCTTCGTCAATCTGCTCAGGTGTATGAGTTCCAAGCTTAACTTCTGGAAGAACAATCTTAAGTGCGGATGGAGCATCTCCAACATAGGAGTAGCAGCCGTCCCAGTACTCAGGCTCGGATGTGTACTGGTCGCAGGCGATTACTGCCCACTTGGACATGTCAGTTCCTTCCTTAGGAAGTAGAATCTTAGGTGTAGCTATAGCGGATAATTTAGTAATCTTCATAAAGTCCTCTTTATTATTAATAAATATACGCGTTATTTTAGCACGGTATTGGGAATTCTTCGAGTGGGTAACTTGTCGCCTCGCTTCTTTTTCGTGCTAAGGCCCCAGATGGGAGTAAACGTGGTAGTGAAACATGCCTTTTACTCCCATCAACGCTCCCTTTTCGCGTCAGAGCACCCAAATGGGAGTAAACGTGGGAGTAAAACCTGCCTTTTACTCCCATCAACACTCCCATTTCGAAAGGCAGAGGCGTGAGCGTAGCTTTTTCTTTGTCGTTTTTTGTCGTTTTTTGTCGCCAATTTTGTCCAACAAAGGGCTTGACGCGTAGTAGTCTTTAATTGCCGGCGATAATTTGGAATTTTAAGGAGATAAAAATGGAAAACGAAGAGAAAACTTTTGATAATCAGGTTCCTGCTGCTGAGGAGACTAATAATTCTGGTAGCTCGCAGAATCATGAACGTCCAAGCCTGAAGGATATGGCCAACAACTTCAATCTGGTGAATTATGAATATGTTAAGGCGCTTAAGATTGCCGGACATACATCAATCGCAGACATGATTTTTAAGGAGGCTATGGCATTGTGCAGTGCAGCTAATTTGTCCTCTGATGCGATTGGAAGAAACAGATTTGTAGAATTCCTGGAAAATGGATATTACTCTTCTGGAAGACTTCTGATGCTTTACGAATTCAGTAAGAGTATCGGTGTAGAAGATAATGTTTGTGAAGGGCTGGTCGATTCTGTTACTGGAATGCATAAGATTTTTGCGGCTTCTGTTAAGACTGTGCGTGCAAAGGCCGCGAAGGTTCAGTCTGAGCAGGTTAATTTCTGATACATGGGATTTGAGTTAGGTATTGAAGTGATGTAGTATCTAGATACGTCAGGCTCGTCAGGCAACTGATGAGCCTTTTGTTACTAGGAGTAATCGATGCTTTATATAATTCGTCACGGAAAAACTGACTGGAATGCTCTCCACAAACTCCAGGGCAGAACTGATATTCCTCTGAACGAAGAGGGACGAGAGATGGCCATAAAGGCGGGTCAGGAGAATAAGGACGTGCATTTCGATGTGTGCTATTGTTCGCCTCTGATAAGAGCAAGAGAGACGGCTGAGCTTTTTTTTAAAGATCGCGAGGTGCCGATTTTTACTGACAATCGATTAGTCGAGATGAGCTTTGGAATTTACGAGGGCGTCGAGGAGAGCTTCTCGAGACCTGACCTGCCAGTTAATGTGATTTTTAAAAATCCTGAGAACTATACGGAACCGCTAGAAGGCGCTGAGAGCTGGGATGATTTGTTCAAAAGAACTGGCGAGTTCTTGGAAGAAGTCGTGGAGCCGTTACTTGGCGAAGGCAAAGATGTGCTTATCGTTGGACACGGAGCTATGAATTTGAGTATTATTAATCGTGTCTGGAATATCCCGCTTAAGGATTACTGGAGCACAGGAATAGAGAACTGCAAACTTTACAAACTGAAATAATGACTAAGACAAGATTTAACAAAGCTTATGCGCTTCGATGCCTAGCATTTATTATTGGTCTGTTTTTCTCAGGCCTCGGCGTTGCTATTACCAAGAAGGGTGAACTTGGTGTATCGCCTGTATCTTCGATAGCAAATGTTATGAGTATCAGGTTTGACAGCTTAACCATAGGTAACTGGCTTATTATCACCAACTGCGTTTTGATTTTGGGGCAGGCTCTTATATTACGTAAAAACTTTAAGCCGTTCCAGCTATTACAGATTCCGCTGTCAGTGCTGTTCGGTTATTTTACAGACTTTGGAGTGTGGATGATAAAGAATATTCCAGTAAGCGTCTATCCAGCCAGATTAGTATGCGTGGTTTTAGGAACTGCGGTACTCGCGTTCGGAATTGTTATTCAGATTAAAGCTGATGTAATAATGAACTCAGGCGAAGCCTTTGTTAAGGCGATTAGCGATACTTATAACAAAGAATTCGGTACGGTGAAGGTCATTTTTGATGTGACTTATGTGTCTTTATCAATCGTAATCTCCCTGATTCTTTGTGGTGGAAAAATCGTTGGAACCCGTGAGGGAACAGTTATTGCAGCAATCATCAATGGACTGTTTATTAAGCTTTATTTGAAGCTGATTAATAAATTTTCCAAGTAAAAACTAAGAATTAAAGACAAATACAAAAGCCCCGCGAACCTAAGGAACACGGGGCTTTAACATTGTTAAATCGCCAATTTATTACTTAAAACACTTAGCTGTGATTCGAAGCACATTAGTAGCGCAGAACTGGAGGTCACCAAGTCCGATTGACCCCTTCTTTACGCCTTCTAAAATCTCAGTTACGTCATTAGCACAGCCTGGCATAATCAAATCATTACCTGCCTTCACGCAGAGGTCAGAGTAGGATCTTGGGTTCTTACACTTAGATGGCTCCATTGTTGTACACCAGTCAGTCATTACAACACCTTCAAAGCCCCACTCATCACGAGCAGCGTACTGAATCAGATCTACATTATTTGCAGCATGAACGCCGTTAACTAAGTTGTAGGATGTCATGATTGAGTATGGCTGAGCTTCCTTAATAGCTAACTCGAAGCCTCTTAAGTACAAATCACGGAGAGCTCTCTCAGATGCGTGAGAGTTAGAGAACATTCTGTTGTCTTCCTGATTGTTCAAAGCGAAGTGCTTGATTGTTGTACCCTGACCACCGTGAGCCTGTACACCCTTAGTGTCAGCGGCAGCGCAGCGTCCTGTAAGAAGTGGATCCTCAGAATAGTACTCGAAGTTACGTCCACAAAGCGGATTTCTGTGGATATTCATACCTGGAGCAAGCCAGTAGTGTACATAGTACTTCTTCATCTCAACACCAACGATATTACCTGCCTCATAAATCAAATCCATATTCCAGGACTGAGCAAGAGCTGATGCGATCGGGATCGCTGTACAGTACTGATAGTAGTCAACTGCTGTCTCTGGGAGATCGTCTGGAAATGGGAACACTGTAAGTCCGAATACCTGACCACCAGGGAGGAGCTTGCCGTCATAACCATCAGCCTTGAAGTGTGGCTGCAAACGAAGACCAGCAGGGCCGTCAGCAAGGATTGTAAATGGAATCTTACGATCCTCAAAGCAGAATGTTGTTGTCTCAGCAGCAGCTCCTGGAACGTTAGCTGAAGAACAGCCGATAACCATAGTATCCATGCCATTAGAGAAGCCGCCAACACAAAGGTTAGCAAGCTGCTCCTCTGAAAGCTGAGCAACCAGCTCCTCAACTGTAGCAGTACCTGCGAGTACATCATCAAAAGTAATAAAGTCCTCGCGCTTATTCTCGATAACAGGACGCTCCTCCTGATAGGAAATCTCCTTGCACTCGACATCATCAGAACTCAAAGAAAGCTTAATTGCAGCAGGGAGCTCAGCGTCGTCGTTGCAGAACGATGGCTTCTTACCTGGCGCCTTATACTCCTCGAAAGTAACCTCGTCCTCAAAGAGCTTCATAAGCTGCTCTGTAGCGGCTGTCTCATCAAGAGTAATTACTGCTACAGCCTTTGTAGATCTGGAGTTCTTACCAACACGAACGATATAATCGCCATCTTCAAGCAATCTTGCAGATGTATATACGTCATAAGAAGAAACCTGCTTTAAGTCAAAAGTCATTGTAACTGTAGCAGTAGCACCACTGTCGATAACAGGAGTCTTTGCAAAAGCTACAAGCTCCTGATAAGGCTTGTCGATAGCGCCTGTTGGAGCAGATACATAAACCTGAACTACTTCCTTACCAGCTACATCACCAACATTTTTAACAGTAGCATTAACTGTAACTACAGTACCTTCGATAGTAACAGAATCTGTTGTAATCTCGTGCTTAGAATAGCCAAGACCATAACCGAATGGATACAAAGGCTCGACATCAAATGAATCAAAATATCTATAGCCTACATAGATACCTTCGCAGTAAATCTCATCTAATACGTCGTTATTATTGTGGCTGAAGTTCTGCCAGTTAGGATAATCCTCATATGACTTTGCCCATGTATCTGTAAGTCTTCCTGAAGGCTCTACAATACCCATAAGTACATCTGCTACAACATTGCCTCCGATGTTACCAAGCTGAGAGACGTTCATAATAGCGTTAATGCCTGGGATTGCCTTAAGCTCTGTAACATCAAGAATTCCACCAACATTAAGAAGAACGATTGTCTTCTTATAAGTGGAGGTAACCTTAGTAATTGCAGCGATTTCTTCTTCAGAGAGGAGATAATCTCCTCTCTTATAATTACGGTCGCCACCCTCACCAGAGTCTCTGGCGATAACATAAATAGCGAGCTCGCAGTCCTCAAAAATATCAGAATCATCAATAGGAGTAATAGGTGCTAACTGAAGAGGGTACATAAACATAGTACCAATCTCGTTCATACCAGTCTCCTTCATCTTTTCCTTGATGAATTCCTTATAATCTTCCTGATGCTTCTTAACACCTGCATCAAATTTATCAAGCCAGGCTGTTGTTGGAACAGTAAAACCTGCTTCAATCAATCCCTGCTCGATATTTACAACTGATCTGGAATTAACATCACCAGAACCTGTACCACCCTTAACAGTCTGTCTTGCACCATTACCATAAAGTGCAACCTTACAAGGGTTCTTAACAGGTAAGATTCCGTCATTCTCGAGTACTACGCAGCACTCTCCTGCGAATGCTCTGACCTTCTGCTGATGGTCTAACTCCATCTGAGTAATCTCATTGGATTTTAATGCGTGAAATCCCATAAAAACCTCCCCCGAACATATATGAGTTTTATTTTAAATCAAGTCGGAGGAGGATTATTTTATATTTGTGTAAAAATTGTCAGAATTGAGATTACTTGGGATTATAGGCGCGGAACAAATTCTTAAACAAAATCTTCATAAGCTCGCTGTTACCTTTAAAAAAGCTAATCTTCGTCGGTGTTTTACCTGTAGCAGGGTAGGCTCTTCTGACAGGAATCTCACATGCCTTCATCTTAAGCTGAGTAGCACGAACTGACAGGTATGCGAGGAGCTCATAAGTCATAAAAATGTCTCTAAGAGGCTTTACACGCTCATCCGTAAGATAACGCATAGAGTACGCACGATAAGCATTAGTTGTATCGGTAAACCACTGACCTGCAGTAAGGGAGATAACAGGTGCGTGTATAAGGCGGACTGCCACAGTTCTTATCCATGGTGTATTAACAGCGACGCCGCCTTTTACAAAGCGTGAACCCTGAATTAAGTCGTAGCCTTCCTCTAATTTTGCAATAAAAGAAGGTACGTCTTCGATGCTGTCTTTGTCGTTGCCATCGATTGTAATTACGCCCTTATATCCGCGTGAGATGGCAAAGCTGATGCCCATTCTAAGCTGCGCGCCCTGCTTTCCTTGATCATCTTTTACGAGCAAGGTATTAACATCAAAGGACTTCAAGATTTCATCTTCTGTGGAGCCATCCTTAGAGCCACCGTCGCATATCACGATATCAGCAAAGGACGATACTCCTGCATCCTTAGCACGGCGAAGCTCATTATGAATTCTCTCTCCCTCATTAATAATTGGAATCAAGACAACATAGTCCTTCGTCTTAGGTGAGAACTCATTACAAATATACTTTGGAACGCCAGGCTTTTTCTCGACTATCATGCAAAAATACCCTTAACATAATCTATGGATTCGTACACTGTACTAATGTCGTTCTTTGAGCCCATCTCTATCGAAATGTACCTGTCATAGCCTTCGCTCTCAAGTGCATCTCTAAGCTCTTTATGAAGGCTTCGCTCTACGATTGGATTTAAGAATGGCTCGCTGATGTGAACATGATTAATAAGATTAATGTAGCCCTTCAAATCATTAGCATTCTCGCCATTTTCAACCATCGTTCCCACATCTAAGTTAAGCAGGCATCCCTTTGAATCAACCCTAGCTATCATATCAATAGCTTCGCGGGTAGTATTCATAACATTAGTGTTATAGATAGGTGGGTTTGCTTCTAATGCGATTATTGTTTCATTGTCGTAAGCGTAGTCAGATATTTCCTTGAAGAAAGAAACCAGGATGCCTTCAGCCTCCGAGTAATCCATATCTTCAGGAATTGCTCTGTGTCTTGGACATCCAAATACGATGTTAGGGCACTTAACTACGCTTGCAAAATCAATTGCCTTCTTTGTGTAATCAAGCAGGAATTCGCGCTCTTCATTTGAACCTAAGATTTTTTCATTATGTCCAAACCACATCGACTGAATTGATGGGATATAAAAGCCGTAGCTGGAAGTTATTTCTTCATACCATGCCTTGGCACGGCTTAAGTCTTCATAAGGATTTCCGGATACGACTCTTGTAGGTGCAATCTCTAAGCCTTCAAATCCAGAAGATTTCATATACTCATAAACTGCTTTGTCATTTTCTGGAACCCATCCAATATTTGAAATAGAAAGCTTCATATTAAAGCTCCTTCCACAAATGTCTTAATGTCATCTAGGACTTCATTTCCTGACATAAGATATCCGTCCTTGCCTCCGAAGATTTCTGCATACTTGGTCTTATAGTCATAGTAAACAGGAGAAGGGGAGATCTCGTTTGTAAACTTATCGCCTGTCAAATGCTCATAAACTTCGCCCGCAGATAAAGGCATCGTTGCCGGATGCCAAAGCAAAAGGTTATTTTCCAAAGCGATATTAATGTCATTCCAGAGCCTAGAAAGAGGGTAAAACTGATAAACATTACGGCTGTCAGTAAAGTTCAGTGCAGTAAATCCTAAGGTCTTAAATTTGACCTTCAAAGATGCTTTCTCGTCTTCAGAAATACTATTTAACTTATAAAACCCGTTAGCCTGCAAAGTATAGTAATTCTTAAGCTCAGAATCGATATTACAAAGCTCATCAAACTTAGCTTCCTTAAGCATAAAAGGAATTACATTAATATAGTCGTAAATAAAGTTCTTCTTGATGTTAATTCCGTAAAGTCCAGGCAAACGGATAATCAGGCTGTCAGGATAATTCAGGCGAACCCACTGCTCTAATCTGTAGCGGTTAAGGCCATATGCGTGAAGGTCAACTGTATCTATAAAAGCATCTTCGTCCTTGCCATTTGGCTCTTTAAGAACATCGATAGTAGAGATTAATACGAGTTTTTTTGGATTGATTTTTGTGATATTTTCCTGCGCCTCAAGAACTAATCTCAGATCAGCTTCAGGGTCGTTATTTGCCAGGTATTTTTCTGCTCTCATTCCAGAGTAGATAAGAAGATCTGGGTTTGTTCCGAACGCTTCACAAATATTCTTTGAATTATAAAGACCAGTAATTTTGTCTCCTGCCTTGGCGAGAATATTACTGCCTACATAACCTGTGTAGCCTACGAGAGAAATCATGGTTAGTTTTCTGCCTTTCGAGTAGATACGAGATATACGATTTTATCCAGGATTACGTAGAGGCAAACCTCAATAAAACCGAAGTACCACATAACAAAATTCATGTGCGTGTGGATGTAAGAATGGTTCTTGGCAAGGATAAACCAGGAGATGCTTGTAAGGAATGTAACCACATACAAAAGCGCATTCTCTGTATTAAGCCTTTTGCCGTAATAATCGTGAAGGAAAATCACAACAGGGAGCACTATAAGCCCAGCGAAAGTATTTGAATCAAGACCTGCCAGGACGTCTGTTTTGAAGTGGAAATAAAGGCTTAATGTCTCGTATGAAGAAGCGTTAAAGGAATCCCAGTAAAGTTCTTCGAAGTCGTTAAGGCCTCCGCCACCGACGCGGCGTAAAACATCTCGCTCGATGATGCTTCTGATGCCATCCATAATCGATCCGTCGCCTCTTAAGTTAGCATGAAGAACGATAGCCATGAAGAATCCCAGAAGAGCCATAATGCCAATAATGATAGTAGTTCTTAGTACTAGTAAAGCTCTCTTTTTATCCTTCGAGATAATGGATTTAAATAAATCTACGAGTGCGAATGTGATAAGTCCAAGCATAACCGCAGTTATAAACTCGTAGCCGCACAGTGACTTAAGCATAATAGTTAAGAATGCGAGGATATAAGATGCGATGCGGACGAATTTGTTATCAATCCAGATAGAGACGATAAGTCCGACTACCATTGGCAGGAACCATGTAAACTCTACCCAGTAAAGGCTGTTTGAATAATTAACAATCCATGGGGAGAGAATAAATGTCATTCCAAAGCAAAGTGCCATCAGGAAGTTATACTTACGGTTGATGAGAAGCACGACGCCCGATAATGTAAGTGCAGTAAGGAAGGCTGCGACCATTCTTAGGTTCTTCTCGCGAACACCTCTGTCCCAGTTTGCCATAGATGCGATTCTTCTGAAGACTTTGCCCTGAAGGCCAAGGCTTGAGATATACCCCTCATATACGCCTGGTTTAAGTGGTGTTCCATCTTCTGATAAGAAAGTGACATCCAGTAAACGTCCATACTTACTGATAGTAAAGGCCTCTGGTGCGTCCAGGGTAAGTCCATATGCATCGCCGTAGTCAATTACTTCGACAATTCTATGCTGCTGACCCTTCTCAAATAAAACTATATTGCCAACCTGAGCCAGGTGCCCGGTGCCAATATTTTTGTTAATGATTATCGTTGGACTCGTGCGATTATATCCGAAGTCCCAGTCTTCGTTCGCCAGGTGGAAATAGAAATGATAGTAAGATCCAAGCCCATAAGGTGATAGTTCTACACCATCGTCCAGAGCTGAAAAACCGTCCAAAACCAGAACCTCAGAGTCGTACTGGAAACCTACAAAATCATCATTCTCGTTATCTATCGAGTTGAACATAAATACCCAGTTAAAAACTGTAGTAAGTGCCAGGAATGAAGATATAGTTCTGACGATATTCTGCTTCCTGCCTGTAAGGAAAAATT